>JAJYPH010000155.1 GCA_021795575.1 Bacillota bacterium
ATCTCGTTCGGTCTCCTTTCAGGTTGTGAACTAACCCAAGGAAACCCGAACGGGATGCTCTCTGTCCAGGAAAAACCTGGGCCTCAGAGCGCGCCCCGCTTTTTACACCACATTCGCGGACACCATCGCCAGGTGCAGCGATGAGGCAATGCCCATAGCCGCCGTCCTCGCCCGCTTGACATCAGAGGCGTGCACCGTGGCCGATCTCCTCTCTCCCGAGGCGCGTCCGTTCCTACGCTTCCGTCACTCTGTCTGGAGCGCCGCTCGCCGACGGGCTGGCCGCGTGGACGCAGGACACCGCCCCATAGGATGGGCGACTGACTGATTGATCGCAACCCGAGCATTCTCTCGATGCGGTCCGCCAGAGCCCAAGCAGCGGCGACCGCGCCGACGGTGACGATCTCTGGCCGAGCCACGGCGGAGGTTCAGGACAAGCCGGGGTGTTTCCCGGCGTCACGGCTGACTCGTCGCGGGACAGGGGTCTCCGCGGCGCCCGTCGTGCGTAGCCTCGTTCCGACACGAAACGACAAAGATAGCTCGGATAAGCGTGGTTCTCTCGGCACATTCCATCGTATCCGGCGGGTGTCCGTGGGTGGGGTCCCCGAGCCCGGCGGCCCTCAGATACTGGTCCACAACGGTGGCCGTCGGGGTCATGAGGGGCACGACCCGCGTTTTCCGGCCCTGGCCCGTTAACGTGAGCAGCTGGCGGCGGGTGACTGGGGTTCCCTCTCCCGCATCGCGGGCCACCCATTTTTGACGATTGCCCACGCCAACAGCATCGCGTGGCTGATTCCGCTCGCCATCGTGATCGCCATAGTGGCGCGTTCGCAACCGGATACGTGTACCAGGGTGCGGGCCGCCGCGTGCTCATGGCCATGAGCCGCAGCGGCCTCATAAGCGCCAAGCTTCGGCAAATCCGGTGGTGGGCGGCTGCATCGCATTCGCCCCCAATTCCGCCATCATGTTTGCGCGCCGGCGCAACGGCCACCCGGGTCTCATGCGCGGCGGGGCGTGGATCACGGCCATGGCGTTTGCCGTCATCTCGCTCATTATCTACGGGAGCGGCTGGCCCTCCGTCCCTTGCGCCGTCGCGCTCATGACCATCAGCTCGGTGGGGTTGACCTGGTGTACAAAACGGAACCGGACTGGGCCAACCCCTCTGGTACATCGTGTACATGGTGTTTCTGACCGCCATGACCTCCGTGGGCGGCGTCGGGTCGCTATCGCTGTTCAACATTGACGTGGGAAGCCTCATCGTCGTGGTGGTCTCGCTGGTGGCGTTCCTGCCATGGGCGATCGCGTCGCGCCTTCCCAAACTGGCGGCCGCGGACATGTACACCAAGCACTTCGTCGAACCCGCAGGGGACCCAAGCAACCTAGTCTCAATCAATCGCCCCCGCCCCGGCTTTCCGGCCGGGGCGGGGTGATGGCGTCGTGCTTCCCGCACATCACCCACAGCCGCGTATCCGGCGCGCCCCACCGGGCCACATCGCCTCGAGATGCGCATCCGAGTTGTCTGTCTGGCGGCGGGGACGGCCACACCCGCCGGATGACCCCCCCTGAGGTCCACCCGGCGGGTGTGAGCTTTGACTACTTCCAGTAGAGCCGGTTGATTGGCGGTTGGCTGATGATCATGTTGTACCAGTGGCTCCAGCCGCCCACATCGGTGGCCACGACATTCAGCAGATCCGGGGTGGGCACGTACAGCACCGGCAGCTGCTGCCACGCGTAGGACTGGTACGCGTCCATCCGCGACTGAATGGTGCTCGCGCTGCCTCCCAGATAGGTGGCCCGAATCAGGGTGTTCATCTGGCTGCTGGCGTACTGCCCGAGATTGAATCCCGCTCCCGTGGCAAACAGCCCGCCGCCCGTGGGGTAGTAGTCGGGGACGTAGATCCACTCCGAGCCCCCCGCCAATGCCCACTTGTTGCTGGTGGCCGTGCTGCCGACGGTGGCGGCGAACGCGTTGCTCTGCAGCGACTGCAGGGTGACGTCGATCCCTTCCGCCGCCCAGCTTTGCTTCAACAGCTGCATGACGTTGGTCAGGGTGGGCGACCCCGCAGGGTACATGATGGGGAACGCGAGTCGCTGCCCGTGGCGCTGCATCACGCCACCCACCTCATGCCAGCCGTTCGCTTCCAAAAGACGCTTGCCGGCCGCAGGACTGTACGAGTACAGCGCGGGCAGCTTGGTGTCGTAGAAGGCGTCATTGGCCCGCGGCGCGGGCCCCCGGGTATTGGTGGCCAGCCCATGGTACAGGCGCTGGATGATGCCCGGCTCGTTGATGCCGTCCTGCAAGGCTTGGCGGATATAGAGACTGCGGAACAGGGACCCCACGTCGAGCGCGTTGGACGCCATGTTGACCGTGATGTCAAAAAAGCCGAACTGGGGCTGGGCGGAGATGCGATAGTGGCTGGCAAGCTGCCCGCGCACGCCGTACAGCCCAAACGGCATGTAGCCAATCTGGTTGGTGTTGCGCTTTAGGGCCGCGAACTCGGCCGCCGAGGACGTCTCGTAGTTGTAGATGACGTGCGAGATGCCTGCCTTGTGCCCGGAGTACCGCGGGTTGGCGACAAACTCGTAGTACTGGTTCGGGACTGCCTTTTCGATCCGGTACGCGCCGTCCACCACCTGGTAAACGGGGTTCATCGGCTGATTGGCAATGGACTTGATCCAGGACAACTCGTGCGTCAGGTTGTGGTGCTTGTCCCACACCGACTTGGGGATGGGAATGAACTGCGCAAGCCCGTTGTGGATGAACCAGACCGGGTTGACCGACTTGGTGGTGGTCACCACCACCGTGTGCGCGTTCGTCGCCACCACCGACTTCCACTGCGCCGGCAGGCCGCCCTCGCCGGCAAAGCAGTACGTGAAGGGGGCGTTGGGCTGACTGGCGGCGTTCATCAGCTGCCAGTCGTACACCACATCCTGCGCGGTCACCGGGTGGCCGTTGGACCAGCGCCAGTTGGACTTGAGATGAATCGTATACACCGTGTCGTTGTGGCTCGGAGTGACCGAGCTCGCGATGGACCGCGCGTAGTTGATGGTGTCGGTGCGGCTCACCCACAACAGCGGCATGTACTGGTTCATGCCTCCACCCATGCCGCCGGTGAGCGTGGCGCACGCGGTCGTGGGCACAATGGGCGCGAACCAGTTCGGGTTGCTGGCCACCGGCATGGCGATGTTCAGCGCCGACGGATGCGTGGCACCCGAAGCTCCGGGGCTCACCCCGCAGGCTGCCAGGAGCAGCGCCGAAACCCCCACCGTCGCTCCGACGACGCCCTTGCGCAGGGACCACGGACGCCCCCCGCGAACACGGCGCGGCGGACTATCGTGGTCTTGGAATTGACGCCTCATACTGTCATCCTCCTTCCTGTTCGGTCCAACCGGACGTGGGACCTCCGACCTTGATCGTCACGGGATCACCCTCTGGCCGACTGAAGCCCGCTGGGGTTCGACACGATCTGCCCGAGTCCTGCTGCCGGCCCAAATTTTCACACTGCGGCCACGAAGGTGGTTGCCATTAAACGCCCAGCGCCCTTCCCCCGAGGAAGGGCGCTGGCCAAGCCTGCCCGCTGGTTGACAACCGCGTCTAAAACGGATTGGTCGTCAGGGCAGGAGCATTGTCTACCGTCAGCGTGTCGGACTGCCCCGCTGCCGAGCCACTCACATAGGTGAAGGTCCACTGGCCCGCGGCCGTGGCCGTGGGAGCCGACACCATCGAGGCGGTGCGCCGAGGCCCACTGCTACCGATGCCCGCTGTGGGCGTGCCGTGAAAGGCACTTTCGGCGATGGCCTCACCAAACTGGTCCACCACCTGGGCGGTGACCGTATACGTGCTGTTGGGCAACACGCCCACCACCGTCTCGGTGCCGTTCTGCCCGGCTATCGGCGTCAGCACCGTACCGGAAGACGACTGCAGCTTGGTGATGGTGACGCCATGCGCCACCAGTTTGGCCCCGTGGGCAGAAAGGACAGTGAGCCCCGTGAAGGCCGGGAAGAAGTTCAGGTTGGTGGCAGTCGTGCCGTTGGTGACCAAGACGTATTCGGCAAATGTGCTGCGGGTTCCCGTCGCCACGACTCCCGAACCGCGGAATCCTGGTGCCAGCGAGGACGGGTCAGCTTGGTATGCAACCGGCGACAGGTACACGTCGTCCGTCACGGCAGCGGGCATCGCCTGTCCGAAGACGTTTACGGCCTTTAAGACCACCGGGATCTCCGGGGTCCGGTTGAACGGATCCACGGGCGTGTTGACGACCACCGGGTTCGCGGAAGAGATGCGCGCGCCGCTCGGCGTGAAAAACGCGTAGCCGGCCTGGGCCGTGGCGCTGTCCGCGGCCACCGTGAACGTCACGGGGGGATTCGTGAAGGGAGCGGTGACCGCGAGTGTCCCCGATGCGCCCACGGTGCTGCCACCGATCAAATCCAGGACGGCTCGGCCGTTGGTGGCTTCTACGGTGACGTTTCCGGTACTGACCGGGCCCGCCGGCCCTTTGACCACAAACGCCCCCTCCGCCTGGACCGCCACCGTGACAGGGCCGGAATAGGTTGAGAGGCCGCCAACCGCGTCGACCAGCGACACGGTAACCGTCTTGGTGCCGCCGCTCGGGACTAGCGGCAATGCACTTTGGAGCAGAACACCGGTGGGCTGGCCAGCCGTGGACACGGTGGCTGTGGTGCTGACCTCATCGGCCGCATACGGTGGCAGCTGCCCGTCACGTGCATACAGCACAAATTCGTACGACCCGTTGACCGACGGCGTCCACGAGAAGTTTGCCGACGCCTGGTACGCCCCGCTCGCGCTCCAGTGGCCGCTGGGCCCTTTGACCCACAGTTGATACACCGCATGAGGGATCCCACTCTCGCTGCCGGAGATGGTGTACGAGGCGCCTACGGCGGGACTCGGGGGTGTGGTCATGCTCACCTCCACGGGGGGCACCCCGTACCAGGCGGCAGTCCACTGAGCCTGTCGGTAGCTCCCCGCCTGCACGGCCGTCGGCGCAAGCGCAAATACCATCACCAGCGTGCTGCGGGCTTGGGCTACTGATAGGTCGAACGTGTTGCGGGAAGAGTAGTTTTGCACCATGTGCCAGCCCTGGCCACTGTTGTCCCAAAACTGGAACCACGGACGCGGAGCCGTCGCAGCCGTCACATCGGTGATCAAGGCCTGATAAGCGACGGTGGTCCCGTTGTTCGAGGGCACCAGCTCCAACCCATAATTCACGGGGGAGCTTGAGGCGGACACCAGGTTGGACCCGAATCCCACCAGCGGCAGGGCCAGTGCCACCAGTAGGGCGCCGGCGCCCACGAGCGATCGCAGTCTCATAGCGGTGCTACCTTCTTTCTTTGTATGCCAGACCACGGTTACCAACTCGCAGGCACTATTCGCCACGCCCGGCGGGGGGTCCTGCCCAGCAGTGTCCGCTGCCGGCCATAAGCCCATGGGGCCGCCAGCCCATTCCAGGTGCCAGGGCGGCTTTCGCGCCGCAGGATCACGACGATGCATGCCGGGTCGGTCGTCGACCGAGCCCGTCGCTGCCTCACGGGCACGACGATATGCTCCTGGCTGGTTCACGTCGCTGGGCGATGGGAGGACCAGCGCCCCGACGAGGGTTGCAGGCCCAGCCGGGCAGCACCACCACACGGCACTTCCCCCTGCTGTCTACCCGGGTGGTCGGCCGCCCGCTGGTAATTCCACAGGCGTCGGCGTAAGATCCAACCAGAATTGCGTCTTGGTCTCACGGTGGCGGCCGTACAGGAGAGAAGGAGATACAGATGACCGAGTTGGAAGATCTGGAGCGCTTCCTCCAAGACCAGCAGCGGTCAGCTGACCAGATGACGGTGGACTGGGACCAGCGGCGCGATCAGTTTCTTGCCGCCACGAGGGACTTGGTGGACACCGTCCGCAACTTGCTACGGCCCTTGGCCAGCAAGGGGTTGGTTCAGTTTTCCGACACCACCTCTCAGATCAGCGAGTGGCACGCCGGCCGCTACCACGCGCCTGGCTTGGTTGCTCAGTTGGGCAGTGCCCAAGTGGAACTCGTTCCCATTGGGGCAGAAATCGCTGGCGCGCATGGGCGCGTTGACCTGGCTGGTCCCCAGGGACAAGTGCCCCTGCTGCTACTGAGGGGAACCAGCCCCCAGGCCGGGCCGGGCAGCAACCTTTCGCCGGATCTGTCGTGGAAGTTCATGACGCCCCCGCCCCAGCCTCGATACATCGATTTGGATCAAAACAGCTTGTCTCGAGCCATCAAGGGCGTGATCGGTGCCTAAATTCTCTCATGAAACCCCAACCATTGAGTCAATAGCGATAACCTACAAGATTTCTATAGATTCACTGGCCGCGTACAGGACCTCGATCGCCCGCCTGGCAAGCTGTCTTCTTCCTGTCCCCGATGAGTTCGTCGGTCTTACCGTCGACGGACTAAACGCTGTGTTCGCCACCCAGAGAATAGAGCTCGACACGTTGTTGTGCTTTAGCCTGCTTTCAACAGTGGAGGCCATGTTTCGCATGGACTACAGCGTTCGGTGTCAGGCGCGGAAGCCCCGGGACGACGTCACCGCCAGGCTGCGTGCAATCTATCGAGAGCAGGGGTTGCGCGCTGACTTCTCTGAGGACATTTTGCATGCCCGGCGTGAGGCTCGTCCGGAACTGGCCGGTGACATTGGAGACCTGACGGCGGCGTTTCGATACCGACACTGGTTGGCTCACGGTCGCTGCTGGGTGCCCAAGCGCGCACGGCGGTACGATTTCTGGACGGTTTATCGAATTTGCGAGCAGGCCACCGCGCCACTGGCGCCGTTGGTCGGGTCGTACTCGTAGGAGGCCACGTTGCCCCCTTGGGCGGGATTCCGCAGATCCACGCGGCTATCCGGACGGCTTGATCTTGGTGTGGGCGGAGGTCCTGGCCGACCTGCATCGGGTGATGGCGGCCGTTCCGTTGGCTTCACCGGCACGGTCAGGCAACCCATCGCCGCAAGGTGGCGTCCAGCTGCGCCCGGTCCATGCCCCCGGCAGCGACAGCCATCACCACCTCGTAGTACGCCGTCTCGGGGACATGGCAAGGAACCCCGTTGATCGCCGTGAACGTCAGCATCGCCATCCCCCCGTCCTCTGGTTGCCGTCAACCCAGGGATGCGAGGTGATGAGCCCATGGCCCAGAGCCGCCGCCATCGCCAGGACATCCCCGTACAGGTACGCGCCATCACAAGTGGCGGCGGGTTGCCTTACACTGCTCTCCAGCATCCTCCAATCCCGAGCACCATGAGAACCGCCGCACAGTCGAGCTTGGTCGTGGTGGATAGCCACCACCAGACGCCCGCTTAAAAACTGCACGCTACTCGGCCAATCGGCGATTAGCGTTGCGGTAGCGCGGTTCCAATGCGGTATAGGCTACCCAGGCCGCCTGGGCCTCGGGATCCCACGGCCGAATGACCACCCCGCCGTCCCCCACCTCCAGGGCCACCGTCTGATCCTCCGACAAATGCGCCGCATCCAAAATGCGGGAAGGCAACGTCACCACCACGGAGTTGCCAACTCGGCGCAGGCGCACCGTTTCCATCGGACGTCCCTCCTCACGTATATACTCAAGTATATCAGGGTCGGTCCATCGTATTCTTAGATGGTAAGTAGATACGGCCCTCGCTACGGCAGCCTTTGCACCACCGGCCCCGGCCGCTCAGCCGCACGCGCTGCAGCGCATCGTGGGCGCTCCGGCCCGGCCGAAAACCGAAGGAGCTGTCCAGAAACACGGGCTCGTATATGGACCCCAGCACGCAGGCGACCGCCGCTGGCAGCAGCCGGTCTTCCGCCGTGGGAATGCCCAACGGCCGCTGTTTCGCCGGGTGCCCCGCCTTCGGACGGCACGTCCGGCGCACGGGGGGCGGGCCTGATAGGCCGACGCTTCAGGCGCGCCACGGGGTCGGGCACGTGGGCCCCCAGGTCTTGGCCATAGGCCGTCATCCGGACCCGGTCCACCCCCGGCGTCCGATGGGCGATGCGTTCTCATCCCGTGTCCGGGTCGTGCTTTTCGGTGGTCGTCGGGGACCCGCCGCCATGAGCCCGCTGAAACCGTGGACCGCCCTCTGCCGTGGCTCCTCGCAGTATGGTGTGATGCCTAGTGTTGGCACGGCGGGCCACATCGGCTGTGCGGCCACCCGGGCCTCGGGACAGGCCGCCGCGGACGTCGTACACTCTGCCCATGGACATTGGGCAGTTGCTCCTGGGCCGGCCCTTGCGGAAGCGCGACGCTGGCCACGAGGAGATTGGCAGCACCGAGGGATTGGCGGCGCTGTCGCTGGATGCCCTGTCGTCGGTGGCGTATGGCCCGGAAGCCATCGCGTTCGTGCTCATCACGGCGGGCTTGGGGGCCATGCACTACCTGTTGCCCATCTCGTTGGCTCTCATCGGGCTGTTGCTGCTGCTGGTCTTGTCCTACAGCCAGGTGATCGACGCGTACCCGGCGGGGGGCGGCGCGTACGCC
>JAJYPH010000014.1 GCA_021795575.1 Bacillota bacterium
TGAACGGGACGGCGGCGTGAGCTTCGTCCAGCAGCACGAGGCTGTCGTTGGCCACCAGGCCGGCGTAGATGGGAAAGCTGTACGGTCGCCGCCCATAGGCGCGAAACAAAAGGCGCGATCCTAGCTGGTCCACCGTCGTGGCCACCACGGTGGGCTGCACCGGTGAGCGCGCCCAAGCCTCGGACCGATAGATTCCCCCACGGAGCTCGAACGCCGTGAGCGGCACCTCACCCCCAAGGGCCATCAAGCGCTCGGCCACCTCGCGGAGAATGGCAGGCGCCGTGCCCTCGGGACCATGCGCCGCCCAGTACAGCTTCCGGGCTATCGTCATAGCGCGGTCATATGCCGCATCCACGATGAGCCGACGATCCACCGCGAAGAACACCCGGCGCGGCATGCGGTGCCGCTCGGGGTGCATGGCCAGCGCAAACACCGCCACGTCGATGCAAGCCGTTTTCCCCGATGCCGTGGGCAACGCCACTCCCTCCGGCCAAGGGTCTCGAGCCGTAAGCACCCGTTCCGCCAGGGCCTGCTGCCACGCGAAGGCGTGGTAATCCCACAAGGCATAGAAGAATTCATCAAACTGAGCGCCCCAACTGCCTGCCACGTTCATGATGGGTTCCCCTCCGGCTCACTCTGGCCAATGCTCTGATCCGCTGGTTGGGGAAAGCGAGGGCGGCACACTCCGTATCCCCGGTAGCGGCCCGCACCCAGGATGACCGGCCCCTCGACCGGCTCGGGAAACACGACCCGGGCATGGAGGTGCCTCATGGCGGTGCCGTCCGGCCGGCGCAGCAGTGGGAAGTTGTCTGCGCGAGCGGGGCCTGACACAAAGGGCGCGCGGGCCAACTCGACGGACACGGGCCGCGGCAGGCCGATGTACGCACACGAGCGCTCCACGGCTTCCACCATCGATGGCCATGGGTCACGTCCCCGCGGGTGGCGGTCCATCACCACGGGCGTCACCGACTCCCACGTGGTGCTTTCGCGTACCCACGTTTCCGGCATCAAGGTGTGGGGAAGTACTTCCCGCTCGTCCAACTCCGCACTCGCCTCGAACCATGCGCCATGGAAAACCGGGATGCGTTTGGGGAAGTCTTCGTCGTCAAGCAGCCAGGGCCTCAACACGGCCGCGGCGACCGCCTCGTCCAGTCCGCGGGGGAGAACGATGGCCACGCCCATCAGTCGTCCATCCGCGTGGGCATGCCCGGCATTGATCAGGGGAGCCAAAGCCATGTGGGCGCCTCGCGACGGCGCGCCGTCGGCTGTAAGCCCGGATACCCACTCGGGCGCGTCCGGTTGGGCCGTGAGGAGAGATGTCCGCAGAGCGGTCACAACCTGCAGCACGGACCCTGCTGGCAGACCACCGGACACCCGCAACACCTGAAGGCGAGGATCGAAGTGGTTGCCCTTGCACTCCGCCGTGGCAGGGGCTTTGGGCGACCCGGACGGTCGATATCCCTGCCACCGGCTGTTGCGGGGCCGCAGACGATCCACAAGACCGTCCAGATAATTTCCCCGCTCGCGCTTGCTCAGGGTCATGGCGTGACGCACATGCGGGCCGGGATCCGACGCCGCCAGATATGAGAATCGCCCCTCGTAGGGAACACGCAGCCGCATCGAAGCATCCAAGCCATCGTGGGGCGTCCAAACACGGTGGGATGGCTTGGTCGCGGGCGGTGTGGCCTCGACCCACATCTGGACCAGAGACGCCGAGTGCCCCACGTGGGTCACTTTGCGGCACAAGTGGGACAGCGCCTCCTGCAGGGAGCTTTCCAGGCTGCCATCCGGCCACACGAGGTAAACCACCGGGTCCTCGGGCACCGCCACCGGAAAGCTCCGCGGCTGCCGCTTGCGATGGGCCGGGAACACCGACAGCCCCTGATCCAACAGCTGTTGATGCGAGTCCGCTTCTCTCGGCTTCCCCACTTTCACGTCGTTGACAGGCACAAACGCCACCGGGGGCGTATTCCCGCCCACAGCGGTGCGGACATCGCAGGGCGCCGCCTGAACGATGGGCGGCGGCTGGCGCTCCAGCCACTGGAGCGCCGCAGCTTCCTCGTCCGCGCCCTCTGTCTCGAAGTACGCCGCTGCCATCGCCATGAACACCCGATCCGGATGCGGGGGCCACTCTGCCCGCGACTTCGCTGGTCCGTCGGCCGCCGCCATCGCCCACCCGTTCAAGTACTCGATGCCGAGGGTGACCATCAGTCGGCCCCCTGGGCCTGGATCAGGGCTTGGCTCCGCTCCAACAGTTTCATGAGGTCGGCGTTGGGGGTCAGGTCAATCTCCCCAAACCAGCGCAGCCCGACCCCCTCGGCGCCCTGAACCGCCGCATGAACCAAGTCGGTGCTGTCGTCTCCGGTGAGCTCGTAGCGGACTCCCTCCTGGCCGTGGTCCAGCAGCTCCCACTCAAACGGTGCCTCCGGCACCAAGTGGCAGCGGGACCGCAGGTCGGCCCCTTCCTCTCGTGCCAGCACCGACCCACACAGGGCGAGGGCGGCCAACACCGTGCGTGCCGCCAGATCCACCTCCGGCCGCGAAGTGAGTTCGTGTTCCAATGGAAAGCGCAGCCGCCGGATGGCGGGCAGGGACAGCACGGTCGTCTGGCGTGCTTTGCTCATCGTGATGCCGCCAGCCCCCTCCTTGATCGTGGGCGTGACGTTGCCGTGGTTCACGACGCTGGGGCGCCCCTCTTCCTGCATCTTTTTCTCGTCGTACAGCACGGGCTCCCCTTTTGCGGAGAGCTTGACGAGAAAAGCCTTGCCGTCCTTCTTCTGTGCCTGCTCTTCAAACGCTGTCCACGAACCATCCGGACGACGAAAGGCGGGGCCTGCCCGCCTCTCGATCTGCAGGGGATCAATGCGACTGGATGTCTTGGTGCCCGCCACCGCTTGCAGCGCGACGAACTCCGACACGAGTGCCCGTTGAATCTTCGCTCCCAGTCCTCCTCGGGGTCCGGTCGAGTCCCAGATCCCGAATACCAAGGCGCCAGGACACATCCGGTACAGGCCCGTCGCGTGATGAATGTCTGCGTCGTCCAGCAGGGAACCCATGTCGGACTCGCGAAATGGCTTCCCGTCCAACAGACTGTCCCGGAAAATTGCGTCGGCAGCCCGATGCGGTGCCTCCCAGCTCGTGACCACCAAGGGCTTGCGAAGCGTTGCGCTTTCGAAGGCGACAGACATCGTCGGCAGCTTGAGCCGACCCGACCGGTGAGCCTCCAACAGCGCCAGCTCAATCCGGTTGGCCTGAGAAGCCACGGAATCGAGCAGAATGCAGTCCACCTTTTCTCCGTCAATGACTCGCGTCTCGGCGGCATACTTGGCCCCTTCGTAGGTTGGCGGGAACACTTTGTCCCCCGGTCCTCCGGCTGGCTGGTAGTCCGTCACACAGCGAAGCGCTGCCGCATGACCCGCCACCATGCCCTGAAGGTCCTGGAAAGTCAATCGTTTCATAAGTCAACCCCTTCTCTACCCACTTGGCAATCGACCCGTGAACTGGGCGTTCTGCCATATGGTAACGCCTGACTGTGGCGGTTTCCAACTTGTACACCGAAATTAAGGGGCCCCAAGGGGCGGGGCCCCAAGACCTCAGTCATCTCCAGCGCGCTGCCCCCCACCGAGCTTCAATGTGGCCGCCGGACCACAGGGCGGAAGAGAGGGTGCAGGTCGAGCGTGTCAGCAATCGATGTGCATGCGGTCATGCCGCCACGCAGGGCGGTGCCCTCGCGTTGGCCCTGTACACCATAGCCCTTCCCCCTACCGACAGCGGGTAAAACGTCCCGATACCCGATATAAGAACGCTTCCCAGCCGAACCTACGACTCGACTGGCCAAGCTAGAACCAGAGGGCGAGCCGCCCCGTGGTACAGGTCCGTGTCGGCTGTTACCTGCCATGTCTTGATGAAATGGCACCCCGGGGCGCTGCCGGCAGCCTTCACATCAACAGGAGCCGCGAGGGTCGATGGCGAACAGGTCCTTATGAACACACTGCATGCGGCCAGTGACGGGACGAGCCTTAGGCTTTGGGCGGAGACATCAGATTACCCGCGGCGCGCCTCCCGGGCGGCTTTGCCAAACTTGCCCTTTGCCCTCGGGGCCGATGAGCTGACTGGGCTGGTACAGCGCCTCTGGCCTTTCTTTCCTTCACCGGGAGGCGGTCCGCCGGCCATACGCCGCCAGCTGCTGTGGGTGCCCACGACGGTGGATGGCCCCCTTCCCCCCGGGGGATCGATTCCCGACGAGGCATCTGTCACCCTTCGGCCCTTTCGCGTGTCCACGGTCATGGCGCCCATCGCGTGGTGGCCGGTGCTCTTTTCGCCCTCAGATGGCGAGGGTGTTCTCCGACATCTGGGCGACGGGGTGTGGGCCGACGCAGCGTGGGATGTGTGGGGCGCCCTATTTGCGCTGGCTGAAAGCTTGGTAGTCCGCCACCAGTACTGGCCCACCACCCGCCGCGACGGGCCCCACGTGTACGCCCGGTGGGCCCCCGATTGGAGCCAGCGCGACCGGAACCGCGTGGCAACGCTGGCCCGTCGCCTGCCCGGGGCGGCCCGGGCCCTGACCGAGAAGGCAGACGAGCCCCCCGCTCGCGACCCCGTGCAGGTGGCCGAGGATTTCGTCGCGGCCGCCGTGGACCAGTTCGTTCGCGAGAGCACGGCCCACGTCGAGCCGCCTCAACGCCTCACCATCAGCATCCACGACCGCTGGTGCGCGGCACTGCTGCGTTCTGATGCCCAGGTGGTCGCTACGCCCGTCGAGCTGACCACGCTGGAGTCTCAGGTGGCCGAGTGGTCCCGCCCGCTCACGCTGCTGCATGCGCTGCCGTTTCGCCTGGTGTTTCGCGTGGTGGAGCCGACACCCACCGGCGGCACCTTCGACGACGACCATGACGCAGACCAGGGGAGGGAAGACACCTGGCACGTGGCCTTTCGCGCGGTGGCGCAGGGAGACCCCAGCCTGTCCGTAGAACTGGACGCACTCTGGCGCCAACTTCAGGGCGAGGAGCGTTCCCTGGGCGCCCCCTGGGACACGGTCGCGCGAGATCAGCTGCTGCTGGCGCTGGGCCAGGCGGCGGCCGTCTCTCCGTTGGTGCGGTCGGTCCTGGGGAACCGAGCGCCCAGCACCTTAGCCACAGACGTCGCGGGCGCGTACCGGTTTCTCACCGAGGACGCCGCCCTGCTGGAGCAGGCTGGGTTTGGCTTGGAGCTGCCCGGCTGGTGGCAGGCGCGGGCGTCGGGGGTGAAGAGTCGGGCCCACGTACGGGCCCCCATGGCGGTCCCCGGTCGATTCCGCCTGGACGCGCTGGTGGATGTGGACTGGCAGGCGGTCTTGGGGGACGCGGTGCTCACGCCGGAAGAACTGGAGCGCCTGGCCGCGTCCAAGACGCCGTTGGTACAGATTCGTGGCGCCTGGGTACATGTGCGGGCCGAGGATGCTGCCCGCATTCTGGAGCGGGCCCAGTCGCAAAGCCGAATGCGGGCCCGCGACGCGCTGCGCCTGGCCATGGCCAATGGGCCGCTGACGGACGAAGCCGGCGATGCGGTGGCCGGTGCCGACGTGACAGGCTGGCTGAAGGAGATGCTGGACGCGCTCGCGGCGGGCGGGGAGCGCCCTCGCGATGTGCTGGCGCCGCCCGACGCCTTCACCGGGGTATTGCGCCCCTACCAAACGCGGGGGCTGGCGTGGCTCGGCAACCTGGCCATGTGGGGTCTCGGCGGGCTGTTGGCCGATGACATGGGGCTGGGCAAAACCGTGCAGACGCTGGCGCTCGTCCAGGCGCTGCGCGAGCAGGACGCCGACCCCCGGCCCGTGCTGCTGGTAGCTCCCCCATCGATTCTGGGCAACTGGGAGGCGGAGGCGCGCCGATTCACGCCCACCCTGCCGGTGTTGGTGCACCACGGGGCGGCCCGCACCGGCGGAGACGAATTCGTGGAGCTGGCGCGCGCGCAGGGTGTGGTGCTGGTGTCCTACGGCACCTTGCGTCGGGACGCCGAGATGCTGCGCGAGGTGCCCTGGCGTGCCGTGATTGCCGACGAAGCGCAGGCGGTCAAGAACTACACCACCCGCACCTGGCGCGCCCTCGCCAGCATTCCCGCCGACTTCCGACTGGCGCTCACCGGGACACCCGTCGAGAACCACGTGGGTGATTTGTTTTCCCTCATCGAGCAGGTCAACCCGGGGTGGCTGGGGACGGCCGCGCAGTTTCGGCGGCAGTTTCTGCTCCCCATTCACCGCCACCATGAAGAAGAAGCCGCCCAGCGCCTGCGCGACCTGACCTCCCCGTTTATACTGCGGCGCACCAAGACGGATCCCACGATTGCGCCGGACCTGCCCGACAAGATCGAGATGGTGCAGTACTGCCAGCTCACCACCGAACAGGCGGCGCTGTACCGCGCCGTGGTCACCAGCTTGGAGGACCAGCTTCTCCAGGCCGAGGGCATGGAGCGCCGCGGCGTGATTCTCACCACGCTGCTGCGCCTAAAGCAGCTGGCGAACCACCCGGCGCAGTTTCTGGGGGATGGCTCGCCGCTGCCCGGCCGCTCGGGCAAGCTGGAGCGCCTGGAAGTTCTCGTGGACGAGATGCTGGACAACGGGGAGCGCGCGCTCATCTTCACCCAGTTCCGCGAAATGGGGACGCTGCTGCAGCGCCACCTGCAGGAGCGCTTCGGCCGCGCCGTGCTGTTTTTGCACGGCGGCGTGCCCCGGGCCGAGCGCGACCGGATGGTGGCGCAGTTTCAGCGGGCGGACGAGGGCCCGCCCCTGTTTATCCTCTCGCTGAAGGCGGGCGGCACGGGCCTCAATCTGACGCGCGCCAACCATGTGGTGCACTACGACCGCTGGTGGAACCCCGCCGTGGAGAATCAGGCCACCGACCGTGCGTTTCGCATCGGGCAGGTGAAGGCGGTCCGCGTCCACAAGTTTGTCACGCGCGGCACCGTCGAGGAGCGCATTCATGAGATGCTGGTGGAAAAGCAAGGGGTGGCCGACCGCCTCGTGGGCGACGGCGAGCAGTGGCTCACCGAGTGGGACAATGACGACGTCTTGAACCTGTTTCGTCTCCAAGAAACCCTGGTGGAGGTGTAGCATGCCGTCGCGGGACAACGAATGGGGCTGGCCCACGTCCAAGCCCCGACCAGCAGCGGGTGGCATTCGCGCCCGCACCCAGCGGGGCGGATTTGGCGCCACCCCGGCGGGGGCACACTGGGTGGAACTCCTGGAAGGCGGCACCCCGGACCCGCGCATGCAGCGGGGGCGGCGCTATGCGCGGAGCGGGCAGGTGGTGGAAATTGCTCTGAACCCCGGCGTGATTTCCGCCAAGGTGCAGGGCTCACGGCCCCGCCCGTACCGTGTGGAGATTGGCCTGCGCAAGTTTTCGGCCGCGGAGCAACGCACAGTCAGCCACGTGCTGGACGAGCACCGGAGGCTGTTGGTGGAGCTTTCGGCCGGCCACGTCTCGGACGAATGCTTCGCGGTGCTGCGGCAGGAAGGTGTCGGGCTCCTGCCCGCGTCGCGCCAGGAACTGACCCTCTCGTGCTCGTGCCCCGACTGGGGGGACCCTTGTAAACACGAGGCCGCGGTGCTGTACCTGGTGGCCGAGGAACTGGACCGCAGCCCCATCGCGCTGCTGATGCTGCGCGGGCTGGAGGCGTCGGTGCTGACGCCCGCGCCCCCGCCGCGGGACACCCCGGAACGCACGGTGCCGCTCGACCCCGACCTGGCCGCCTACTGGGGCACCGCGGACCCGCTGCCCGCCGGCGACGCGGCCACGGAGCCGCGGCTCACCGCCCCGGTGCTGGAGCGATTGGGCCCGTTTCCCTTCTGGCGGGGCCAAGAGCCGCTCAGAGACCACCTGGTGCCGGTGTACCAGGCCGCCGCGGCGCATGTGCGGGCTCGGATCCTTCGCTCCGAGGAGGCATCCCCCGACGCGGACTGACAGCGTCAGTCCGCACCGCGGGCGACCGGTTCGCGCAGGTTGTACCGCATGATGGGCCGGGAGGGCGTGCGGGCGAGCACCGTCTCAAAGCCGGCCCGGCGAAACGCCGCCGCACTGCCCGTGAAGTTGTTGCGGCTGGCGCCCGGGACCGACGCATCAATGGGGTAGGCCTCCAACAGCTCCACGTGGGCCGCGCGCGCCGCCTCAACAGCCGCACCAATGAGTGCCGAGGCCACTCCCCGCCGGCGGTACCCCCGCCGCACAAAGAAGCAGCTGATGGACCACACCGCGGCCTCATCCACCCGCCCCAGGTAGCGGGCGCGGTCCAGCCACGGCAGCGCGTCGCGCGGCGTCAGCTGGCACCATCCGACCGCCAGCTCGCCCTCAAAGGCGAGGAGCCCGGGCGGAGGTCCCGCCGCCACCACCGCGCGAAAGTCCTCGCGATTCTGCTCGTGCGGACGCCGATAGTAGCCGTTGCCCAGCCGCCAGTACATGCACCAGCAGCCACTCGAGGCGCCCGCCTTCCCAAACAGGTGGGCCAACGCGTCCCAACGGTCGGGGGTCAGAGGTTCAATCCTCACGTCACGACCTCCCCTCGTCTTGCGTGAGCCCCGGCGCCTAAGTGCCCCACGCAGCACGGACGGCCGGCGTCACGGCGTGAAAAACCGATCATAGGTTTGGTCCGACAGGCGGGCCTCCCGCATGCGGCCCCCGAGCGCCGTGCGGAACTGGAGCACTTCCGCCAAGGGGCCGACTTGGTCGTGGCAGCGAAACGCGAAGTCCTCCGGGCTGCCCAGGGGCACGAGCTGCTCCTCAGCCCCGTGCGGCCACACCAGGGTCAGCTTGCCCTGCCGCGCCACCACCCGAAAGTTGGACGCCCAGGGGTTGTGCGCCCGATAGTGGCCCACCACCGCCTCTCCCCCGGGCGCCGGGGCAAACTGCCGGGGCCCCGCATACGCCGGAGTCGCGAACCAGCGGCCGCCGTGCCACAGCTCGGTCGCCACCCCGCCCACCCGGCGAAAGCGCAACGGGAACCGATTCCACATCGGATGGCCCACCAGATACGTATCACGGTCGACGGGCTCCATTGATCCGAGGCACTCCCCGGCCTGCCACAGCTCAAGCCCGCCCTCACCGGTTCGCACCTCGACGTCGCCCGTTGGGTCGCTCTCCATCGCGCGGTAGGCGCCGACCACACCTGGGTCCCCCATCCTGGTTTCCGTCTCCACCCCCGGTGCGGCGGCCCACACGTGCGACGAGCCGTCCTGGGCCGCCACGAGGGTGCCCACGATCTTTTGGGCCAGCGCCTCGGCATCCAGCGGGCCATTCGCCAGCACCACCGCGGCCACTCCGCCCCCCAGGTCGGCGGCCAGCCCCGCGTGGTACCCCAGCATGCCGCCGCTGTGGTGCACCAAGATCCGTCCATTGGCCGGGTCCACCCGGAACAGGCCATAGCCATACGCCGTGGTGGCGTCCACGGTCACGTGCGGGGCCGTCAGCGCATCAAAGTGTGCGTGGCACAGTATCGACCCGTGGGGACCTGCCCCTTCGTTCAGCAGCATCCGCGCAAACGCCGCCAGGTCGTCCGCGTGGGCGGAGAGGCATCCGTCGCCCCCATCCGTCTCGATCCATGGCGCCGGGACCAGCGGGTCTCCCTGTCGGTACGGGCGGTCGTCAAACAACGGCACATACCCCACGGCCAGCGCCGGACGCAGCGCGTGGGTGATGCTCCCCGCGGCATCGTGCATGCCCAACGGCTCCAGGATGCGGCTCCGCACGAGCGGGCCGTACGACTGCCCGGTCACCTGTTCCAGCACCAGCCCCAGCGTCTTGTAGCCGATGTTGGAATACTGAAAGCGAGTGCCGGGGGGAAGGCCCGGCGGCAGCCGCCGGAGCTGAAACACCTCGGACCGCACGTCCGCCGACGCATCGCTGCCGCCGATGAGGCCTGCCGAATGGGTCAACAGGTCACGCAGGGTGAGGGGCCGTGGGCTGTTGACCGCAAACCACGGCAGGTAGTCCGTAACGGGCGACGACACCCGAAGGCGGCCCTCGTGCTCCAGCTGCAGCACCATCACGGCGGTAAAGGCCTTGCCGATGGACCCGAATTGAAAAAGCGTCCCGCCATCCACCGGCACGCGGGCGTCCACGTCAGCGAACCCGCAGGCGGCTCGGTGCACCACGCCCTGCCGCGTCGTCACCGCCAGCGCCACCCCGGGCGCGTCAGCCGTTCGGGCAGCCAGGGACATCAACCGGTCGATCCTCGCCGTCGCGGGGTCGCCGCCTGCCATCGCCATCACGCACTCCCTTCGCCTTCGCGGCCACCGCGCCATGTCCATCGTTATGGGACGCCATCCGGCTTCGTCACGGAATCACCATGCGGTCTCGGACCCGATGGCGCAGCGGGAGGGCACCCGCGCTCACGCGACGCCCGCCCGTGGGCGCCACCGGCCCCAGGCCGCGCCCAGCGCCAGCGTCGTCAGCGCCAGCAGAACCAGGACCGCAGCCCCCCATGGCTCGAAGGCGGGTCCAAACCGCGTGTCCCCCAGTCCCATGATGCTTATACCCACGGCCGTCGCCAGTCCTGCCAAGCCGTTCACGAGTCCCATGGTCGCGCCGTGGTGGTGGGCCGCCATGCGTTCCGCCGCCGCGCGCTGGCTGCCCACCATCAGGAACGGATACAGCGGCAGCGAGAACGCCAGCACCGCCACGATGGGCGAATGAGACAACGCCATCACGCCATACATGAGGGCGTAGCCCGCCAGCACGTAGCCCAAGACGACCCGACCACTCGTGCGGTCGGCGAAGCGGCCTACCCAGCCGACGGTGATGGCGCCCAGTGCCGTGCTGATCGCCGCGGACCATCCCACCCACGCGACCGGGAGGCGAATCAGGCGCAGGTACAGGGCGAACGAGGCAAAGAACCCTTCGTTGCCGGCCGTCACCAGGAACACCGGCACCACGACCACCAGCAGCGGCAGGAAACTTCGCCACGTGCTGGGGCTGTCCGGAGGGAGGGCTTCGGCCGGCGCCCCATCGCCACGTTCCCGCTTTGCCGCCAGTACGGCGGCCAGCAGGAGCGCGAGCGTACCGGCCAATGCCAGCGTCAGGGGCCACCCGTAGCGTCCCAAGCCATAGAGATAGCCCGCCGACAGGCCCGACACCATCCAGCCCACGCTTTGCCAGCGCACGCGCAGCGCCAGCCGATGGCCCATGGCGCCACCGGCCCGCGTCATGGCCGCCATCGCCGCCGGAGCCAAAGCAGAGGACAAGCCGGTCATAAGTCCAAGACCCGCCACCAGGGTCCATGGCGTGCGCGCCAACAGCGCCACCAGCCCCAGGCCGAAGTAGCCCCCAAGCCCGATAAGCACCAAACGGGACTGGCCCAGCCGCCGGGACTGGGCTCCCCACCAGTTGGAGCCCAGAAACGTCGCCAGGTAGGGCCAGGCCACCGACTGGCTGGCCACCAGGTACGACCCGTGCAGATGCTCGACGACATATAACGGGGCATACCCTGCCATCACGAGCAGGAAGAACGCTTCGAGCCCAGACGCCGCTAGGAGCCCGACCCACGCTGTCTTCATCTGCCCACCGCCGTTCTCGACAGTCCATCCTAACCCGGGCGGCCCCGGTCGTCGATCCCCCTCAATACCGGTCTCAGCGGCGCCTCGCCGCCCTTGCCCATAGATTCCCGGCAGGCCACCGCAACCCCTGCTACAATTGGTCAACCCCCACCCAGTCAAGGAACAGGAGATGGTCTAATGGATGTTTTCTGGAAACGTCTGGGCGAGCCGGGCCAGGAAGTGTGCACCATCGACACGCAGGGTGGGCTTGGGCTGACGGGTATGGTGACGGCCGACTTTGATGGTCAGCCCGCCGCGGTCGCGTACCGCGTGGCCGCCGACGCGGCCTCGGGGGTCACGCGCACGGCCGACGTGACGATGCAGTGGGCGGGGGCGGTGCGCACGCTCTCCCTCCGACATGACGACGATGGGCGCTGGTGGGTGAACGCCCGTCACGAGCCCACCCTGGACAACCTCGAGGATGTGGATCTGGGGGTGACCCCCGCGACGAACACTTTGCCCATTCGCCGTCTGGGGCTGGCCGTGGGAGCGAGCGGCACCACCACCGCCGCGTGGGTGCGGTTTCCTGCCCTCACCGTGACGCCGTTGGCCCAGCGCTACACGCGCCAAGCCGGGGACCGCTATGTTTATGAGTCGCTGGCCAGCGGGTACCGAGCCCTCTTAACGGTGGACGCCGACGGAGTGGTGCAGCACTACGAGGGTGCCTGGCGGCGCGTGCTGCTGGCGCCCGCGCCTCGGGACCCCGCCATCCAGCCTTTGAGCCCCCGCCACTTCGACGAGATCGCGGGGTCGGTGGACCGCTGGTGGGGCCGGCCCGTCGCGGACCTTCTCCACCGGTTCATGTTTAGGCACTTCTGCGACACCAGTTTCGTCGTGCACGTCGACGGGCGGCCGGTCGCCTTTCTCTTGGGTTTCGTCTCCCCCGCGCACCCTGACGAGGCGTACGTGCACATGCTGGGCGTCGACCCCGCGCATCGGGGGCAGCAGTGGGGCCGCCGCCTGTATGAGGCGTTCTTCTCCCTCGTGCACCAGCGCGGTGTGGTGCGGGTGCGGGCCGTCACCAGCCCCATCAACCGCGCGTCCATCGCGTTTCACCAGGCGGTGGGCTTCACCCTGGAGCCGGGCGACCGCATGGTGGACGGCATCCCGGTGCACACCGGCCACGACGGGCCGGGGGTGGACCGGGTCGCGTTCGTGTACCACCTCGATTAGCGGGCCTTAAGCGAGGGGCTCGCCCCGGTGGCGAGCCCCTCCGTCGTGTCCTTCGCCCACTCGAGACGGTGACTCAGTACAGCGGACCGGGGGTAATCGTGCGGCTCCGCTCAGCCCCCACCGACACCATCATCACGGGGACTCCCACGATTTCGCCAATCCGGTCGAGATAATAACGGGCCGCACTGGGCAGATCCTGCAGCTGGCGCGCCTCGGTGGTGGGGGCCATCCAGCCGGGACACGTCACCAGCTGCGGCACCACGCCCTCCAGATCCTCGACGCGGTCCGGGAAGTCGGTCGTGACCGTGCCATCGGGCAGCTGGTAGCCGGTGGCGATGCGCAGGGTGGGCAGCTGGTCCAGCACGTCCAGCGACGTCACCACCACACCGGTCATGCCGTTGACGCGCGCCGCATGCCGAAGCGCCACCCCGTCGAGCCACCCCACCCGGCGCGGCCGCCCCGTGGTGGTGCCGTATTCGTGCCCCCGCTCCCGTATGGTGTCGCCCAGCTCCCCCGACAGCTCCGTGGGGAACGGGCCGTCGCCTACGCGGGACGTGTAGGCCTTCAAAATGCCGTAAACCTGGTTGATGCGCGTGGGCCCCACGCCCGCCCCGATGCAGGCGCCCCCCGCGATGGGATGCGACGAGGTCACAAACGGGTAGGTGCCGTGGTCGTTGTCCAGCATGGTGCCCTGGGCCCCTTCAAACAAGACGTTCTGATCGCGGTCCAGCGCGTCGTTAATCAAGCGCGGCGTGTTGGCCAGATAGGGGCGGACCCGCTCGGCGATCTGGGAAAGCTCGCCCGCGATGACCTGCGCGTCCAGCGCGTCCACCCGATCCCCCAACAGCCGACGCTTGTCGGCCATCTGTTCCGCCACCCGCTGCAAAAGGCGCTCCGGCTCCAACAGTTCCCCCATCCGGATCCCCGTGCGGGCGGCCTTGTCCATGTACGCGGGCCCAATGCCTCTAAGCGTCGTGCCCAACCGCTCACTGCCCAGCCGCTCCTCCTGCAGGGCATCGAGGAGCTTGTGATACGGCATCACCAGGTGGGCCTGGGTCGAGACGCGGAGCCGGTCCAGCGTCAACCCGGCCGCCTCCAGGTAGTCCATCTCCTCCACCAGCCCCCAGGGATCCACCACCACGCCGCCGGCTATCACCGAGACGCACCCGGGATACAGGATGCCCGAAGGAATCAGGTGCAGCTTGTACGTGTTGGGGCCCACCACCACGGTGTGCCCGGCGTTGGCGCCCCCTTGATGCCGTACCACCATGTCCGCCTTCTGCGCCAGGAAATCCGTCACCCGGCCCTTGCCCTCGTCGCCCCACTGCGCTCCCACCAACACCACTGCGGACACGCTCACCCCTCCATCCGCCACTTTCCGCGACTCGTCCTGGTCGACCCAATTGCCGTCCGCTCTCCCTCTGGGGGGGCGCGGGTTATGTATGCGCCCCTTCCGGCAGCACCGAGAGAAACTTGCCGGTATCCTTGCGAAACGCCAGCGTCACCGTGCCGGTGGGCCCGTTGCGCTGTTTGGCGATGATCACCTCCGCCTGCCCCGGCGCCGCGCTGTCTTTCACGTAGTAGTCGTCCCGATAGATAAACGCCACCAGATCCGCGTCCTGCTCGATGGCGCCCGACTCGCGCAGGTCCGACAGCATGGGGTGCTTGTCGTTGCGCGACTCCACGGCGCGCGACAGCTGCGACAGGGTGAGCACGGGCACCTCCAGCTCGCGGGCCAGCGCCTTTAAGCCGCGGGAAATCTCCGAGATTTCCTGCTGGCGATTTTCGCTGCGGCCCCGGCCTGACATGAGCTGAATGTAGTCGATGATCACCAGGCCCAGATCGTGCTTGCGATGCAAGCTCCGCGCCTTGGCGGCCAGTTCCAGCGGGGAGAGCGCGGGTGTGTCGTCGATGTAAATCGGCGCATCGCCCAGCCGCCCCAGGGCATGCGTGAGGTGCGACCACATCTCATCGGTCAAATCGCCGTTGCGGAGGCGCTGGCCATCCAGGTCGGCCTCCGCGGAGATGAGCCGGAGCGCCAGCTGTTCCTGGCTCATCTCGAGGCTGAAAATCACCACGGGGACATGCTCATGCACCGCCACGTGCCGCGCGATGTTCAGGCAGAAGTTGGTCTTGCCCATCGAGGGGCGGGCCGCCACCACCCAAAGATCCGACGCCTGCATGCCGCTCGTCAGGCGGTCGAAATCATGAAACCCGGTGGCAATGCCCGCGAGGCCCTTCTTGCCGGCCATCTGCTCGACGCGCTCCAGGGTTCGCACCAGGATCGACTGGAGCCGCTGGGGCTCGCGCCGTCCCTGCTGCGCCAGCTCAAACAGCGCGTGCTGCGCCTGGTCTAGAATTTCGTCCGCGTTGTCTTCGGCCTGAAACGCGAGGCCCACCATGTGGCCACCGGTCTCGATGATGCGGCGGAGCACCGACTTCTCCCGCACAATGCGGGCGTAGTGCACGGCATGGGCGGACGTCGGCACAATTTCCGCCAGCTCCATGAGAAACGGCAACCCGCCCACCGCGTCCAGCGTGCCCCGTCGTCGCAACTGATCGCTCACCGTGATCACGTCCACCTGACGGCCCGAGCTCGAGAGCAGCTCCAGGATGGCCAGGAACACCTCCCGGTGGGCATCGCGGTAGAAGTCCTGGGCGTCCAAGAGCGGCGCCACGTCATCCGCCGTGGCGGGATCGATGAGGAGCGCCCCCAGCACCGCCAGTTCGGCTTCCAGGTGCTGGGGCGGAATGCGACTGTAGTCCGTGCTCATTCGGCCAGCGCTGCCAACAGCGCCGTCGCGTCCTCCACCGGTCGCACCTCCACCCCAGGGTCCGCGGGCACGTCCACCGCATTGCCCTTCGGCACCAGCACCAGCGCCATGCCGGCCTGACGGGCCCCGAAAACCTTTTCGGCAATCCCGCCCACCGGCTTTAAGGCGCCCGACAGCGACAGTTCGCCCGTGAGCGCCACGTCCTGGCGCACCGGCGTGTCGGTCAGCACGCTCCAGAGCGCCAAAAAAATGGCCGCGCCCGCCGACGGGCCGTCCACCTGACCCCCGCCCACGACGTTCACGTGGAAGTCGTGCCGACCCACCTGCTCCTGACTGGTCACCCGGCGCAGCACCGTCAGGGCATTGAACACCGAATCCTTGGCCATGGAGCCGGCGGTGTCATTGAAGCGCACCTGGCCGCGGCCCGGCTTGGCCGGGAACATGGTGGCCTCCACTTCCAGCACCGTCCCCTGAAAGCCCGCCACGGCCAAGCCCAGCACGCGGCCCACCTGGCGGCTCGACTCCGCATGCACGCCGGAGACGCGCGGCAGGCGGGCACTGGCAATCGCCTCGGTCACATGCGCCTCCTCGATGCGCTTGACGCCGGCGTCGCGCAAGAGCGCCAGGCTCAGTGCGTCGGCCAGGAGCGTGACCGCCCGCCGTCCCTCGAGCGTGTACTGGGACAACAGCTGGGCCGCCGTCGGGTCCAGAGCCACGTTGATGCGGGACGCCGCCTCTTCCGCAATGTGCCGAATGTGTTCCGGCGCCAGCGGATCGAAGTACACCTCTGCGCACCGCGAGCGCAGCGCCGGCGAAATCTCGTCCGGCGACCGGGTGGTGGCGCCAATGAGCACGAAGTGGGCCGGGGCCCCCTCGGCAAACAGCTTCTTCACGTATTCCGGCACCGACGGATCCTCGGGGTCAAAGTAGGCGGAGTCAAACGGCACCCGCTTGTCCTCCAGGACTTTTAAGAGCTTGTTCTGGAGGATCGGGTCCATTTCTCCAATTTCATCGATGAACAGTACGCCGCCGTGAGCATCGGTGACCAGGCCCGGCTTGGGTTCGGGGATGCCGCCCTCGGCCAGATCCCGCCGCGCCCCTTGATAAATGGGGTCGTGCACCGACCCCAACAGCGGGTTCGCCACTTCGCGCGGGTCCCACCTGAGGGTGGCCCCGTCCACCTCCACAAACGGGGCCTCAGGCTGAAACTGGCCCAGGGGGCTGGCCTTGGCCGCTTCCAGCGCGAGGCGCGCCACCGTGGTTTTGCCCACCCCGGGCGGACCATACAGCAGGATGTGCTGCGGATACGGCGACGCCAGCTTGGCCAGGAGTGCCTTCACGGCCTGGTCCTGACCAATCACCTCGTCCAGCGAGCGGGGCCGCATGATATCCAGGGCCGGCCGCGAGAGCGCCACCGCGTCCAGCTTCTTTAAGCGCTCCAACTTGCGCGTGGTCTCGGGGGTTTCCGGGCCCCCGTCCTCTTTGAGGATCTGCATTCGGATGTCCCGCACGTATTCCTCGTGCCGCACCTGCATGCGCTCGGCGATACGCTTTTCCAAGTCGTCTTCGAGCGTGCGACGGGCCAGCACTTCCGACAGTTCATCCTCCAGCCGCGAGAGCTCGTCGATAATGCCGCTCTCGGGCGTGAGCTCCGCGAGCGACGGGTCTTCGTAGACGATCTTTTTGAGGCCCAACAGACGGCGCGACGGATCGTCGTCGCGCAGGTCTTTTAGGGCCATCAGCTTGCCGGCCTTCAGCACCAGCCGCTCGGGACCGTAGATTTGGACCATCAGATCGTAAAACGCCCGCAAGCGACGGTCCAGGTCCTCGGCCACGGCTTCCGAGGGCGACGACGGTTCGTGGCTCATGACGGAATCAGGCGCACCAAAATGGGGACGTTCACCCCTTCGTACAGATGCACCGTCGCCTCGTGGTCGCCCAGCGCCTTCATCGCCCCTCCATCGAGCCGCACGTCCTTCTTCTCGATCGGGATGCCCCGCTTGGCCAAAGCGTCGGCCACGTCCTGACTGGTCACCGAGCCAAACAGCCGACCACTCTCGCCCGCGTTGACCTCAATGTCCACGCGCAAATCCTTCAAGGATTCGGCCCGCGCCTGGGCTTCCGCCACCCGCTTCTCATGACGTGTGCGCTCGGCCGCCTGCCGCTCACGCACCACCTTCAGCTTGCCGGGGGTCGCCCGCTCCGCAAATCCGCGAGGAATCAGGTAGTTGCGGCCATAGCCATCCTTGACGGTTTTGATCTCGCCCTTCTTCCCCAGGTTCTCTACGTCCTGCACCAGGATGATTTCCATCCCATCCCGCCTTCCGTCTGCTTCCGGACTCGCTCCCACCCTACTCGGACTCTATCGGGGTCTCGGGCCTATTCCACCGTGAAAGGCAACAACGCCATAATGCGCGCCTGCTTGATGGCCGTCGTCAGCTGCCGTTGATGCTTGGCACAGTTGCCCGATACCCGCCGCGGAAGCATCTTGCCCCGCTCGCTCACGAACCGGCGCAGCCGAATCACTTCTTTGAAGTCCACCTGCTCTATCTTATCGACGCAGAAGCTGCAAACCTTCTTCTTCGGTCGTCGACCCCGTTCCTTGCGCATCCGTTCACCTCCCCGCCGAATCTGCTGTCTGACGGCCCCAGGGGCGGCCAGCCGCCCCCGCGCCGCTGCCCCGGGACTCCCTAGAACGGGATGTCTTCGGGCAAGTCCACGTCGTTCCGCCGCTCCTCGTCACGGTCCCCGCCGGCCGAGGCCCCGTCGCGGGGGCGGTCCAAAAAGCGCACATCTTCGGCCACCACTTCGGCCACCCGACGGCGCTGGCCGTCTTGGGTTTCGTAGCTCCGGATCTGCAGGCGACCGTCCACCGCCACCAGGCGGCCCTTCTTCATGTGCTCCGCCACGGTCTCCGCCAGGCGGCGCCACGCCACGCAGTCAATGAAGTCGGTCTCGCGCTGGCCTCCCTGGGTCTGATAGGGACGGTCCACAGCCACGCTGAACGTGGCCACCGACACCCCGGACTGACTGGTGACGCGCAGTTCCGGATCCCGCGTCAGCCGTCCGATGAGGATCACCCGATTCAACATCGCGTTATCACGCCCGCAGTCCTCCCCGCATGACAAAAGGCACCGGACCCTTAGGCCTCATCCGCCACGGACGCGGTCTCCTCCTCGGACGCTTCGGTCGTCGGAGTGGACGCAGGCGCGGAGGCATCGGCTTTCAGATCACGGCGCACGACGATGGAACGCAACACGTCCTCGTTGATGTTCAAGCGACGGGTCAGTTCGTTGGAAATGGTGCCGGTCCCGGTGAACGCCTGCACGATGTAGAATCCCTCGGTGCGGCCGTTGATGGGGTAGGCCAGATGACGACGGCCCCAGCGCTCCAGCTTTTCCGGGGTGCCACCCGCGGTGGCGATCAAGGCGGCCACGCGGCCGATCGACGCTTCCAAACCCTCTTCGTCCAAGTCCGGACGCAAGATGCAC
This sequence comes from Bacillota bacterium, assembly GCA_021795575.1. GTDB lineage: Bacteria > Bacillota > Sulfobacillia > Sulfobacillales > JAIMBI01 > JAJZWV01. Next base: position 18,999 of record JAJYPH010000014.1, read on the forward strand.
ATGAGCTCATAGCGAGCCAATAGTTTTTCACCCCCTCCCGTGGACACCCCTATGGGGCGGCTCTCCCACCACGGGAGAGCAGGAACGGCACGCGTCGCAAGGACGACCGGAGCGCATTGTAAGCGATTTGCGGCCGAAGAACAAGCGCGGCCCAGATCACCTGAAGCCCTGTGGTCCCCGATGGCGAGCCATCTGTGGCGTTAGGCGGGTGAACACCAGCCCACGCCACCCTGAGAGCTTGGTTGTCCCGCTCTATGTTTCGGCCGTCCAACGTTCGTCCGCGGTCTTCTTCCAGATGTTGCGGATTTCCTCGTAGATCCCCATGTCCAGCGGCCCTCGGGCGACATGAGCGGCGTTCTCTTGCCAGCGGCCGGGCTTTTTCGTCCCGACGATGGCCGTCGCTACGCCCGGCACGGAAAGCGTGAACCGAAGGGCCATCGCCACTGCGTCGTTGAGGGGTTCTCGGGTCAGGGGAAACTGGAGTGCTTTTAAGCGCAAGCCGTACACGTATCCGTAGTCTTCCTCGGGGAGCCGTTCCATCCTCCAGGCCACGTTCGCAACCGGGCGCTTCGCGATGATCCCCATGTTCCGCGCGTGGGCCAGGGGAATAATCTCGTCCAGCACCGATTGGTCGGCAATGTTGCACGAGGTCTGCAGCGTGTCGAAACGGCCGCTTTCCACCGCCCATCGGGCCGGCGCATTGTCGCCGCTGTACCCGATATAGCGCACCTTGCCCGCCCTGCGCGCCTTCTCGAGCTCGTCGATCACGTCTCCTCGCTCCAGCACCTCGATGCCGCAGGTGTGAAGCTGAATCAGGTCCACGTAGTCGGTCTTCAGGCGCCGCAAGCTTCGGTCGATGCTGTTTCGCACCGTCTCGGCCGTCCAGTCGGGCGTCTGGAGTCCCGACGCATGGCCGCACTTCGTAAACAAGTAGACCTCATGCCGCCGGTGGCTCACGGCGGAGCCGATGAGCTCCTCGCTGCGCCCATAACAGGCCGACGTATCCAGCACATTCAAGCCCGCGTCCAGCGCTCCCTCCAAAATCGCCTGGACGCGCTTCGGGTCGCTCTCTGATCCGATTTCCGAGCCCCCGAAGCCCAGCGCGCTGACCGCGAGGTCCGTAGCGCCAAACCGTCGCCGTTCCATGCAGATCCATCCTTCCGTCCTATAGCCGCCCTCTACCCGTCGTTTACCGCTGGTGCGTCCAGGGGTGGGCCCGGGGACCCAGCGGTCACCACCGGAGGTCCCACGCCCTAGCACGTCGCATCACGGATGCGCGCTTCATCTTACCGCCAACCGAGCGGCATGGGGGTCACGGGGGACCGTGTCCCGGATAGGGCACGCGCCCATCATATCTTCCCACCGCCATCCCCGTCGGTGGAGTGGCCCGCCCGTCGAGCGGCGGGCTTGGTCTCTCGCCTGCCAACCTCTCACGCCGTGCGTAGGATGGCCCAGACAGGCAAGTGCTGGTCACAACGCCGCCGCATCTCGGAGCAACGCGACCTCTTGTTGCCGGGAGACCCACATAGGCGATAGCCTCTTACGGGACGGGCCTCGCGCTGAGCCGCCGATACACACTCTCCGGTTGATGGCGATGGCCAAAGCCAAACAGCTCCAGTTGGCCATCGGGAAGCATGCGATACACAATCCGCAAGTCAGCTTTACTGCCTCGAAGTTTCGGAGCGCTCTGAAAGGCATCGCGCCGCCACCCCAGAAGCCGCCCGTGCATGTCCGTCCCCGGGCGGCGGCCGGCGATCACAGAGAGCTGGCGAGATGTCTCGTCGAGTGCGGCCGCGTACCAGGCCGCATCCGGAAAGGCCGATTCCAGGGCGTGCAAGTCACTCTGCACGTCAGTGGGATTAAACAGCAACGCATTGCCCCAATGCCTCAACTGCTCAGCGAACCACACGCGGGCCTCCTTATGGCTCGGGGTGGACGTCATCGTCATGCTGCAGCTCGGGCGCAGCAACCGATGCCGGCCGCCGACCGTGACCAAGACGCTCCGACCACTGGTCTTCGATGGCCAGATCCTCCAGCCATTCTTCCACGAGCGATTCGAGGCCGGCCCATATTTCCGGGTCTACCACTACCCCAATGGTTTGGTTTCGCGACAGAAGCCTGACCTTGTGGGACTTTTTCAGCCGGGCGAGCCAGGTGGACGACCGCAGTTCGGACAGTGAGACGTCGTCCGCCAAGCCAAATCCGCGACTGACCGCAATCAAGGCTTCTCTGGCGCCCAATCAGACCCGCCCCCTCCTGGCACCATCCTAAAGCGACCGCCGGGTCACGCCAACACACAGAACACTTACATGGGCAATGAAAAGAACACATCCATCCCGATGCGCCCCCGGGGCCGCTGGTCCTTCACGGACATTTTGGAGGCGAAGCCAAAGGCGGCAGCGCGCGGTCGCATGGCACGCCGTACAGGCCCCCGCGTTTCGCACCCCGGCGACCCTGCTCGGCCGTTAGCAGCTGATTCGCTTAAGTGGCGGTGCGGTCGCCCCGCGGGAGGAGCGGGGATGACAAACTGCCGGTCCGCGGGCACCTGGTCCCGCAAATCGTGGCCCTTGGGACACCCCGGCATGGATAGCCCCCTCGCCTCCATCCCGCCCGGATACGGCGGCCCACCAAGAGGAATGCGACTTGCCGGGTAGGTGCCAGATTCGCGCCCAGCCGCGAGAATGCTCCTTCATCAGGCCGGCCTCATCGGCACGGGTGCCCATCTCATCCCAGCAGGTCCAGGCCAGACCTTTTCGCGCGGCATGCCATCGCCATCTCGCTGGCCACGCTGCCACCCCGATGAGTCACCGTGCGACTGTCGCGAAGCGTGGACGCTACCAATTCCGGACAATGGTGCCGACCCCCTATCAGAACAAGCCCGCGACCTTTTGCGGGCGACGGCGCCCGCCGCGCCCGTGCCGGCGCGCACGTGAGCGACGCCCGGTACGGTCTGGGGCTCGCCTGGCAAAGCGGGGCGGACACGGCGCTGTTGGCGCCCGGCGGGGGCCCACGGGGTTCGCGCGCGAGCAAGCCGTCGCGGCCGGGTGGCTCGTCGAGACGCGCGCTGCCTGTCCGGGTCGTATTGAATGGCCTGACGGCTTTCCTGGCAGCGGCGGCCACCCTGGCGCTGCCCGCCGATCCCCCCAAGTCGTCTGCGCTCCGGTGCCCCAGGCCGCACCCGGGCTGGGCGTCACTCGAGGGGCACCGTGGGTCGTGGCGTGGACGCGGGTCGCACGAGGAGCTTTCGGCTGGCGAGCATCACCTTCATGTTTCTTGACTGGCCGCTGTGGGTGCGGCGCCGGTGGCACGGCTCTGGGCTCGGGCTCGGCGTCCCCATCCCGTATGCCGCCGGGTGGACCAGCGAGTGGTCCCCCGCCGCCCAACGCCGTTGGGGTCCGCGGGCGGTCCTTTCGCTGACGCCAGTGGCCATGGCCGTCGTGCTGCCAATGGCTGCCGCGCTCGGCTTGCCGTCTTGGCAGAGGCCGATGGTCCACGAGGTCCTTACGACGGCGATCCCCGAGCCACTCCGGGTCTCCGCGCTTTGGATGCTGGACGTGCCGACGCTGGCAGCAACGATCGGTGGGAGGTAGGGGTGGGGCTCTTGGCCGACACCCATCTGGTGTAGGCGCTCTTCGGGTCGGGGGCGCTGCTGCCGGCGACCACGCCGCGGTGGTGGGTCCGCCGCCCAACCCACCACGTCGGGCCCGAGGGTCCGGGGGAGCGCTCTGCATGACCCCCCTGGCTCTCGGTGTGATTATTCCCCGGGAAATACCGGCGGCAGGATTTTTTGCACCGCCCGCTCAAACTTTTCGCGGGGAATCATGATGCGGTGGCCGCAGCCGGCACACTTCAAGCCAAAATCAATGCCCGTGCGCGTGATGGTCCACTCCCGACTGCCGCACGGGTGCGCCTTGCGCAGCTGGACGCGCTCGTCCAGCTGCCATTGGTGGCGGGGGCCGGGTGGCAGCGGCATCAGGGCGCCGGGGCCAGGGCCAAGCCCCGGGCGTGACACGCGGCCAGCACGGCCTCGCGCACCGCCATGCCCAGCGCCCACTGCTGTCCGTTGGGCACGGTCGCCGACAGCGTCCAGGTCACGGCCCCCGGGGCCACCGCCGTGATGCCGGTGACTTTGACGGCCACGGCCTCCGTTGACAGTTTCTGGGCCGCGTCGGAGAGAGCCGCCCGCACGGCCGCTGGATCGCAGGCCACGTCCATGGTGATGGGGACCGAGAGCGACACGCTGCCGCGGCTGTAGTTGGTGACTTCCGAAACCAGGCGATTGGGGAGGGTCACCAGCTCGCCGGACGGACCCACAATGCGGGTGATGCGGATGCCCACCTCCTCCACGGTGCCCGACAGCGCGAGCGCCGGGAACAGCACGCTCTCCCCCACCTGATACGTGTCCTCGTACATCAGCGAGAGGCCGGTCACCACATCCTGGACAAAGTTTTGGGCGCCAAACGCCACGGCCAGTCCCACAATGCCGGCGCCGGCCAGGATCGACGTGGTGTGAACCCCCAAGAAGTCCAGCACGATGATCAGCGCAATAAACCCCACGACGTACCGCGTGGCACTGATGATGAGTCGGTACAGGGTGGCGCGCCGCGCGGCGGAGCCCCGCGCGTGGGCCCGGTCCACCGCCTCCAGGCGACGAAAGACCGTCGAAACTACTTCGACCACGGCTAGGGCGATCACGACCACCAGCACGATGCGCAGCACAACCCCCAGCGGGCCCGCGTTCGCTAGGTTCATGCGAGCCAGTGCTCCGCCTGCCAGGGCGCTAGGCGTCCCACCCAGTGGACCAAATCCACGGAGATGGGACTCTGCCGCACCACCATCGCCACCGGCCCGTGCTGAATCAGCGGCAGGGTGAGCAGCAGGCCCAGGATCACCCCGACGATGAGCATATTTTCCACCACCCCGCCCACGACGCCGCCCACCGTATTGGCGCTGCGCACGAGGGGAATCTGCCGCACCACCCCGGTGACGGCTTGTCCCAGCGCGCGCACGGCCCCGCCAATCAGCATCAGGATAAGCAGAAACACCACCACGCCCAGCACCATGTGGCTCCAGCCCACCACGTCCGCCACCGAGTGGGCGTTGGCTAGTACGCCCTGACGCGGCACCACCAGGGCGGCCCACTGCTTCAGGGGAAGCACGCGGGCCAGCCACCGCGTGATCGACGACTGCACATGCGCCGCGACCACGAGCCCAATGATGTACCCGATGACGCTGGCCGCCACCAGCACCAAACCGCGGCGCCAACCGGCCAGCGCCCCCAGCAGCAGGTACAGAAACACGATCAGGGACAGCCAGTTCAAACTCACCGCTCTCGCCTCCATGCGGGCCACGCGGGCCACGCCAACAGCAGATACGTCCCCAGCACCGCCAGGAGAGAGGGGTCCACCGGACCGCCACCCACGCGGCCGGTAAGCCGCTCGGCCGCCACCACCCCCGCGGCCATCAGCACCGCAATGCCCAAGTCCTGCAGCCAGGCCAAGGGGTCCAAATAGCCGCGCCGGAGGGTCAGCCCCACATGCCCCAACGCCACGGCCACCACAAACACCAACCCGATGTACACCAGCGGTTCCACATGAGGCACGGACAGGGCCCCCGCCACCGGCAGGACCACCAGCAGAATGGTCCCCAACGCCGAGACGCCGCGCCTGAGGCCCCGCATGCCCTCGCGCCACGTCATCGGTGCATCACCCGCGACAGCACGTACAACAGCGCGATGCCAATGCCCCCCCAGTAAAGGTATTCGAGCCGAAAGCGACGTTGGTGACCGGTCCCGGCGCGTTGCGATCCCGGCGGCGGGGGACGACGGCCCCGCACGGCCAACCGGTCACCCTGCTTTAAGTGGTGGATCGAGTCCCGCACCCGGCCCTGCTTGCGCAGCACCGCGGCCATGCCCTTGTGCGCCGGGATGCAGTTGTCATCATAATACAGGGCCCGATTGTACTCCGCCATCGCTTCGGCATATTCGCCCCGCTCGAAGTACACATTGCCCAGATTGGCCAGGGCCGGCGCATGCTCAGGATCACACGCCACGGCGCGCTGGAACCAGCGCTGCGCCTCGTCAAACTGGCGATGCTGGGCTGCGACGACCCCCATCTTGTTGTAGCCCTCGGGACGCTCGGGGAACTTGTCCAACAACTGCTGAAAGAGCTGGAGCGCCTCCTTCTCATGGGCCGAATACCAGGCAGCTTCGCCGCGGGTCAACAGCGGCTGGCCGTCGGTCTCCCAGTCCATCGCGCACCCCTCCTGCTCCGAGCTGTCTGCCGCCCCCACCCTTCACCTTCCGGGACACGGGGGGCGCTATGCCCCCCGCCGGGGCCGCGCGCGCACGAGCGGCCACACGTACCAAAGGGCCAGCACGCCCATCACCGGGTAACCCCACCGCACCCAGCCGGCAAACCCCAGCCAGGAGAGGGGCCACAACAGCACGGCCCACCGAATCACACCGCGTCCGTGGCGCGTGGCCAACGCAAACGCCTGGGCAACGCCCGTCGTGAACAGCGCGGCGTACATCGCTATCGCATCCGCCAGCCACCAGAACCCCGACACGCGCTGCGCCAGCGCCAACAGCGGCAGGTCCAGGGTTCGTTGGGCCGGCGCCGCCAACAGGGCCGAATGAATCCCCAGTCCCAGCGCCGTCAGGAGACCCGCCCCCAGTGCGGCGGCGCGGGTGGCTCCCCGGCCATCGGGCAACGTGGCGCCCAGCGCCAGCAGCACCACCAAACCCGTGAACAGATTGTACGACACGTATAAGCCGGCCGACAGCCACCACCCGGGGGTGGAAACGCCCGCGAGGCTTTTGGCCGAGCCGGCCACGACCACCGCCGTCACCACCAGGAGCGCCGGCACCAGCAGCGCATTGGCCGACAGCACCGCGCCCGATCCCCGCCCCGCCACCAGCACCACGCCGCCGAGCGTCGCGAGCGACCCAACGGGTGTCGGCACGCCGACGAGCTGGTGCAGCACACTGCCACCGGCGGCGGCCACCACCACCATGCCGACCGCCAGCAGCACCGAGGCCGCGCGGTCCAGCCAGCCGGCAGCCGCGGGCCGATACCAGCCGGCCAGCAAGTCGGGCAACGTGACGCGGCCGCGGGCGCCTGCCAACAGCGCCCCGCGGCCCAGCAGGAAAAACAGCGCGCCCGACAGCACCAGGCCCCACATGCCCATCGCACCATGGCGCGAAAAGAACTGATAAATCTCCTGCCCGCTGGCGAAGCCCGCCCCCACGACGGCACCTACGTACGCCAGCCCGACCGCCACCCACTGATACATTGGATCTGAATGCGACGACTGAGACCGCCCTGCCGTGCGAATAAGCGCCCCCCCGCGCCGCTATGCCTATCGCTTGGGGGAGGCCTTTAGTCCCCCGGCCTTCTTCGTCGGCGCGTCGTCCCCATGCTGATGGCTCGCGCGGAGAGCCAACTCCATGGCCTGGCGCTCCTCCTGGCTCAACACATGCGCGCTGCCTCCGTCGGCAATCTGCTTGGCGTACACGCGAACCTCGTCGCGGCCCCACAACCCCGTCATGACCAATCCATTGGCCCGCTGATTCAGCAGCGCCAACGAGAAGGACAAGTCCGCCCCGGTGTCCAGGAACGGATTGAACCGCACCATGCCTACTCGCGTGATGGCGTAGGACAGCTCGTCTTCGGCCGCCTTCAGGCGCACCTCCATCTCCGCCACGCGCGCGGTGGCGGCCCGGGCCTGCTCCATGGCCTGGGCCAGGGCCGTCTCCAATCCTTCACTGCCCGATGACCCTTGCATCAGACGGGCCAGCCGCCGGCGCAGCCGCGCCGTGGCCTGCGACGCTCCAAAGGCGGCGACGAGCGCCACCAAGGCAATCACGCCTACTCCATACAACAAATCCGTTCCCGACACGCCCACGTGTTGCCCTCCGTCCGCGCAAGTGATCAAAAATCCGCATCCCCTAATATCCCGCAGCTGGCCTGGCTGTGGCGACCGCGGCCTGGCGCTCTCCCCATCCGGCCGGCGCGGCGCCGCTGCCCCCTCCGTCGCGCGACCGGCGCTCCCTCTATCGCTTTCGCCCCGGCGGCGGCCACCACGCCGGGCGCTGCCGTCGCCCCCCCTCCGCCCCCTCTACTATAACGACTACTGTAACGACGCCGACGCGTCCGGGCCGGTTGCCGAAACTTGGCGATCGGCGTCTAAGAATCTCGAACGTCGCCCGGCTAGAGAAAAGCAATATGAAGCGCCAGCCCCATCCACCCCAATCCCACGGCCAGGACCATAGCGGGCATCAGGTTGGGCACTTTCAACATGGTTTTGCCGGCGAACAGGTTGAGCCCGATGCCCGCCACCAGAAGTCCGCCCACCGCGATGAAGTCCGACATCACCCGGGACGGCAGCACCGCCACCAGCTGGTGCGCCAGAAGGCTGATGCCCCCCTCATACACGAGGGTCACCGCCGCCGAGCCCATCACCCCCCAGCCCAGGGTTGCGGCCAGCACCATGGCCGTGATGCCGTCCATGATCGCCTTGGCCGCCAAAATGGTTGGGGTGTGGCCCGTCCCCGCCTGGATGCTGCCCAATATGGCCATGGCACCAATGTCAAAAATCAGGGTGGCGGTCACGAATCCCCGGGAGAACCCTCCGCGCCCAATCTTGTTCTCCGCCCAGCGGCCGAGCATCTCCAGCCCGACATCAATGTGCCACAACTCGCCGATCCACGCGCCGAGCACCACTGCCAGCAGGAGGCTCACCGGGCGGGATACCGGAAACACCATCTCCACCCCAATGAGCGCCGCCACGAGACCGGTGGCACGAATCGCCAGGTCGCGAAAGGATTCGCCCAGCTTGTCTCCGGCCAGCAGACCCAACAGCGAGCCCACCAGGATGGCGGCCGCATTGAGTGCCGCGCCGTCCAGTGTCATCGTGTTCCTCGAGGAACACTGACCACCCACGGAACATGTTCCTCGAGGAACACCAGGCCGCCAGCAGTCTCGAATCCATCCCATGCTTCGCGTCCGACCGCCACTCTCACAGCAACTCCTCCGCCAAACGACTCGAGAAACCCGTCCCCCACCCGACTCCGCGCGGCTTTCCCTACGGCGCCCGGTAGTCGGAACCTACTGTTCCTCGAGGAACATCGCACCGACCGCGCTGCCCAAACCGACCGGCGGCCACACAACCCCCCTGTCCGTCGGTCGCCCGCCCCGCTCCTGCATGTCTCACAAGACCCTTGTCCCCCTCGCAAATGTTCCTCGAGGAACATCACACCGAGAAGGCCCCCGGAGACAGCTCGTCTTCACCCCCCCGCTGCAGTTCCACCAGCAGGGCCTCCAGCTCTTCCAGACTGCCGTAGCGAATCACGATGCGCCCCCGCTCGGCCGTGCCCCGGATGGATACCCGGGCGCCCAGCGACTTGGCGAGGCGCATCTGGGCCGCCTCCAGGTGCACGTCGGGCGCCCCCCGACGAGGAGGCGCCCCGGGCTCCGGTGCGCTCAGCGCGGCGGTCAGCTGGCGAACCGTCCATCCCTGATCCGCGGCCCGCCGCGCCAGCGCCAACCGCCGGTCTGGGTCTGCGGACAGCAATACCTTGGCATGAGCCATGGTCAGCCGCTCTCCCTCGACCATCTCGCGCACTGGGGCCTCGAGTTGCAGCAACCGCAGATAGTTCGCCACGTGCGAGCGGGACTTGCCCACTCGCTCGGCGGCTTCATCCTGCGTCCAGGCAAACTCCTCGATCAGGCGCTGAAAGGCTTCGGCCTCCTCCATGGGATTCAGGTCGGTGCGCTGCAGGTTCTCAACCAGCGCCACCTCCATGGTGGTGCGGTCATCCCAATCCCGCACCAACACCGGGATGTCGGCCAGGCCCGCCTGCCGACAGGCCAAGAGCCGCCGCTCCCCGGCAATCAGCTCATAGCCGCCTTCTCTGGGCCGGACCAGCACCGGGTGGAGCACCCCGTGCCTCCGGATGGACTCCGCCAAGTCCGCCAGCGCCTCCGCGTCAAACCGCCGCCGCGGTTGAAAGGGATTCGGACGAATCTCCGCCACGGGCAGGGTCTTCGGCAGCTCGGCCGGGGCGGTGTCGGGGATGAGCGCCGCCAACCCGCGGCCCAGCCCCCTCGCCTTAGGCATTGGCCATCACCTCCTTTGCCAGCTGTGCGTAAATCATTGCCGCCTTGGACCGGGGATCATATTGAGAAATCGGCTGCCCGTGGCTGGGGGCCTCAGACAATCGCACGGCCCGCGGCACCACGGACTGGTACACCTTCGCGCCGAAGTGGTCCCGCACCTCTTTGGCGACCTGGCCCGAGAGGTTCGTACGGGCATCGTACATGGTCAGCACCACCCCTTCGACGTCCAGCGCGGGATTCAGATGCCGCCTCACCCGGTCGATGGTCGCCAGCAGCTGGGACAGCCCCTCCAGCGCGAAAAATTCGCACTGAATCGGGATCAACACGGCATCCGCCGCGGTGAGGGCGTTCACCGTCAAAAGCCCCAGCGAAGGGGGACAGTCCACAAAGACGTAGTCGTACCGGTCCCGGATGGGGCCCAGCGCGGTTTTCAGGCGACCTTCCCGATTCGTGCGCGTCGTAAGCTCCACCTCGGCCCCGGCCAGGTCCAGCGTCGCCGGAATCACATGCAGACTGGGCACCGGGCTCGCGGCCACGGCGTCCGCCACAGCGGCGCTGTCCAGTAGCACGTCATAAATCGACGTCTCCTGGGCTTCCTTGGCCACCCCCAGCCCGGTCGTGGTGTTGCCCTGTGGGTCAATGTCCACCGCCAGCACCCGGTGCCCCGCCTCGGCCAGGTAGGCCGCCACGTTAATCACCGTGGTGGTTTTGCCCACGCCGCCCTTTTGGTTGGCCACCGCCAGCACACGCCCCACGCCCCAACCCCCGTTTACGTGTCGTCCCTACGCCTTCGGGATCCGCACGCGAATCTCCCAGTGACTGTCGTCCTCGCTGTGCTCCACTTCCGATACGATGCCGTGGCGCGCCAGCGGCTCCAGCGCCTGCTTCACCGTGTTCACCACGATCCGAATATCTCGAATACGGCCCCGGGCGCCGCGCCGCGGCGCCCCCTCCAAGCGCTCTGCCACCAAACGCTCAGTTTCCTTCACCGTGAGGCGGCGCCCCGCCATCTCCAGCGCGGCGTCCATCCGGGCTTGTCCGCCGGGCAGCGAAAGCAAGGCTCGCGCGTGGCGCTCCGACAGCCCCTCCCGTTCCAACAGGTCCCGCACCGGTCCCTCCAGACGCAGGAGCCGCAACTTGTTGGCCACTGCCGACTGGCTCTTACCCACCCGGCGCGCCACTTCCTCCTGAGACCAGTTGAAGTCGCGCACCAGCCGCTGGTATCCCTCTGCCTCTTCCCAAAACGTGAGGTCCGCCCGCTGCAGATTTTCCACCAGGGACAGGACGGCGCTCTCCGGCGCACCGGCGTCCACCACCATCACCGGCACTTCCACCAGGCCGGCCAGTTTGGCAGCCCGCCAGCGCCGTTCCCCGGCGACCAGTTCGTAGCCCGCCCCCAGCCGACGCACCACGAGCGGCTCCAAGACCCCCACTTCACGGATGGACGCGGCCAGGTCCTCCAGCGCCTCGGGGTCAAACTGCCGGCGCGGCTGATAGGCGCTGGGCACGACCGAGCCCACCAGGACACGGCGAAATTCACTCGGTATGCTCACGCGCGCCCCCTCGTTGGCTGCCGCTGGTTGCCGCTGCCCGCCCTCGCCATCGTGTCCACAGCGGCGTCCGAGGCTTGCCGTGCTAATCCCCGGCCATCCCTTTTGAATGTGGGTCTATTCTAGCGCGGTTGCGTCCTCGGATCCCGGAATGGCCGTCCCCAACCGCGCCCCGTGGCGCGGAAACTCCGTCCCGCTCGGCGCGGTCTTCTTGATCACCACCAGGGATCGCCGCCCCTCTTCCCCCGGGAGGTCCAGCGTCTCCACGCGGTCGACGACGGCGCCGAGCCGCGCTAGCAAGCCCCCGGCCGCCGGCAGTTCCTCCGCCGCGGCCGGGCCCCGCATCAACAGGGCGGTCCCGCCCACCGCCAGCAGCGGCAGGGCCAGCTCGGCCACCACCGGCAGGGTGCCGGCTGCCCGAGCCACCGCAAATTGAAAGCGGCCGCCACAAGTGGCGGCCAGCGCCTCCGCCCGCACCGGATGCACCGCCACCTGGTCCAGGCCCAACGCCGTGGCCGCCTCGGCGACAAAGCGGGCCTTCTTGCCCACCGAATCCACCAGCACCCACCGGCTTGCCGGATACAGCGCCGCGAGCACCAATCCGGGATAGCCGGCCCCGGTCCCAATGTCCACGGCCGGACCCCGCCCGTCATAGACGCGCGCCGCCGTCGCGCTGTCCACCACCAGGCGCACAAACCCTGCGCGCCCTTTAAGCGCCGTCAGGTTCATGGTCCGCCCCGCCTCTTCCACCCGGGCCCAGTGTGCCAGAATGCGCGTCAGGGCCGCCGGGTCCAGCAGCGCGGCTGGGACCCCGGCGGCCCTGGCCCAGCCGGCCAGCTCCGCAGTGCTCACCGATTCGCTCATCGATCCACTCATCACGACTCGCCGTCGTTCCCCGCCCTGCGCATGGCTTACGACGTGGCTTTGGGCTTGGGCTTGGGATTGGGATTCGGGTTGGGCGCGTTGTTGACAATCGGGCGTCGCAGCAGCATGGTCGTCTGCGCCACCTGGAACAGGTTGGACGTCACGTAGTAGATCGAGAGGCCCGCCGCCAGCCGCCACGCCACATACCCAAACACAATGGGCATCATCCAGGTCATCATCTTCTGACTCTGCTCCATGCCTGGCTGGGGCGGGGTCATGCGCATCGTTTGCTTCTGCATGAAGTACGTGGACGCGGCCACCAGGAATGCCAGCAGAAACGTGGGATCGGGCTGCTTCAGGTTCTGCCAGATCCACAGTCCGTGGCCGCCACCGGCGGCGTAGTTAAATTGCTGGAGGACTTCAAACAAGCCATACATAATTGGCAGCTGAAGCAGCAAGGGCAGACAGCCCGAGGCGGGATTGACGCCTTCTTCCTTGTACATGGCGGCAATTTCCTGCTGCAACTTCTGCGGATTGCCTTTGTGCTGCGCCTGCAGCGCCCGCTGGCGCGGCCCCAGCTTCGCCATCTTCTGCATGGACCGCACTTGTGTCACGCCCAACGGAAACAGCACCAGCCGCACCACGATGGTGAACAGGATCACACCCAGGACGTAGTTGTGACCGGCCACCCCCGTGAAAAACACAAAGGCGGTCGTCAGCAGGTGCAGGAACGCTCCCCAGATGGCTTGCATAACCTAAGCGGCCCCCTCCAAACGTTTGCGCTTCCCGGCCTGACGTCGCGACAACGGTCTCATGGCACCGGATCGTAGCCTCCGGCGTGCAGCGGGTGGCAGCGCAGCACCCGGGCCACCGCCAGCCACGTTCCCCGGGCCGCCCCATGCCGGGAGAGCGCTTCCACCGCGTACTCCGAACACGACGGCACGTAACGGCAGCTGGGCGGGCGAAACGCCGAAAACGCCCGCTGATACAGCGTGATGAGCCCCACCAGCACCTTCACCATGATTCGTCACCCCGCATCCAGGCACGACGCCTTGTCCAGCAAGCTTACGACGGCTCGACGCAAATCGTCCCACGGCGCATCCAACACCCCGGCCTTGCCTAAAACAACAACCCGCCGGCCCGGCCGCACGCGTTGGTGAACCTCCGCGAGCACGGCGCGAAGCCGACGGCGAATCCGATTCCGTTTGACGGCGGTGCCGACCGCCCGCGCGCTGGCGTACCCCACCCGCGTCGCTTCACCCGGCGCCTCCATCACGATCACAACTACCAAACGATTACGGTAGGACCGGCCCGAAGAGAACGTCCTGCTGAAATCTCGACGGCCCCGGAGCCGCAACACCGCCATGTCTAGACGGCCAGTCGCTTCCGGCCCTTGGCCCGGCGGCGGCTCAGCACCGCTCGACCCGATCGGGTGGACATGCGCCTTCTGAACCCGTGCACCTTGTGTCGGCGCCGACGGTTCGGTTGATAGGTCCGCTTCATGTCACTCACCCCCCGCCGCGCAAATCGGCCTAAGTATAGCCGCGGACGCTTGGACGGTCAAGCCGCGGCCAGGCCGACCCGCGTGTGATGACTTGCGCCCCCGATACCTGCGCCTCTCCACCTGGTGCCCGTCACCGTCATGTACGTACACGGATCATGGCGCGGCCTTCACCGTTCCTTGAAACATGGCCTTTTATACCATGCAGGCCGGGCGAACAGTTTTCCCGACCGTTTGCGCCGGGGTATCGCGCCCCGGTACCGCGGCGAAACCATCACAGGACGGGCCTTGTCCGGCAGAAGCCCGGACAGGTGCCGCCGAGGATAGGGGTTGTCCCCTGCCGCGGCCTCCCTCGGAGGGACGCCGACCACGGGCCCTCCCGGCCCGCAGCCTTCGGGCCACACGCCTCCAGTCGCTCCAGACGTGCTGCCCGCGATTCCTTGCAGGTAGCGGGAAGGCGGTTCTGGACCGAAGACGCTCCCCAAACCTCAAGCCCCGGCGGGCTATCGCCACCGCCGCCGCGCCGTGCGACGACAGCCCGTAGCCCGGGGCAAACTTGACCTCTCCGATCACGCGGGTGAACGCCGGGTTCACCTCGACGATCTCCACCCCTTCCCGGGCAGCCCGGGAGAACAAGAGCGGGAAGAACTTCCGATAGGCGAAGGCGGACCGCATCCGGGCATAGCGGGGCGAGCGCTCCCGCAGGGCGGCCTTCTTCTTCCGGAAGTCCAGCCCCTCCACCACCAGGGGCTTGCCGGAGGTCTTGGCCCCTGCCACGATGTCCGAGGCGACCTCCGACAAGGCCGCCGTCGCCCGCGCCTGGGTCTTCTTGGCTAGGTCCCGGCGGAAGGACCGCTCCCCCACCGGATTGCCGACGCGGTCGATCGCGCCCGCGTCCGCGTGGGCCGGATTGAAGTCCACGCCCAGGGCTCCCAGGCGCCGATCCGTGGTGATCGTCGCAGCGGGGCGCTCCACCGAGGCGTGAACGTACCAGGCCTTCTTGTCGTCGCGCCACAGGAAACGCCAGGTCACCGCCTCCCCGCGACGCAGGGCGGCGTCGATCACCGACTGGCCGTAGGCGAACTGGCCGTCCGGGACCAGGACGTGCCTCCCGTAGGTCTCCTCCAACCCGGGCGGCACCCGCAGGCGAAGCGCGCCGTTCGGCAGGCGGGTGCAGGTCGGGTTGCCCGCCCGCTCGTCCTGGGACCCCAGGCACAGGAACTGGGCAGAGCGCCGCTGGCGCCACGCCGCCCGCCAAGCGGCCCCGTCCGCGAAGCCGTGGGCCTCCCGATGGAATTGGGCGTGGAACATCTTCGTTCCGCCGAAGCACAGCCGCACCCGGCCAGCCTCCTGATCCGCCCGGGCGGCGGCCAGGCGGTGTTCCAAGGTGTGAAGGCGCCGCTTCTTCTGGTGCAGAGTGAAGCGCAGCCGGCGCCCTGGTTCCGCCGTCTGCGCGGGGCGCTCCTTCTTCGTCCGGAGCTTAGCCAGGTCCCGCTCGGCCGTCTTCACCGCTTTTTGCGCCGACGGGATGGCGTCCCGCAGGTGGGCGATGCGGTTCTTTTGCCCCGCCCGCGCCGCCGCCACCTTGCCGTCCAGGCTCACCCGAACGGCGTTGCACTGCCGGGCGGTCAGGCCGAACCCCGTGATGTACTCCCGCTTGCATTCCGAAAGCGCACGGCCCCGCACGTGGT
>JAJYPH010000015.1 GCA_021795575.1 Bacillota bacterium
CGGGCTCGCAGCACCAGAGGGAAACCGATCTCAGTCGAAGGGCCTCCTCCCTTCGCCATGCCGCTTTTTCATTCCTGCCACGGGCCGGCACGGCCATGGGCGTCTCCCTTGGAAAATAGATGGGGCGTAGTACCGGTAGTAGGGCGGTGCTCTCGATAACACAAGATACGGAGCGGCCGAAAACGTCACCCAGTCATTTTTCATTCCTGCCACGGGCCGGCACGGCCATGGGCGTCTCCTTCCCAAATCCTTTGAGGAGCCCGCACGCGAACATTCGCCGACTCCCGGCCCCGCTGGGTCTCCCGGTCATTCGACGCGATCATGATGCGCACCTATATAGTGTCCTGAGTTAGAAATGCGCTTACAATAGTTTGCAAGGGCCGCGAGTATCTGGTCGGCCGTCTTCACCCACACATAGGGCCGGGGATGGTCATTCCAGGCGGCGATCCACGCCTCAATATCGCTTTCCCGCTCTTTGACACTCCGGTGGGCGGACCGTGGGAGCTTTTTCGTGGTCAGTTCCGCGAACCACCGCTCCACGAGATTCAGCCACGAGGCGCTGGTGGGCGTGAAATGCAGGGCACACCGCGGGTGCTTCCCCAGCCAGCGCTGAACCGGGAGCGCTTGGTGGATCGCATCGTGGTCCAACACGAGATGCACCGCAAGGTTCGCGGGGACCGTCGTGTCGAGGCGGTCCCGAAACGCTTGGAACTCCTGGGTCCGATGCCGGGGCCGCAGGCTCCCCACCACCTCCCCGGTCGGCAAGGTCAGGGCGGCGAACCGGCTGGGGGTGCCGTGGCGTTGATCATCGTGGCTCCGACGGGCCGGGGTCCCCGGCAGCAGCGGGAGCACGGGCTGCGGTCGGTTCAAGGCCTGGATCTGGGTCTTTTCGTCGACACAGAACACCACGGCGCGCTCGGGCGGGTCGAGGTAGAGCGCCACCACGTCGCGGACCTTGTCCACGAACAGGGGGTCGGAGGACAACGTGAACGATTCGGTGCGGTGGGGTTGGAGGCCAAACGCCCGCCAGATGCGACTCACCGCCGTTTGGGAGAGCCCGACGGTGCGCGCCAGGCCCCGGGTCGACCAGTGGGTCGCGTCCGGGGGCGTCTCCTCCAGGGTTTTAGCGATGACCTGCTCCACCTGGGCGTCCGTAATCCGTCGCGGGGCGCCGGCGCGGGGCAAGTCCGCCAGCCCTGGGAGCCCGTCCCGGAGAAAGCGCTGCCGCCCCTGGCCCACCGTGGGTCGGCCGACGCCCAGTTCGTCGGCCACGGCGAGATTCGAGATCCCGTCGGCACAGCGGAGCACAATGCGCGCCCGCAGGGCGAGGGATTGCCCCGTCGTCGGCCGGCGCGCCCAGCGTTCCAGGG
The DNA here is from genome assembly GCA_021795575.1 of Bacillota bacterium. Lineage (GTDB taxonomy): Bacteria > Bacillota > Sulfobacillia > Sulfobacillales > JAIMBI01 > JAJZWV01. The sequence goes on from JAJYPH010000015.1 coordinate 1,371, forward strand.
TCCCCCGCTCGTCCGGGGTGAGGGTCAACGGCGCCAACGGGCGCCCGATTCGTCGCGACTTGGTTGGAGGTATAGGAGACATACCCTATCAGACTATATAGATCGCGCACTAGCAACTCAGGACACTAGAAGCACACGATGGACCTGTCACTTGGGAAACGTGCCGCTGCGCAGTGCAGGCGAATGCCACGTGCGCCCCGCAATCGTGCAGGGGCCGCCGTGCCAGGTGCTAAATGCGGCCGCCCCGCAGGACAGCCGCATTGCATCGCTCCATGCCCAAAAATTCGGGCGGTGGACTTTAGAGAGTGGCGGTTGCGGGCTTGCCCTAATGCTGTCTCGGGCCCCACCGCTCAGGGCACGAGCCAGCCCAGCTCCTGCGCCCGCCGCACCGCCTGCACCCGGGAGCGCACATCCAGCTTGCTCATGATGTTGCCCATGTGGTATTCCACGGTGCGCTCGCTGACCAAAAGTGCCCCCGCAATCTCTTTGTTGGCCAGCCCCTCCGCCACTTTGCCCAGCACCTCCAGCTCACGGGCCGTGAGCCTTGGGCTGTCCCGCCGAGACCACGCCCGCACGGCGGCCAAGTTGTTGCCCGGCAGGACATGGGCGCCCAGAGTGGCCGCCCGCACCGTGGCCAACAGCTCCTCGCTGGCGCACCCCTTGTCCAGATAGGCGGTCACGCCCACGTCCAGGAGGCGCAGTCGGTACTGTGGCGCCGTGTGCGCGGTCAGCACCACTATAGCGGTCTGGGGATGCCGGGCGGCCATCCGCTCGGCGGCCTCCACGCCGTTCTGGTCCGGCAACCCCAAGTCCAGCAGCACGACGTCCACGCCATCGTCGGCACCCTTGGCTTCCTCGCTATCGGCCAGCGCACGGAACGCGGCCGCCGCCGTGCCTGCCTCCCCCACCACGCGGATATCGGCCTCGCGCTCCAAGAGACTCCGAGTCCCCTCCCGCACCAGGGTGTGGTCATCCACCAGCAGCACGCGAATCATCGGCCATGCCTCCCCTCTCAGGCGCCGCCCCCTGGCCATGCTGCGGGCCGGCTGGGCTCGGCTCCGGCACGACCAGGGTTACCGTGGTGCCGGCCCCCGCTGCCGTGGCAATCTGGAGCGTCCCGCCCAGCATGGCGGCCCGCTCGTACATGCTGGCCACTCCCAGGTGGCCGGAAGCCACCCAGCGGCTCGGGCGGCTGGGCATGAGGAACCCCTGGCCGTCATCGTGGACCGCCACGACCACCAGAGAGTCCTGGCTCGCCAGCCGAATGTGGATGTGGCGGGCGCGCCCGTGGCGCAGTGCATTGTGCAGCGCCTCCTGAGCTACCCGGAAAAGCCCCTCGCGCACGGACTCGGGCAGCGGCGGCAGTGCATCCGCCTCCAGCTCCACCACTGGGCCATTAGCGCCCAGCACCCGAGACAGCCGCTCGATGTAGGTTCTGAGTGCCTCAGCCGGGCCTAAGTCATCCAGCAGCGCCGGGTGAAGGCTCGCCGCCAGCTGGCGCAGCTCCTCGGCGGTGTCCAGCGCCGCCTGGCGGAGCCGATCGGCGGCCACCGGCACCTCGGCCCCGCGCGCCATGGCCAAGACCGACTGCAGCGGCCCGTCGTGCACCTCGCGGGCGAGGCGGCGGCGCTCCGCCTCTTGGGCTTCCACCAAGCGGCGGGCCAACAGCTGCATCTCCTCCTGCTGCGCCCGCGCGGTGTCCAACTTCTGCGCCAGGTCGGCTCGAAGCGCGGCGGCCTCCATGGCGACGCCCAGCACGCCGGCCACCGCCGCCACCAGCTGTCGGTCGGTGGCTCTCAGGTCTCCGTGGCGGAGCTTTTCCGCCGCCAGCAGGTAGCCCGCCACCGGCTGCCCCTCCACGCCGAAAGGGACCAGCAGCCAGTCGGGGTTCGCTCCATCCCGCTCCGTTGGCCGATGGCGATCCAAGCTGCCCAATCCCGCCAGCAGGCGGCGGCCACCGCTTGCATCCTGCTGGATGGCGGCGGCGCCGCGCACGCCCAGGGCCGCCGCCACCTGGCTCACGGCGAACGCCGCCATTTCACGGGGGTCTCCGCGGGCTCCAATGCCGCCGCTCAGCTGGGCCATCACGGCGGCATAGTCGAAGTCATCGCGAAACACCACCCGGTCCACGGCCCGGCGCAGCATCACCCAGGCCGGCGCCAGCGCCGCCGTCGCCGCCAGCAGCAGGGCAATCGGCACTGCGGCCACGCCCCCCCGCGACGCCAGCGGCACCAGTGTGGCCAGCACCGCGCCGTAAAGGATGGCAGCCGTCGCGGCCGACACCAGGTACAGCAGGCGGCGCAGGCTGACCCCAATGCGGACGCCCATAAACCGGCCCCACAAGACCGCCACCAGCGCGTACACGGGCATCACCGCAATTTCCACCGACAGCGTCCAGGCCGGCACGCCGATCCCCAGCCGCTCGGCGGTCACCGTGAGGGCGGGCGGCACCAGGCCCAGGACCGAACCCAAGAGCAGGATTCCAAGGTGCGGAGCACCGGCCACCCGGGTCCCCTGGCGGCGCCCGCGAGCGACCGCCGCCAGCCCCACCCCCACCGTGGTGAGATACCAGGCGGCGATGAGATTCGACATGACTGGGGCGGCGATCCACGGCATCCCCGCCACCAGCAGAGCGGCACCCGCAAACCACACCCACGTCTTCCATTTCCATGGCGGAGCGGGGGCGCCGCGCGTCCACTCTTGGCAGAACGCCACATACGTGGCCCCCAATAGGGCCGTCGCCACGGTCGCCAAGCCTTCGGCCTGGGGAAATCCCAGGCTCGCGAGCGGCAGGGCCACGGCCTCCACCATCCCCAGCCCGTTCAGCCCGAGGCAGTATCGGGCCACCTGCTCCGACGTGGCGGCCGCAATCCCCGCGCCCGCCGCGACCAGCACCACCAGCGTGCCGCCCATGCCCATCCAGGTGCCCGCCGGAAGCACCGCGGCATGCCCGGTGAGCATGGGGACGGCGGCCGCCAGCAGCAGCGCGGCCGCCGCGAAAGCCGCGCCGAGGCCCCACCGCTGGAGCGGCCACCTTCGCGCCAAGACGACCACCTCCGCTTGCCGCCGCTGCCGCCCGCCTTGCTCGGCATACTTCTCCAGCCGGCGGAATTACCCTCTCTGTACCACGTTATACCACCCCTTCCACCCAGGGAGCCGAGGGGAACCCGCCGATGAGCATCATCTCACCCGCCTTAGGCCAGCAGCTCTAAGCCACCGTCCACGACCAGCGTTTGGCCCCGGATCATGAGGGATGCCGGGCCGGCCAAAAATGCCACGGCATCAGCCACGTCCTCCACGGTTACCAGCCGCCCGGCCGGGACACGGCGAGCCGTCTCTCGCCGCAGGGCCCGTCCTTCGGGATGGGAGTCCAGCGCCGAGGTGGCAAGCACCCCGGACCGAACCGCGTTCACCCGCACACCCTGCGCCGCCAGCTCGGCGGCCAAGCAGCGCGTGAGGTGCTCCAGTGCCGCCTTGGCGACGCCAATCGCGCCATAGTGCGGCACCGTCCGCACGGCCCCCGTGCTAGACACATTCACGACCGCGCCCCCCGCCAGCAGCGGCGCGAGCCGCGTGGTGAGCAGCCAGGGGCCCTTGAGGCACGTGTCCAGCGTCAGGTCCCAGTGGCGCACCGAGAGCGCCGTCAAGTCGCGAAACGCGCCCAGTGCAGCACTGTTCACCAGCACCCGCACCGGCACCCCGCCTGACAGGAGCGGCCCAATGATGGCCGCATTGAGAGCGGAAGGATCTCTGGCATCCGCCTGCACGACCGTGACCTTTCCCGCGCAGGCGCCGAGCGCGGCTTGCGCTTCGTGAGCGGCTTCGTGATTCAGCAGGTACGTCAGCACCAAGTGGACATCCGGAGCGGCCAGCCGGCGGGCCACGGCCAAGCCTAAGCCGCGCGTCCCGCCGGTGACTAGGACGACGCCGGTCACAGCGCGCCACGCCTTGCTGCTGGCAGCAGCAGCGCGTCCAGCCGGCACCGCCGCCGTGCGGGCAGAGTGGGGTCCACGGACAGGGCGGCCGACGCCACTCGGCGGGCCTCCTCCGGCCGGCCGGCCTTTTCCAAGGCTTCAGCGAGCCCAGCCAGAATCCGCGACGACGTGGGGGCCAGGCTCGCCGCCAGCCGATGAAGGGCCAGTGCCTCCTCTGGACGTGCCCACCGCCCCGGCCGATGCTCCAGCCACACCGCGCACGCGTGCCAAGCCACGGCGTCCGTGGGGCGCGCCTGGGCCCCCCGGCGGAGCCAGCGGCCGGTCTCCAGAAACATAAGCCCTTGCGGGAGTCCCCCACCTTTACCGAGCGCACGCTGCCCGAGCCACCGCCCCCACTCCACCGACAGCGATGCGTCCTCGCGGAGCGCCGCCCACAGCGGCCGAATCCAAGCATCCCGCTCGCCCAGTCCGTGTGCGGCGGCGTGCTCCGTACACGCCGCCAGCCTTTCGGCGGCGGGCGACAGCGGGGGCCGGCCCCACGCGAAGCGGTCCCGCACCGCCGAGTCGACGGATTCGGCCGGCCACTGCCCGGTGAGGGCGGCGACCTGCTGAAACAGGCCGCGCACCCACACGCGCCCGGCGGAGCGGCCAACCGCTGGCGGAGGGAGGGGCGCCCCCACCCGCAGCATGGCCCGCCGGCCGCGCCGGGGCCAGCGCCCGCCGACGGGCAGCACTTCCTTGGTCCCCAGCAGCCCCACGGGGATGGTGGGCACCTGGGCGGCGGCGGCCAGACTGGCGGCGCCCGTGCGGAAGGCTGCCAGGTCTCCCGACCGACTGCGCGTCCCTTCGGGGTACACCACCACAATGCCGCCCTCCGCCAGAGACTGCCGAGCTACCGACCAGGCGTCGGTGTCGACCGCCCCCCGGCTGATGGGAATCCCGCCAAACGCCCGATGCAGCCGCCCCGCCACGGGGCGGCGAAACTGCTCCGCCTTCGAAAGGAAGCGCAGGGCAGGCCAGCCCTGTCGGCCCGCCCACCAGATGAGGAGGGCATGGTCGAAGAAGCTCAGGTGGTTGGCCGCCACCATGAACGGCGGGGGCGGCAAGGGGCTGGACGCGTCCACCACCGCCAGCACCCGCCGCCCCACGCTCCGGCCGAGCCACCGGGCCGCGGGCCGACTCAGCACTCCCGCGCTCATCGCTCCATCCCCCGGCGCACCTGCGCCACGTCTTCGACAGACAGGATGGGCACGGCCCAGCGGCGGGCGCGCGAGGCCAGCAGGCGGCCCCACACGGCGCGGCCCTGGCGGTCCAGCACTTCCACGATGATGGCCACGGGAGCAAGGCCAGCCAGGCGCATGAGGTCCGTGGACGCCTCGGTGTGCCCGCGGCGCACCAGGACGCCTCCCTGCCGCGCGGCGAGGGGAAACAGATGCCCCGGACTCCGCAGGTCTTCGCGGCGAGTTCCCGGATAGGCCAGCAGCCGGGCGGTCACGGTGCGGTCGTGGGCAGAAATGCCTGTGGTGACCCCAAATCGGCCGTGGGCATCCACACTCACGGTGAATGCTGTCTCATGCGGGTCCGTGGAATGGGCCACCATGGGAGTTAGGCCGAGCCGCGCCGTCCAGGCTGGATCCATGGCGACGCATATCAGTCCGCCTCCATGCCAAATGAGGAAGTTCATCTGCTCCACGGTGGCCAGCTCCGCCGACAGCACCAGGTCGGCCTCTCCCTCCCGGTCCGCATCGTCCGCAACCAGCACCGGCTCCCCGCGGCGCAGCGCGGCGGCCGCCCGGGCCACGCGCACCGAGGCCGGCGCCTCCTCCCGCGGAACCTCAAGGGTCAGTGTGACGCTTGCCATCTTCGTTCCCTCCTTCAGATGATTCCAGATGCTTCCGGATGTCTTTCGGATGTTCTCCAGGTGTTTTCCTGTGTGTTCCCACTGCTCTTGAGTTTTCGCCTCTCGGTTCGTGCTGCTTGGGCTCCCGGGCTCTCCCGGCGCTGCCCGCCGATGCAGACTCTCCGCATCCGCCTTGCAGCGAGAGGCACGTCACTGCGGCGCCGCCGGCGGCGATGCCACCGCCACCGCTACCACCATGCCTGCGTCATGCGTCAGCGCGACGGCCAGCTCGCGGCCGCCCAGCCAAGTGCGCGCCAAGGCGCCGCGCACGGACACCCGCGGCGCCCCCCATTCATCCACGGCAATCTCGATGTCGCGCCAGCTGACACGGGTTCCGCATCCCAGCGCCTTCAGCACCGCCTCCTTCATGGCCATGCGCCCCGCGACAAAGCGCGCGCGCCCTCCCAGGGACTCTGGAGCCTGCCGCCCCTCGGCCTCCGTCAGCAGCTCCTTCACCACCGCGTCGCCCCATTTGGCCAGCAGCCGCGCGATGCGGGCCTCGGGCACCAGATCCACCCCCACGCCGGGCATCATGGCGCGTCCCCCTCGCACACGAACTCCTGCTCATTGAACAGGTCCTCGGAAAATCCGAGCGCCACCACCGACTCCAGATAGCTGACGAGGGCGGCCACTCCGCGATCCCGGTGCTTAGCCGCCAGGTACCTGAAGTTGGGCAGCCCCCGGCGAAATTTCTCCGCGCTGGATCGCGAGTGCTCCAGGTGGCAGTTCACGGCGTCGGGCGCATCGGCCAGCCGCCAGCCGCGCTGCTCGGCCCGGTAGCCCAGGTCGGTATCCTCGCCCCCCCATCCGGTGCCAAAGCGCTCGTCGAAGCCTCCGAGGGCTCCAAAGACGCCGGCGCTGACCGACAGGTTCGATGTGCAGGTGTGGGCAAACCGGTAGGCGTGGTGCACAGGCAGTGCCAGCGCCCGGCGGGCGCGCGCTTCCCCCACGGTCATGCGCGCCTTCCCCCACAGCCGATCCAGCGCCGCCGGGGTGACGGGCTCCGCCAGCCACGCGGGCACTTCATCCACGGGGATGGCCCAGCGGCGCCCGCGATACAGCCAGCCCGGATCCGCCTGAAGCCGCCGCACATGAGCCGCGATGAATCCCCGCTGGGGGACCATGTCGTCATCGCTGAACACGAACCACGAGCCGCGCGCTTGGGCCGCCGCCTGATTGCGCGCGGCCGCCGCCCCGCGGTGCGTGCCGCGCACGACCTGCAAGGGAAATGGCAGCCGGCACGACGCGAGCCAGGCGCCTGTTCCATCCGTGGACCCGTCATCGGTGACCACTACTTCGAAGGGAAATCCCTGCGGAGTCAGGGCAAACGCCTCCAACACCGCACGCAGCCGATCCCGCTTGTTGTAGGTCGGCATGACGACAGAGGCTAGGGGCCGCCTGGGCCGCGCCCCCGCGGTCATGCCGTGAGCCCCCCATCCACGACGATAGTGGTGCCGTTGATGTATGAGGCAGCCGGGCTGGCGAGGAAGCGGACGACCGCGGCCACCTCGCGGGGATGTGCAAAACGCCCGAGGGGGATGTCCGCCAAGTACTGCCGCCGCACCTCAGCCGGCAGGCCGGCCACCAGCTCCGTTTCGATGAATCCCGGCGCCACCGCGTTGGCGCGCACGCCCGTGCCTGCGAGCTCACGCGCCAGCGAGCGGGTCAGCGACACCAGCGCCGCCTTGCTGGCGGCGTACAGGGCTTGTCCCCGAGCGCTTTTAAGGGCCGCCGCCGACGCGACATTAATGATGTGTCCGCGCCGGCGGAACAGCATGTCGCGCCCCAGGGCCGTCATGAGCGCCAGGGGCGCGCGCACATTCACGGCTTGGACCGCATCCCACTCGTCCGGCGTCTGCAGGAACAGCAGGCCATCGGCGCTGATGCCCGCATTGTTCACCAGCACTTCAAACGGACCCGCGCCGCGGGCAACCTGCTCCAGGCGGGCGGCCCACTCCTCGGGGGGTGCTGCCAAGTCCCAGCGCATGGGCACGAAGCGTGTGTGCGGGCACCGGCGCGCGGCCGCGGCGGCCGCCGCGGCCGCCGCGTCTTCGCGCGTGCGATAGGTGAACACCACGGGGTCGAAGCGGGCGCCCAGCGCCGCCACCAGCGTTCGCCCCAGTCCCCGCGATCCGCCGGTGACCAGGGCCGCCCCGCTCCGCGGCCCGCTCATACGGCCTGCTCGCCGCGCCGCTCCACGCACAGGTCATAGAGCGCGCCCAGCGTCTGAAAGGCACCGGTATCCTTCTGCGTGATGCGTATGCGGTGCAGCTTCTGCAGGGCGACGGCCAGCTCAAGGCAGTCCACCGAGTCCAGCCCCAAGCCGTCCTCGCCCATGAGCCGCGTCTCGCGGCCCAGCGCCTGGCTGTCCATATCCAGTTCGAGATGCGTCACCACCAGCTCCGCTAAATCTGCCAGCGTGAGCCCGGGCGCGCCGTCGGTCTTCAGCACGGTTGCCATCGTGGCCATCCTCCTTCGATTGTTCGGCTTCGCTGCCGCCAAGCTTGGCGGCCGTTCGCGTGGAAAGTGCCGTCGCGGAGCGGGCGTACTGCGGCCCACATGGCGGAGCGCCTCCGCGACCCGGGTCGATGATGCCGCTCGCGATCCCACGGTCGGATCCGGAGTGGAAGGGAAGTTGTCCCTGCCCACCCCACCGTAAGAGGTCCCGCACACGGGGAGCCTCGGGAAAACCCTAGGCTAAGCCCTGGTATTTTCACCGGGGACCACCAGGGCCCAGCCGCCCACACTGAGGGTCGTTGAGAGGCGATCGGGCGGGCGGCTGGCCCACACGCTCGGCTCCCACTCTATAGGCAGGCAACACGCGAGACGGGCTGCGGCACAAAGCCCCCGACCCCAAGCGGCATGTGAATGGCCGAGAGGGCAAAACCGCGAAAGGAAAGGTGACAGGATGGCGATGACAACGAATTCCCGGATGCTGGCCACCGGCTCCGATGGCGCGGGAGGGCTCCGCCAAGCCGCCCCCGCCGGCTCCGCGCCGGTGGTCGCCGGCCAAAACCTCGGCAAGCGCTATGGAGACCGGTGGGCGGTGCGCCACTTGGACCTCACGCTGTACTCCGGGGAGGTGTTTGGCCTCTTGGGCCCCAACGGGGCCGGCAAGACGACCACCTTCAATTTGCTGGCGGGGCTTCTGTCCGCCGACGAAGGCGAGCTCACGGTGCTGGGAGAGCCGTGGCACCACCCACGCGCTGCGGCGCGCCGCCAGCTGGGGATGGTGCCGCAGCACCTCGCCCTCTACCCGGAGCTGTCCGCCCGCCAGAACGTCCACTTCTTTGGCCGGCTGTATGGGCTCGCGGGCACCGCCCTGGACCAAGCGGCCATCAGAGCGCTGGACGCGGTGGGGCTGGCCGACCGCCAGCATGACACGGTGGCGGCGTTCAGCGGCGGGATGAAGCGGCGCCTCAACATCGCCTGCGCGGTGCTGCATCGGCCGCAGATCCTGCTCCTGGATGAGCCGACCGTCGGTGTCGACCCGCAGTCCCGCAACCTGATTTTCCAGACGCTCCAGCAGCTTGCCGACGACGGCGTGACCATCGTGTACACCACGCACTACATGGAGGAAGCGCAGGCGCTGTGCGACCGGGTGGCCATCGTGGACGGCGGCCGCGCGGTGGCGGAAGGCACGGTCTCCGAGCTGCTGCGCCAGCACGGCGAAAGCGTGATCCAGGTGACCGTGGATCCCCCGCAGGCCGCGTGCCTGGAGCGGGCTCTCGCCGGTGCCGGAGCGGAGGTGACGCTCACCGGTGGGACGCTCGCGATTCGCGCGCGGGATGTGCCGGAGACGCTCGCGCTTGTCACCCATCACTTGGCGGCGCTCGCCATCCGCCCCACGTCGCTGGATCTGGTGCCGGCCAGCTTGGAAGCCGTTTTCCTCACCCTCACGGGGCGGCGGCTGCGCGACTGATGGGCTCACCGGCTGTCCGAGCTTTTCGGTGCCGCTGGCGATGGACAGCCCGCCGGAGCCGGGACAGCGGGCCCGGCGCGATACAGCTCAAGGAGAACGAGAGCCAAAAGAAGGAGGCATCGGCGAAATGTGGCCCATCGCGATGAAAGACTTTTGGATTTACCTGCGCGACCGCGGGACCATTGTGAACCTGTTTGTCCTGCCCCTGATGTTTGCCGTCGTGCTGACGGCCGCTCTGGGCGGCGTGTTTGGCGGCGGCACTCCCGCTGCCACCATGAAGGTGCCGCTGGTGCTGGAGCAGCCGAACCCTGCCGTCACTCAGGCGGTGCAGCGCCTGCCGGGGGTGGTGCTGACCCGCGAAGGCGCCGGGGCGGCCCGGAGCGCCGTGGCCAGCGGTTCGGCCCTGGCCGCCATCGTGGTGCGCGGCCAGCACGTGATGATTTGGCAAAGTCCCACGGAGCCGGCCACGGCGTCCCTGTTCCGCGGGGCGGTGGCCTCCGCCATCTCCGCCGGCGTGAGCCGCGCGGACCTTGCGACGCTCATCGCCCGCATCGGCCGGACGTCTGCCGGCCGCACCCTGGCAGCGGGGCTGTCCCCCATGCCGGCCGTGACGCATCTGGCCGTGGGCGTCACCCGCCAAGCCCCTCACCCCAGCGCGGTGGAGCAGTATGTGCCGGGCTTTACCGTGGCGTTTCTCTTCTTCATTGCCGCCACCATCGTGCAAAGCTTCTTCAGCGAGCGGGAGCGCGGCACCATGGCCCGCATCCGCGTCGCCTCGACCAGCCCGCGCGCCATCTTGGCGGGCAAGCTCATCCCCACGTTTGCCATGGGCATCATCCAGGCGGTGGTGATGTTTGCCGCTGGCCACTGGCTCTTTGGCCTGGCGCTGCCGAACCCCGCCGCGCTGCTGGCCGTGACGGTGGCCATCAGCGTGGCGGCCAACGGGCTGGGCTTGCTGGTCACGTCTTACGCGCGCACCCAGAGCCAGGCCCAAAACGTGGCGACCCTGCTCGTGTTCCTGCTGGCGGCCGTGGGCGGGTGCTACGTGCCGCGCTTCTACATGCCGCCCATCATGCGCTCGCTGGCGCTGGCCACACCCCAGGGCTGGGCCATGCGGGCTTACCAGGCCATTCTGCTGCAGGGGCAAGGCTTGGGCCACGTCTGGCCGAACCTCGCCGTCCTGATGGGGTTCGGCCTGGTTTTCTTCGTGGTGGCCCTGCTGCGCTTCCGCGTTGACCAGGTGGCCGCGTGAGCGCCATAGGGGAAGGGACGGCGGCTGCCGCGCACGCGGTCGAGCCGGTGCGCGTGGACGCCTACCTGCCACACCGCGGGGCGCTCTTGCTGGTGGATCGCGTGCGCCGGATGGGGCCGCCGCTGGCGGCCGCGGAGCTTGATGTCCCGATCGGCCACTGGGCCGTGGCCGGGCACTTTCCCGGCGTCCCCATTTTCCCCGGCGTCCTGCTGCTGGAGTTCATGGCACAGACCGGGCGGTTTCTCTTTCCCGAGCCCGGAACCGCACCGGCCCTCTTGGTTCGCGTGCGCCATGCTCGCTTTCTGGCGCCGGTGCATCCGCCGGCCCGCCTCGTCGCCATGGCCTCACTGGAGGGCGAGGTGGGGCCGCAGTTCCAAATTCGGTGTGAAGCCGTGGACGAGCACGCTCCACCGGAAGGCCGAGTGGTGGCCCGCGCCCACTTCACCGTCCTCCGGGCGGGGTGAGCGGCGGGACCACCGTGCGGCAGGTGGCCCCCCCGCCCAACCGGCCTCGATTCCCGAGCCGATTGATGCGATGAGACCCCATGATCCGGGCGGAGATGGCCACACACGAGCTGAGGTTAGAGAGAGGTTAGAGAAAGGAGCGGTCTACATGCGTTCCACGACCCGCATCGCCCTCACGGGCTTTGGCGCCGTCCACCCCGACGGCATGGGCCCGGTCTCCGGCGCGCTGCGCAGCACCGCCCGACTGGACGATGCCGAAGAGGTCGTCCCGGGCACCTGGCGCCGCACCGTCGCGCAGCCCATCCTAGACCCATGGCTCCCGCCAGCCGGCCGGCGCCGGCTGGACCACCTGGCCCAAATGGCCGTGGCGGCCGTGCGCGCGGCACTCGCCGACCGGGGTCCCATCCTGGTGAGCAGCCCTCCAGGCCTGTTTGTGGATACTCTGTTTGGCAGCGCCACGGCGGTGGCCCGCCTGATGGCGTCGGCCGGCGACCCCGATGGCGTGGTGTCGCCGCTCCTGTTTCCCGGCGTGGTGGCCAATCAAGCGGCCGGCCAGGCGGCCGCGGCCGCAGGCCTCACCGGACCCTCGACGGTGTTTGGGGGCCACGGGGCGTTCGAGTACGCATGCCTCCAGCTCATGGCGGGCCGCATCTCCGCCGCCGTGGTGCTTGGCCTCGACGACATCTCTCCGCTGCTCGCCCGCGTGCTCGCGCGATCCGGGATGCGGCTGGGCGCGCCAGCTCCCGCGCCTCAATTGCTCACCGAGGCGGCTGCGGCGCTCGTACTGGAGACCGAGGCCCACGCCCAGCTGTGCGGCGCGCACGCACGGGTGTGGGTAGCTCCCGAGTGGCAGGACGCTCCCTCGGGCGCACACCTGGACTCCCGCGCGTGGGACGCGACTTGGGGATTCAGCGCCGCAGCCTGGCTGCCGCTGGCGGTGGGCACGCTCGCGGCCAGCGGCATACAGGCGCCGGCCGCGCTCCAGGCGGCCGATCCGCTGCGGCCGGGCGTCACCTGGGTCAGGGTGGCTCCTGCCGGCCGCAGCGCCGCCCGACCTTCCGCACTGGGGGTGGCCCAGTGAGCGCGCGGACAGCGGTCGCCATCACCGGGCTGGGCGCCGCCACTCCACTCGGTGCCGACGCATCCACCTTCCGGGCAGGACTGCTGGAGGGGCGGCACGGCTTTGGGCCAGTCAGCCGCTTTGATGCCACCCGCTACGGCGTCAACTGGGCTGGCCAGCTGGACGACGCCGTGTGGGCGCCCCCTGGCTCCCCGGATGCAGGCTCCCGGCCCGCTCAGCTTCTGGATCGGGTGGCGGCGGAGGCGCTGGCCATGGCCGGCGGGCCGAACGACACGCGCACGGCGCTGGTGCTTGGCACCACGCTGGGATCCGATGAGCTGTCGCGGGTGGCCTGGCAGGAGCAGCACGGGCACGCACCCGACTATGACACCGTCCTGTCCGGCATGGCCGACTGTGCGGGCCGGCGGCTGGTGGACCGCCTGGCGCTCGGCGGGCCCGTGTGGAGTGTGGTCACGGCCTGCGCGGCCGGCACCACCGCCATTGGCGTCGGGGCCGACCTGATTCGCCTGGGTCTCGTGGACCGGGTGCTGGCCGGCGGGGTCGACACGCTTACCGAGCTCATTTATGCCGGGTTTGACAGCATGGGGGCGCTCGGGCATGACTGCCGCCCCTTCGCCGAGGACCGGGAGGGCGTCGTGCTGGCCGAGGGCGCCGCCATGATAGTGCTGGAGTCCGAAGGCCACGCCCGGGGGCGGGGGGCACACATCCAAGCCTGGGTGTTAGGCTGCGGCACCGCCAACGACGCCTACCACGCGACCGCCCCGCACCCCGACGGCCGCGGCGCGGCATTGGCCATGCAGCGCTGCCTCAGCGACGCGGGGCTCTCCCCCGCCGACATCGACTACGTCAACGCGCACGGCACCGGCACCCACGCCAACGATCCCGCGGAGTGGGCGGCCATCGCGGCGGTGCTCGGGAGCCACGCTTGGGAAATTCCTGTTAGCTCGACCAAGAGCCAGATGGGTCACGCCCTGTCCGCGGCCGGAGCCATCGAGGCGGTGGCCACGGTGCTGGCGCTGCGAGACGGCTTCGTGCCGCCCACCGCGCACCGCCACGCCCCCCTGGCCGCGGCAGTGGGAGCGGACTTCGTCCAGGACGCCGGGCGCCGGCGGCCGATGGCCTGTGCCCTCAGCAACTCCTTTGCGTTTGGCGGCCACACCGCGTGTCTCGCATTGGGCCGCGCCGACATCGACTGGAACTCGGAGCGCAGCGGTGGGCATCCAGCGCTCAGATCGCCGTCCCCGGACCCCACGCGCCACCGGGGTGTCCGCGCAGCACACTCCCGGTAAGAAGGGGAGCCATCCATTAGGAGAACACGGACGGCGCCGACGGCAAGCGCGACAAGGACGCCGCGCATGACACAGACGACGAAAGGACGGAACATCAACATGATGAAGGGCAAGCAGATGAACCGCGGTGGGAACCGGCACTGGATGGGAGCGAGGAGCAGGCGGCTGGCCGCCGCCCTCAAGGGGTTTGGCACGCTGGCGGGAATCGCGCTGTTGGTCGGGCTGGTGGCCAGCGGCCTCATGCCCGCTGCCGAGCGCGTGGTGGCTGTCGCCGCCGCCTGGCCTGCCGCCACCGCCGCCGAGTTTTCGGTGGGGCGCCGCGTGTCTGCCCGTACGGCCCAGGTGCTGGGCAGCGCGATGGGGGGCCTGTGGCTGGTTGCCGCGATAGGGCTCTGGTGGGGCTTTGCGTCGGCCAGCGGCATCGCGGCCTTGGGGGCCGGCTTGTGGGTGGCGCTGAGCTTCGTGGTTGACCCCGCCTACGGCATGGCGGATTGAGGGACCGCGCGTGTGTGGTGGCTCGTAGCCGCACTGCCCAGCCCCTTGCGAAGTTGCCTCCACAGAGGACACCACCCCCAGCGTCGGGCTGGGTGGGGGGTTCTCTCAGTCATCTGGTTGAGGTGGACTGTCCCGGGGGGCGGGCTCACATTGGCGGGCCAGTCCGGGGCCGCCCAGCGCAGCACGCATGCGCTGCAAGGCATCACTGGGCCGCGCCACCTCCACGCCCGGGGGAGAGTAGTAGTGCCGCATGTTAATGGTCACCAGCCAGTCGGCTGAGACTGAGGCGGCGGCCAGGACATGGACGTCTTTGGGGTGCGCGTACTTGGCCCAACGCGCGAGGTTCGATTCGCCCGGGTCAGTTCCTACGGTGAGGCTGTTCGGCCACATCGCTTCGAAAATCGGCAGTTCGCGCGGCAGCTTGCGGATGAGGTTGCTGCGTACCTCCATCAATACCGCCGGCAATGTCCACGCCTACACCATCCCCAACGCTCCGACGAGCAACAGGGCATGCGAGGCGCCGCAGTAGGTGTCAAGCCCCCGGGGACAGATCAGCACAGGAAAGTCACGCTCTCTTGTTACGGGGGATCCTCGGGGGGATTGATCGCCACGCGGTCCGGCAGGGCCGGGGGTTGGGGCGGGCCGCTCGGTGACGCACATCCTGCAATAATCGCGTCGGCGTCCAAAAACACCCGGAGTGGGGTTGGCGTAGGTCGTCAGGAGAATTGCCCGAGCGGTCGTCGCCAGGTTTGGTGAAATCGGTGAACCGAGGCGCATCGGCGCCGTAGCGGTCCTGAGCCCACGCGGACAGGAGATCGTCGACGGATAAATTTTCGGAAGCGCGCTCGGCCGGTAGCTGGCGAGCGAGTTCTGTCACCACCGGAACGCGCGAGCTGAGTACCAGGAGGCCATCCCAGTCCACCAGCGTCAGTGGGGTATCTGTCGCCAGACCGTACCGATCGCGGACGTCCTTTGGCCGCGCCACGACACCGCGTTCGCGCACTTGGACCACATACTATCGCACTGTCTCCCTTTTTTTGCAGTGTACCACAGAAAAGCAGAAATGCAGACCGCCATAGCCGGACGACGGCGCGCCGGGGCAGTAGCTGTCCACCGGCGGCCGCCGGAACGTGACGGCGGGGCCCTCCGATCGCCCCAGCTGGGCGCCTGGTTCGCGAGGTGACTCGCTTAAGATTCGACCACCGACACGTAGTGCATTGCCCCGTATTCTAGTAGATCCATTCCTAGTTGTTGCCATATTGGAGGCATGGAGGTAGGCTGGGGGGGAGTCTTCGTGGGAGGTGATTCGGATGCCCCATCCCCGCACGATTCCGCCCTTGACCGTCCGTCCCGCCGACCAAACGTACCTCGACCGGTTGGCTCGCTCCCGCACGGCCCCCGTCCGCACGGTCACCCGCGCCCGGATCCTCGTCGCGTATGCGGCGGGGGCCAGTTGCCCCGCGATTGCCCGGGACCTCGGCGTGCCGCTCCCCACGGTGATGCGGTGTGTCAAGAAAGCCTTGGCCCTGGGCCCCCGCCGGGCGCTGGACGACTTGCCCCGCGCCGGCCGGCCGCCCCGCATCACCGCGGAGGCCCGGGCGTGGATCATCAGGCTCGCCTGCCAAAAGCCCAAGGATCTGGGGTGGGCGCCCGAGTTCTGGACGGAGTCGCTCCTCGCCCGCTACGTGCGTGAGCACGCGGGTGCGGTGGGTCATCCCAGCGCCGGCCAGATCCAGCAAGGCACCATCTCGAAGTTGCTGGCGGCGCAGGACCTGCACCCGCATCGGGTGCAGTACTACCTCCAGCGGAAGGCCCCGCACTTTGACGACCAGATGGTGCAGGTCCTGCACGTCTACCAACAGGTGACGTTTGAGGTCGACCCGGCCGATGACCGCCGCACGGTGCGCTGGTCCTACGACGAACAGCCGGGGATTCAAGCCCTGCGGGCGATCGCGCCGGACCGCGCCCCGCAGCCCGGGGTGGTGGACCAAGGGACCTGGGAACGGGAGTACGAGTACCAGCGCCTAGGCACCCGGACCCTGCTCGCGGGCATCGACCTCGCGACGGGCGAGGTCTTGGGGGTGGTCCGCGCCCGCCACCGGAGCCGGGAGTTCGTGGAGTGGCTGCATGCGCTGGACGCGAAGTACGACGCGCCGGTGAAGATCCAGGTCGTGTTAGACAACCATTCCGCCCACACGTCGAAGGAGACCCGGGCCTACTTGGCCACCCAGCCCAATCGGTTCGAGTTTGTGTTCACCCCAGTGCACGCCTCCTGGCTGAACCTGATCGAGATGTTCTTCGCCAAGCTGGCCAAGCAGTGTTTGCGGGGGATCCGCGTCGATTCCGCGGAGGAACTGGAAACCCGCCTCCAGCAATACATCGACTGGGTGAACACGGACCCGGTCCCCTTTCGCTGGAAGTGGCGCTTGGAGTCGGCGGATCCCGCACCGGTCGAACCAGATGTCAGTTAGGAATTGCTCTACTAGGCGCCTGGGCTACGGCGGGGCTGGCCGCCACCTTCGGACCCGGCGCGGGTCATGGCCCGGAGGGGATCGGGGGGATGGGGCTGGCGCTCGGGATGCTGGGTCTCTTGGCGTGGTGGGCCAGCGCACCGTCCAGCATCCTGGCCGGTGCGTCCGGATTCCTGGGGCCGGTGTTTTGGGGGGCGTTGGTGGGAGGCGTGGGCGGCACGCTGTGGAACCCCGGGTGAGGTTTGGCCTCCCTCCGGCCGTGTCAGCGGCGGCGCAGGGGTTGGGCGAGGCGCAGGAGGCCCAGCACCACCAGACTGTAGGGGATCAGCAGCCACAGCAGGCGGCCCCAGCCCGTGGCACGCCGCAGCACCCCCACCCCCATCAGGGAAAGATAGGCGGCCAAGGTTCCCAAGCTGGCGGGTGGCGACCAGTGCCACTGATGCATGGCCACGACGCCTGCCGCCATGCCCACCAGCCATCCCCACTCTTCCGGACGGCGGCGGGGCGTGGTCGCATGGGTGGGGCAGGCCGGGCACGTGCGCGCCATCACACACGCGGCGCACGCCGGCGCCCCACAGGCGGGACAGCGGTGCACGCGGTCCGCCGCGTGCCGGGGACACACGGGCGGGCGGTGCGGCGCGGCGGCGGCAGCCGGGGCGGGCGGAACCTCGCCCACCTCCGCCTGGGCGGCTACCTGGGTGATGAGGGCGCGGTAGGCGGCGTTCACCTGTTTCATGGCGTCTTCAGCGTGCCGGCGCGCCCGCTCCTGGCCGGGTGCCGCATAAAAGTCCGGGTGCCAGCGGCGGGCCAGCCGATGGTACGCGGCCCGCACCTCGGCCCGGGTGACGGGTGGGGTGAGTTCCAGCACCTGATACGGGTCCATGGCCTGCCTTTCCGAGCGTGAATGCCAGCTGTCGTCGGACGACGGCGGCGCCACCGGGCCGCCCAGCCGGTGACCGGTGACGCCATGGGAAACCTATGGCGCGACCCCCAACCCTATGATCGGGGGACGAAGCGCTCCATAATCCCGGGACAGGACGGAAGGGGTACGCCATGGACGAGCCGCTGCGCGATATTTTGGTACCGGGGCTCTTGGTGCTGCTGGTCGGCTACAATCCGGGCCGCTATTCCTGGGAGCGCGGACATCACTTTGCCGGGCCGGGCAATGATTTTTGGCCCCTGCTGTACGAATCGGGGCTGACCGGCCGGCGGCTCACGTGGCAGGACGACCACGAGCTCCCGGTCTGGGGACTCGGGGTGTGCAACCTCGTGGACCGCATGACGCCCTCGAGTCAGGACTTGTCCCGGGAAGAACAGCGAGAGGGCGGATGGCGCCTGCGGCAGAAGGTGTGGCAGCTTCGCCCGCGGGTGGTGTGCTGCCTGGGCAAGGACGTCTATCGCGGCTACGCCCTCCGCCGGCCACGGGACCCTGTCGCCTGGGGCCGCCAGCCCCACGGGATCGTCGAGGGCGTCTGGGACGTGGTGGCTCCGAACCCCAGCCGCCGGTCGACCGTGCCCTACGCGACGCGGCTGGCCGTGCTCCACCAGGTGGCGGAGTTGGTGCGGACGGCGCCGTGACTCGACTGGCTATAATGGCCGGGGAGGGATTGCAGTTGGACGATACCAATCGGTTGGACCGGATTCGCCGCGCCCTGGCGGCCGAGGGCTTCGCGGCCGTGTGCCTCTGCCCCGGAGACGACACGCGGTACGCGGTGGGATTCACCCCCCCGTATGACGAACGCCTCGACTTCCTGATCGTGGGGGAGGCGGGTGCGGCGCTGGTGGTGCCGGGGGTGAACGCCACCGAGGCCAGGACCCGGCTCGCCGCCGCGGGCGTCGAGGTGCTGGACTGGGCGGATGACGAGGGGCCCCAGGCCGCGTTGCGCCACGCGCTCGGGGTGGCCACCGGGAGCGAAACGGCCGGTGCCGTGCTGGTGTCGGACGATGCCCGCTACGACCATGCGCGCCGGCTGGCCGAGGTGCTGCAGCCCAAGCGCGTAGAGTTGGCCAGTCGCGTGATGCGGGGGCTCCGACTCATCAAGGACGCGGACGAGATTCGCCGGCTCAGGATATCCGCCGGCCTCGCGGATCAGGCGATGGAGGCGGGCTTTCGGGCGATTCGCCGCGGCATGACGGAAACCGAACTGAGCGACGCCATTCGCACGGCCTTTGTGGAAGCCGGCGCGGACCAGGCGTCCTTCATGATGGCCGCGTACGGGCCCGGGGCCGCCGAGCCCCATCACCATCCCGGCAGTGCCCGCATCGCGGACGGCCCGATTACATTGGACATTGGCTGCCGCGGGGCCGGCTATGCGTCCGACATGACGCGCATGGCGTATGTGGGCACCCCCGATGACGAGTTTTTGAAGGTGCACGAGATCGTGTATCAGGCCCGGATGGCGGGGGAACGGGCTGCGCAGATTGGGGCCCCGTGTTCGGCGGTGGACCGGGCGGCCCGGGCCGTCATCGAGGCGGCGGGCTACGGTCCGTATTTTGTGCATCGCACGGGCCACGGCATCGGGGTCTCCACCCACGAGCCCCCCTCGATGATGGCGGGCGACGAGACGCCGCTCGCGCCTGGCATGGCGTTTTCCATCGAGCCCGGGATCTACCTGCCCGGCCGCTTCGGGGTGCGCATCGAGGATGTGGCGGTGATGCATGCCGACGGTCCCGAGATTTTGTCACACCTCTCCCAGCAGCCCCGGGTGGTGGCGGGATGAGTGAGAGCCTCCGCTACCCGCGTGGGGGGACGGGCGAAGGGGCTGGGGCGATCGCGCTGGGCGCCCCGGCCCCCCGGGTGGTGTTTGACACGGAGCAGGGGCAGCTGCCGCTGGCGTCGTTCGTCGGCCACACGGTGGTCGTGTACTTCTTTCCCCGCGCGATGACGCCGGGGTGTACGACGGAAGCGTGCGATTTTCGGGACCGCTATGAGGCGTTTCGCCAGGCGGGGGCGGTGGTGATGGCGGTGAGTCCAGACGGCCCCGACCGCCACGCCCGCTTCTCGGCCCGGTATCAGTTGCCGTTTTACCTCGCCACCGACCCCGAGGGCACGGTGGCGGAGGCGTTTGGCGTTTCCGTGATGAAGGCCGCGCGTGGGGTGCCCCAGCGATCGGTGGAGCGCGCCACGTTCGTAGTGGACGGCGAGGGGGTGGTCCGCGCGTGCTGGCGGCGCGTGCGGGTGGCGGGCCACGCGGGCGAGGTGCTGGCGGTTGTCCAGCACCTCTAGGCCCCCGGCCCGGCCGCGGCACGTGCGGGCCGTGCTGGACGCGCTGGCCGACGCCTATCCCGCCGCGGCGACGGCGCTGGTGTTTTCCACGCCGTGGCAGCTTTTGGTGGCGACGATCCTGTCGGCGCAGTGCACGGACGCGCGCGTGAACCTGATCACCGCCCGGTTGTTTCCCGAGTGCCCCGATGCCGCGGCGATGGCCCAGTTATCGGTGGAGGCGATCGAGGCGCGCATCTTTGACTGTGGGCTGTACCACGCTAAGGCGCGGCATCTGGCCGCGACCAGTCGGGTGGTCATGGAGAAGTGGGGCGCGGAGCTGCCGGCCACCATCCGCCGCGAGGAGCTGGAAGCGCTCCCGGGGGTGGGGCGGAAAACCGCCAGCGTCGTGCTGGCCAATGCGTATGGCGTCCCGGCGCTGGCCGTGGATACGCACGTGTTTCGCGTGGCCCATCGGCTGGGGTGGTCTGCGGCCAAAGACGCGGATCACACCGCGGACGACTTGTGTCGGTTGATTCCGCGGCGGCAGTGGGCCCCCGCGCACCACTGGCTGATTGGCCACGGCCGCCAAGTCTGCCACGCCCGGCGTCCCGCCTGCGGCCAGTGCGTGCTGTCCGCATGGTGCCCTCGCTTGGGCGTGGAGGGCGCCGCCCCGGCGGCGCCCTGAGACGAGGCGCCGCGTCACGCGCCCCCGGAGGTCTGGGCTGCGTAGTACCGGGACAGGACGTCCAACACCTCGGGCCGGCTGAAGTGGTCGGGCACCGGCTGGCCAGTCGCCAACAGCTCCCTGAGGCGCGTCCCGCTGATCATCACGCGGTCGGTGTCCGGGTGTGGGCAGGTTTTTCGCGACGCCATCTGGTCGCAGCGGCGGCAGTAGAAGGTGAGGTCCATGGCCAGCGAGCGAATTTCCAGGTCGTCGGGTTGGAGCCGTTGGAAGGCGCGCTGGGCGTCGTAGGGGCCGTAGTACCCCCCCACCCCCGCGTGGTCCCGGCCCACCAGCAGGTGACTCGCACCAAAGTTCTGGCGTATCACCGCATGCAGCAGCGCTTCCCGGGGACCCCCGTACCGCATCTCCAGGGGACAGCCGGCCTGCAGGACGCTTCCCGGCACAAAATAGTGCGCGACCAGCCGGTCGACCGCCTGCACCCGGATGTCCGCGGGAATGTCGCCGGGCTTCAGCTGGCCCAGCACCTGGTGCAGGAAAAGCCCGTCGCACACTTCCAGCGCGATCTTGGCGAGAAATTCGTGCGAGCGGTGCAGGGGGTTGCGGGTTTGCAGCGCGGCCACCCGGCTCCATCCCCGCTCCGTGAACTGGCGCCGGGCGTCGGCCGGCGTGAGATAGAGGCCGGCATACCGTTGGCGGTAGCTGCCTTCGGACAGGACGGCCACCGGGCCGGCCAGGTTCACCGGTCCCTGCGTCAACACCTTCGCCACGCCGGGGTGGCCCGGGTCGATGGTGCCAAACACCTGCTGGCACTCGTACAGCGCGTCGATGGCATACTTTTCCTCTAGGTGCAGCACGGCCAGGGGTTGGCCGCCCCCCGTGAGCGCGACGTCGGATCCCAGCCGCAGCGGGTCGGCCAGGGCCCGCGGAGCCGAGACGGTGATGGGAATCGGCCAGAAGGTGCCGTCCGCCAGGCGCTGATGAGACACCGTGGCCTGCCAGTCGCGGGACCCCATGGGCCCCGCGAGCGGCGTGTAGGCCCCCATGCCCAGCATCAACAGGTCGGAGGCCTCCCGGCTGGTGAGGGGCACGGCGGGCATCCGCCGCGCGTCGGCCAGCAGCGCGGAGCGGTCGGGTTCGGGCACCAGGCGGGGACGGAGCACCCGGTCGGGTCCATGGGGCTTAACCAGGGGCATGCAAAACCTCCTCGCTCCCTAGCTCTACGATACGATGGGCAAAGGCGTGCGCCGCCGCCCCGTGCGGCGGCGGCCGGATCGGGTGCGATCCGAAGAATCCCACAAGGAATTTGGCGCGCGGTCGGGAACATAACGCACGGCGAAAAGGGGGGGCAGCCATGCGCGTGGTGCTGCAGGGGTTTGGGCCGTTTGGCCGTTTTCAGGTGAATCCGTCGGAGCGTCTGGTCCGCGATCTCGCCGAGTCGCCACCACCCGGAGTGGACGTGGTACCGTTGGTGCTGCGCACCGCGGACGCCGAGGTGGCTAAAGTTCCGGGCTTCATGGCCGAGTGGGTGCCGGACGTGTGGATTGGGGTGGGACTCGCGGGAGGCCGCCACGCCGTGTCGGTGGAACGCGTGGCCATCAATGTAGCCGACTACGGCATCGGTGACGTGGACGGGGTGGAGCGTCGAGACGACCCCATCGTCCCGGACGGGCCGGTGGGCTACTGGTCCACGCTGCCACTGGCTCGCATCGTGGCGGGCTGGCGGGCGGCGGATGTTCCCGGCTATGTGTCTAATTCGGCCGGCACGTATCTCTGCAACCGCAGTTTCTACGTGGCCCGCCATGCAGCGGAGCAGCTGGGGGTGGCGCGTACGGGTTTTATTCACGTGCCCGCGATGGTAGAACAGGTGCAGAGTGGGGGGGCCGCCTGGCCGTACGCGCTCCTGCGCCAAGCGCTGGCGCTAGCGGTGGCGGTCGCGGCCGATCCCGCGTAGCCGAAGGGAGCCAACCGACGATGGCAGGAAGCCGGGGGCATCGGATGACCGTGGTGGGGCTGGTGGCCGGGCTCGCCCTGGTGGGAGCGGCCGCGCTCTATGTGTTGGACAACGCCGCCAGCCACCTGTCCGGCAACAGCGT
This sequence comes from Bacillota bacterium, assembly GCA_021795575.1. Lineage (GTDB taxonomy): Bacteria > Bacillota > Sulfobacillia > Sulfobacillales > JAIMBI01 > JAJZWV01. The sequence goes on from JAJYPH010000015.1 coordinate 24,163, forward strand.
CCACCCGGCGCCGGTGTTCAGCTCGTCCGGCTATGACCAGCGGGTCACGGCCAGCACTGCCGCCGAAGTGCTGCTGCACTTTGTGCCGGATCAGGATGCCAACAGCCTGGGCACGGCGATGTGCACGGCCACCGGTCAGCCCACGTGCCGTCTGGCGCACTTTCCGGGCCAGGTGCACGTGACGCGGTCGTCGCAGAATCGGTTTCTCGTGTCCGTGGTGATGACCGTGCAGGTGCACCGCCTCCTGAAGGCAGGGGAGATTGCGCTGGGCAGCCTGCCCGGGGCGTCGAGCCTCACCACCGGCCAGCTGGCGGTGTCCAGCGACAGTGCCATCTACGGCGTGAAAATGAACCCGTCGTCTCATCGGGCGGTGTTCAGCTTCTTTCTGGCCGCCAACGGCAGCACCGTGTGGGCGACGGACTGGAACGCACTGGGTGCCGTGAGCCAAAGCGCATCGCTGCAGTGATGGGGACACCGCCCCGACGCTCATCTGCGGGACCAGATGGCCGTGTCGCCCGCTTTGGGTAAGGTCAGCCAGACGTCAACGCGTTGTTCCGGCATCATTGGGGCGATCGATCAGGGAGGCGGCACATCGAGTAAGGTTGTCAATCCGAACGAGTTCGAGTCGGCGCAGTGGCGGCTGATGCCGGGCCTGGCCCAAGAGATCACCGTCCTCTGTCCCGAGATTCTGGTGGGCGGCGCCGAACGGAACACCGCCGTTCGAACCCTTGTCCACCAACACAGGGAGGGCGGTCCACCCTGGTGCCCTGCGGTTCCGTGAGGAGTGAAGCCTTCCGGCCACAGAACAGCACAGACCTGGTGGACCATGTGCAGGTTGGCGTTGCGTTCGCTGGCCAGCCGGCGAACCGACACGTCGGCTGGTCGTCGGCTCCAGCTGTCCTCCGACGACTGCGGGAACCACTTGATTCTGCGGTGGCAGGTCGGCAGCCCGAGACGGCAACGCTTGGCCGCAACTGGCCGCGGCCGCAGTCGTGACCAGCGGAAAGGACTCCGCGCCTGCCCGCTCAGTCGGCCCCCTGCTCCAAATCCCCCAGTTGGATTTGACGAGTGAGCGGTGCAGGCTCCATTACGCGGACACCCTCCACCGTCTCCCCGATGGGAAACCCGCGATCCCACGTCATGAGCGCATCGCACTTGGTGCGAATCGCCGACGCCAGGTGAACGGCGTCCGATCCGCGCAGCCGGTAGCGCCGCGAAAGCACTCGGGCCTCATAAGCTAGTGGCACGTCCAACTCGACCCAGTGAACAAATGGGTGGCGGAAGAAGTCATTGACGATTTTGTCGACTTGGGTGACATCCTGGGCGGCGCGAACCTCGCCGTGCCCGCACAGTTCAGCCAAGACCAAGGGGCTGGCCATTAGCACCGAGCGGCCCGCTTCGCCCTCTTCGATTGCGCGTCGCGACGCCTCCACGCGACCCTCCTCTTGCTTGATCACCGCAATGTAGACGCCAGTGTCGAGATAGACTCGCGCCACGACGTCACTCATCCCTCATCCCTCATCCACCGCAGATAGTCGTCGGTGGACAGGTCACCGGTGTACCAGGGGGCGATCCCGACGAGGTCGGCGACCGAGGGCAAGGGTCCATCATCGGGGATGCGTGCAACCTGCTCGGCATCGACGCGCAACACCTGCCCACGCCGGTTGCGGGTCACCGTGCCGACCGCTCGGACTCGGTACCCCAGGGCGCCTCGGACGTCTTCGAGGCATTCGGGGAGAAACCGGCACGGGATTGCGCGGCGCGTCTCGACGTCGTACAAGCTAACGCGCCGGCCGCGTCGCAGGTTGACGATGTCCAACACGCCGCTAACCGACCCTAGTGCCGGCGCCACTGCCTGCGTTGACGCTTGGGCGTTGGACACCACGTCTGTCGTGACAGACGCGGCCAAGCCCGCCGTCCCGGCCCTCGATGCACGATAGGTGACGCCAGTCAGGCCGGCCTGGCTGGCACAGCGTCCGACCCGCACCAGTTGGGCCGCCAACTTTGCAGAGAAAAATGGGGGTAGCTCCTCCACGTTACGCAATTGGTGAATGCCCGCCACCAAGCGGTCCGGGGTTTCAGTCCCGACGGTTCCCTCGCGGCGGACAACGGCTTTCGCACTGCCAATGCGCAGATCGGCGAGGGTCCACGATCGCATCGACAGGCCCTCCCTCACCTCGGCGCGGTCCAGTTCCGCCAGCATGTGCAAGGTAATCCGAAGAATATCCGCGAACGATTGGGCGGGAATTGCGCCTGCGGCCCCATCGACTCGGACTTCTAAAGACGCCTCCACGAAAACGTCGCTCCTCTCATAGCCAGTTGCGTGCATTGTACGACATCGTCGCATGACAGTCCGACGTGGGCGACGGCCAGCAAACGGTCGCCCGTGGCGAGATGGACCCGATGACTCATCCGGCGCAGCGATCTTCGTTCTGGCCGCGGACGGCAACACGGTGACCAGGAGTGGAATACACTGGGTATCGCGACTGGGCGGATCACGGCGGTGACCAGGGTGGCCGTGGGTGCCCGCGAGGAGACCACCATCAGCTGCCAACCCGACACCACGAAAACATGTCCCGCGCGCGAAGACTGGCCCTGGCGGTCGTCACATGCAGCCCCATCATGGCCAGGGAAGGACCAGGCATAATGTGTCATTCGTTACAATGCTTCGGGTGCACGGCTTGAACGTGCCGCCGGTCCAGCGTGGCCAGCAGACGCGTATTCAGGCGCTCCGCCAGAGCGACAACCGAGGCGCCCACCCCCTCTAGGGGCAAGTCCTGATACTGTCGGGCCAGCGCAGCCATTCGTTGGGGAGCGGGGCTTCCACCTCAAAGTCCTCCAACGCCTGCAGAAAAGAGGCTGCCGCGTCGGGGCCCCGTCGCCTGCCGACCAAGTCGGAGACTTCCGCTGCCACCAGCGCGGGGATGATCCGCACGCGCCCAGGCAAGCCAGCGCCTCGACGGACGCGAGGTGGTGAGCGTCGTCGCGATCGGCCGCGGCATGCAGGGGCATGCAGGGGCCCGGCGTCCATCACACAGACCACGGGTACGCTGCTCGCTGGCCGGGGCAACCCACTCTTGGGTGAGGCTCTCTTCCACGTGAACCGAGGTATGGGTGAATGGAGTTCGACCCATGCCGGCAAAGCCGAGTGTCCGCGCTTGGCCCTAACTGGTCTGGAAGCGCGCTGCCAGCGCCTGGCGGACGACCTCCGAAACCGGGATGCGTTTGCGCCGCGCTTCCCGGTTCACTGCTTCGGCTAGTTGTTCTGGGATGCTCACGGTTAGTCTCTGCATACTGCATACGATAAAGCTCCAAGTCAAGTGGCGCGCCAGAGCACTTACGAACCCGCCAACTGAGGGAGGAAGCGTGGATGGGGGCTCACGGGCCACGCCCGTTGGGGGCGGGCCCCGGCAGCCGGTCCGCGGTACCACCCCACGCGGCGGGTTCCAGTTCAGCATGGTAAGGCTATGCACCGCCAGGCTTGGAAGAGACCAGGGCGTGTTTATCGCGGCGGCGTCCACTGTTCCAGACGTTTACGCCACTCTTGGCTCTGCTCGTTTGGCGGGGCCAGGCTGGTGAACACCAGCGTGAATCCGTCGCGGTCGCGCGGGATGAGGTCCCGGGTGTTCCACGGCGTGATGACCGGTCCCTCGACCGTGCCGCCGGCGTGCTGGCGCGCGCGTGCGGCCAGGACATCCAAATCGCTTCCCTCGGCCGAACACGTGAGGCGAATCGGCCACGACGGCGCTGGCGGAGCGGGCTCCGCGCGTGGGACGAGCAGCACGTCCTGGTAGCGCCACCGGCGCAGATGCGTCAACCCGGGCAGCTGGGCCAGGACCACGAAGTCGAGGCCGTCCACGTACCAGCGCGTGGACGCTTCGCGATCGGTCACCGACAGCGTGGCAAAGAAGGGCATGGCATAGATGCTCGTGTCCACCCGGGGCGTCGGCACCTCAAACGGAGAGTCTTGGGCCATCGGATTCAACCTCCTCAGGTTTGGGTCGCCGTGGCGGCGATGGCCGCGGCCAAATAAGCGGCCAGGCCTGGGCCGTGTCGGTCAAAGTGCTCCTGAAAGCGAGGATCGCTGACGTACAAGCGTGCGAGACCCTGGTGCATGGGGCGGCTACTGGGATAGAACCAGCGGTCGATGTGCCGGCGATGCCCTTCGGCCAGCTCCCGCGCCCGCGGGTCGTTGGCCGGTACGCGCGAGCGCTGCAGCGCGGCCAGCTTATCGCCGAGACTGTGTTCCTCCTCGCGAATGGTCGCCCAGTCTTCGCGAGAGTATCGGGACGTACGGCGCTTCGCCTCGTCCCATGCATCCGTTTTGCCAAATCGTTCGCGGGCTTCGACGGTCCATCGGCCGGGCCGTTCGCCGCCAAATGCCTGGGAGAGGTCGTAGGGCGCCAATCTGATGCCCGCCTCCCGCAGATTGGCGACCTCGTTCCACTGGTTCAGCGCCCCTTGGGCTGCCTCGACGCGGGGGCGGGCCGCGTCGTGCTGGCGCGTCCACCCCTCCCTATCTGGATGGTCCAGCAGGGCGCTGATGTCGTGCAGCGCCACCCCGAGGCCACGGTAGTACAGGATTGCACGGAGCCGCTCCTCATCAGAGGCCGCGTAGCGCCGATATCCGGCCGCATCCCGGTCACAGGGCGTGAGGAGCCCAATGGCCTCGTAGTGGTGCAACAGACGCACGGTCACGCCGTGCCGGCGGGCGACGATTCCTACCAACTCACTCACTGGGCCACCTCCATCCAACAGGGTAAGACCTCACGCAGCGGCAGGGTCAAGAGTGGGTGGGACAATTCGCGGCGCGGCGGACGGCTCATCTGGTACAGTCGACGCATGGCCATGCACGAATCAACGAGCCACCGTGCCAGTGGGTCGACGCCGTTTCGCTTCTCGCACTTTCCTCCTGCCGTCTGGGCCACGGCGTTTGCAACGTTCGTGGCGTTCATGGGCATCGGCGTGGTGGATCCCATTCTGCCGCTGATCGGCCGTGCCATGGGGGCCACGCCGTCCCAGGTGGAGTGGCTGTTCACCAGCTACATCGCCGTCATGGCGGTGGCCATGCTGGTGTCCGGGGTGCTGGCCACCCGGCTCGGCGGCAAGCGCACGCTGCTGGCCGGGCTGGGGGTCGTGGTGGTGTTTGCCACCGCCTCCGGTCTGTCCCCCAACATCGGGGTGCTGGCGCTGGTGCGCGGCGGATGGGGATTTGGCAACGCGCTGTTCACCTCGACCGCGCTTTCGATCATCGTGGGCCTGTCGCTGGGCGGGATGGGCGTGGCCATCACGCTGTACGAGGCGGCGCTGGGGCTCGGCATCGCGTCGGGGCCGCTTATCGGCGGCTGGCTGGGCTCGCACTATTGGCGCGACCCATTTTTCGGCACCGCGACCCTGATGGCCATTGCCTTTGTGGCCACCTGGGCCTATGTGAAGGAGCCACCGCGGCGCGAGCCGGCGCGGACGGCGCGCGACATTCTCGCGGCCATGAAGAACCGGCCGGTGCTCACCAACGCGCTCATCGGCCTGTCGTATAGTTATGCCTTCTTCACGATCCTGGCCTACTCGCCGCTCACGCTGGCGCACCTGACGCCAATTCAGCTCGGGGTGACATACTTTTTCTGGGGTATCCTGGTGGCGCTGAGTTCGGTGCTGCTCGTGAACTGGCTCTTGGCACGTTGGCCCGCCACCAGCATCTTGGCGGTCAATCTGGGCTGTCTGGCCGTCTTGTTTGTGGTGGCCGGCCTCGTGCAGGGATCGGGGCTGTTGGATGCCATCGTCGTGTCGGGTTTGTTCTGTGGGGTGGCCAACGCCCTGTTCACCACCATGGCGATGGCGGTGTCGCCGTTTTCGCGGTCGATAAGCTCTGGCGCCTATAACTTTCTGCGCTGGGCCGGCGCGGCCATCGCGCCGGTGGCCTCGGGGCTGGTGGACCAGGCTTTCGGCGTGCACGTGCCGTTTTTTGTCGGGGCCGGGATGCTGGTGGTGGGCACGACGGCGCTGTTGGCGCGCCGCGGCGTGTTGGAAGGGGCCATGGCGCACGAACGGGCTCGGGCGGGATAGAAGTCGCGACCGGATGCCGCCAGCGCGCGCGGTACAGGCACTCTACGCGTCGGGACGGCAGCCTGCGGCACGGTGGCGGCGTGGCGTCGCTAGCCGGACGTGACCGCTACAGGGTCCGCCGCATGAGGCTGAAGGACTGGCCGGTGGGACCAGGCTCCGGGTGCGTGGCCAGGAACAGGGCCAAGGGGACCACGTCGTCGGGCTGCTTTAGCCACTCGCTCTCCATGGAAAACACACTGCTCGGGTCGCTGGCCGGCCTGGTCATGTGGGTGTGAACCGGGCCGGGAATCAGTTCGTTTACGCTGATGTGGTCTGGTGCGACTTCATCGGCTAGGACACGGACGAGCATCCAGAGGCCGGCCTTCGACACCGAATAGGCCGAGTGCGTCGCATGGCCGTGGTGCCCCAATCCCGACCCCACCATCACGATGCGGCCACCACCCCGCATTTTCAGGAGGGGAATCGCGGCCCGAGCACAGTAGTACGCACCGAAGAGATTGGTGGTCACCACCTGCGTCCAGCGCTCGGGATCGCTCGCCTCGAGCTCCACCGGTTCGTCCCCCACCCCAGCATTGAGCACCGCGATGTCGATCCCGCCATACTCCGCCGCCACCTGCGAAAACACCGCCTTCACGCGGTCTTGGTCCGTCACGTCACACGCATAGGCGGCCGCGTCTCCCCCCGAGGACGCGATGTCCGCCACCGTCCGGGCAAGCTCGCGCGCGGACCGGGCGACGCACAGCACGACAGCTCCGGCGTCCGCGTACCCACACGCGATGGCGCGCCCAATCCCGCGGCTGGCTCCCGTCACCAGGGCCACCTGGTTGTTCATTGGTCGCGACATGGTGGGCCTCCTTTCCTGCCACCAGCTCCTGGCCCCAGCGTAAAGTCGCCTGCGCGCACCAGGGCGAGTCGTGCGACGGCTTGCCGCCGGCGCCCGGACCGTCCCATGGAGGCGCGGCCCATCAGTCGGGTTTGGGCGCGGGCCAGTCCTCCCCCATCCAGCCGGCGTACAGGGCCTGCTGGGCCGGGGTGGGGTCCTTCACGCGACGGATCTGGTATTCGTTGGGGGGCGCGTCGCCCAGCGTGACGGGTCGACGCAGCAACTGGCCACGGCGGAACAGCGCCACCTCCACGACGTCGCCCGGCGCATGATTGATGCGCAGCCGATCGTCCAAGCTTTTCGCATCAGGGAGGCGCACGTCGTCCAGCGCCACCAGCTCGTCGTCAGGATACAGCCTGCCCGCCGCCGGCCCGGGGTCGTAGGCGACCCGCACCAAGAGGCGGTTTTCCTGCGATCGGGTCTCAATGCCCAGCCACGCCATCGGCGGGTCGGACACGGGCGGCTCCCCCGGCTTTGAGGACTGGTCCTCAGGATCTTGTTGGTGCAAGTCTTCGTTTTTGGTCACCCGGTCGACCGTGAGCCCAGCGTCGGCCAGCCACTCGTCCAGCGGCAGCTCGTCCACGCCTTCGATGTAGCGGCCAAAAAACTCGGCCAGCGACCCGCCGGCCACTTCCTCGGCCGTCTCTTGATACACCGGCTCGGGAAACCCGTGGCCATGACGGCCATAGCGTTCGAACAGCAGGCGCAGCACGTCATCCAGCGACCGCGTGCCCTTCGTGCGGCGGCGAATCTCCAAATCCAGCGCCAAACCCACCAGGGAGCCTTTCAGGTAGTAGGAGATGCGGCGGTTGGGCTTGTCGGCGTCCCGACCGTATTCGCCGAGCCAGGTGTCGAACGAGGAACGTGCGAGTGACATCACGTGGCGGCCCGGTTGGCGCTCGTATGCCTTCAAATCGTTGGCCACTTCTTCGAGGTAGTCCTTGACGGTGTAGAGCCCCGCGCGCCGCAGGGACAGCAGCGCGAAGTAATCGGTAAAGCCCTCCATGGCCCACAAGAGGTGCGTGTAAACCTCCTGGGAGTAGTCAAACGGCCCCAGCATGTCTGGGTGGATGCGCTTGACGTTCCACAGGTGGAAAAACTCGTGGGCAATCAGGTAAAGCGACCGCCGGTAGCGCTTCCAGGGCTTGAAGCCGTTGCGGTCAAACCCGCAGGTGGTGGAATTGAGATGCTCCAATCCTCCAGTGCCCCGGGCGGCAATGTGAAAGATAAACGTGTAGTCCCGATACGGCAGGCCGCCAAACATGGCCGCCTGGGTTTCCACGATGGTGCGGGTGTCGGCCACCAGCTTTTCATCGTCCTGGTTGCCCGTGCCCCAAATGGCGACCGTGTGCGGCTTCTGGTCCACCGTGAACGTGTAGCGTCGGTGGGTACCGACCTCTACGGGGGAGTCCAGCAGGATGTCAAAGTTGGGCGCGCTAAAATGCAGGGGGTCCGCTGGGTCGCCGGGGAGCCCGGTGGAAGCATACCACCCGGCCGGCGCCCTGACATGAATGTCCACCGGAAGCTCCTGACGCTGGTCGAGGCAGAAAAACAAATTCGCGCCATTCCAATAGGCATGGGTGTCGTCCAGGTGGCTGCTGCTGGTACCCAGCTCGAAGGCGTACACCGAGTACCGTACCGACGCGCCACTCGTGGGCGTGTCAAATGTCCAGGTGTTCTTGGTCGTCTTCTTAATGGCGAGCGCCTCGGCGTGCGCGTCAAACGCGGCCACGTCAAACACGTGGCGGGAATAGTCGGCCACCTCATAAGATCCCGGTGTCCACACCGCCATGTCCAGGCGGTGGGGGCCCGGCTCCAGATGCGCCAGGTCCAGCGTCACCTGGTACACGTGGCGGCCCGGATCCAGACAATCCACCGTATACGTGAGGCGGGGGGCGGCAGGGGCGTGCTGTTTCGGCATGTCTCACCTCGTGTCGACAACTTGGGATGCCGGAGGGCACCTTGGCCATCGTAGCATGACCCCGATGCGCGCTGAATTTTCGCCGGGGTGTCCCCGGCCGCGCCCCGCCGAGACATTAATCAGGTGCTCGGGCGCGAGCGAGAGGGAGGCGGTGGCGATGGCGTTGGTTCCGATGGTGGTGGAGCAAAGCAGCCGGGGGGAGCGTTCGTTTGACATCTATTCACGGCTCCTGCGGGACCGGATCGTGTTTGTGACCGGGGGCATCGACGATGACCTGGCGGGCTTGGTGGTGGCGCAGCTGCTGTTTCTCGAAAGCGAGGACCCGGACCGGGACATCAGCGTGTACATCAACTCGCCGGGGGGATCGACCACGGGCGGGATGGCCATTTACGACACCATGCAGTACATCCGGCCTGTGGTGGCCACCGTGGGCATCGGGCTCGCGGCCAGCATGGGGTCCGTGCTGTTGGCAGCCGGCGCACCGGGCCGCCGCACCGCGCTTGCCAACAGCCGGATCATGGTGCATCAGCCGTGGGTCCCCAATCAGCTGGGCGGCAACGCGACCGACCTGGCCATTCACGTCCAGGAGCTTGCCGCCCAGCGGAGCCAACTGGCGGGACTTTTAGCCCGTCACTGTGGTCGGACCGTCCCGGAAGTGCTGGCTGAGATGGAGCACGACCGGTGGTTTGGCCCCGAGGAGGCCCAGGTCTTCGGGCTGGTGGACCACGTCATGCGGTACCGGGACGCGGACTCGGCGCAGGAACCGGCCGACGCATCGCGAAGTGCTTCGTCCAACCCGAAGGAACCCGCGTCGTCCCGGGATCGGTCCACGCTTGAACCCTGAGTCGTCCCGCCGGACGATGTCAGTGGCCCGAAGTGCCGAAGGAGGAGAGAGCATGGGAAGCATAGGGATCTGGGGCCCGACGGAAGGTACGTCCGCATTGAGCCTGACGACGCGTCGCCGGGAGGCACCGGTCTGGCGGCCCCGCGTGCTGCTTGGCGGCGCGCCCGGCGCCGTGCATCCCGACGCCGGGGTGGCCGACGTCGGCGGCGAGCGGTTTCTCGTCGAGCACCGGCGGCTGGTGGAGGCCGAGGTGGCGCGCTACGCGCGGCGCGGCGGCGACCGGGACGACCTCGCAGGCGAGGCGTGGCTCGCGCTCTGGGAGGCGCGCCAGGGGTACCGGCCCACCCAGCATCGGACGGACTTGGCCCACTACGTGCAGAACCACGTGCATCGGCGGGTGCGGGCCGCCTATCTGGCGGAGGTGCGGCACCGCCATCGCCAGGCGTGGGGCGAGCCGCGGGACGCCGCCGAACGTGACGGGCAGCTCGAGGGGGTGGAAGCCCGGGTCGATTGGACCGCCGCGTGGCAGGCATTGCGACCCCAAGATCGGGCGGTACTGGCCGACTGGCTGGCGCCACTGGGGGACCCGGCCGCCCCACGGGAGTCCGCGGGCGCGCCGTCGGCCGCCGTCAAGAAGCGGCGGCAGCGCGCCCGGGCGCGGCTTCGGCACACGTTCGAGGCCGAACCTACGCCGGCGCGGAGGTAGTGGGCGGGT
>JAJYPH010000156.1 GCA_021795575.1 Bacillota bacterium
AGGGGTAGTTGTCTTTGAGGCTCGGGCCATAGGCGGTGGCCTTCATGTGATACACCGCGATGACCGGGTAGCCGTCAATCGTTTTGGGGGTGCCGCTACTGGTCGTGCTGGTGGCGCCCGCCGTCGCGGTGCCGGATGACGTTGGGGTGGTGGAGTTGGACGACGTCCCCTCTTGGTTGGGCGGGGTGGTCGTGGTGGTGTTCACGCTCGGCGACCCGGATCCGCCCGTCGGGGTGGAGGCGCCGCTGCCGCTCGCATCGTCCGCGTCACCCGTGTGGGGCAGGTACGGGGTGAGCTGAAAGCCCGCCAAAATGTCCTGCCAGGTTGGCGCATTGGTCTGGCCCGTAACAGGCAGCCCGTTTTCCCGCTGGAACGCTTCCACGCCCGCCTGGGTCTGGGAGCCGAATTGGCCGGTCATGGGTCCGACGCTGGGGTAGCCCAACAACGCCAGGTCCGCCTGCAGGGTGTCCACCCAGTGTCCCTGGCTCCCAAGGCTGAGCGTCTGTCGCATCGCGGGGTGCTGGGCGGCCAGGGTGGCGGTGCTGGGGGTGGCGGCGTGGACCAGGGTCTGAGGGCCGGCCACCAGAATGCCGGCGAGGCCGGCCGACAGCGCCAGGGATGCTCCCCACGCGCCGGTGCGTGTCTTCAGGTTCAATCGTATAACCTCCTCGCGAAGTGAGCCGCCGGAGTTAGCTGTCGGGTTCGGTGGCGCGAGTCGCCCCTACCGCTGGGTGCGGATTCACCCCGAAATTGGGTCCCCCGGTCGTGGTGAGGCACCACGATTTGGCCTAATCGGCACTGTAGCGGGAGCGCTGGAATTTCGTCATGCCGCGTGTGGGCGCTTGTCCGGGGGTGACAGGCCGCCATAGCGACGACCGGTGACCCGAGGTCACCGGTCGTAGGCATGAGGCGAGATGCCACAATCTGTCACACCGCAAGGCATTCTGCTGTTACGACACTGCGGAGGCGCGCACGCCCAATACGTATACGGTGACGGGCTCGATGCCGAACTGGCTCACGGCAGCGCGGCCCTGGTTCATGAAAATGTCGATGCGCGGCCCCTGAATCGCGCCACCCGTGTCCATGGCATGACCCACAAAACCGCCCGCCGGGAGCGCGGGGTCGTGATAGCCCTGGACGTACAGCGTGCTGCGGAGCGGGATGACACCGGGGTCCACGGCCACCATGCCCGGCTGGAGCGGCTGCCCGTACGCGTCCACCGGTCCATACGGATAGTTGGCGGCGTCCGTGGGGCCATAGGCGGTGGCCACCATGTGCAACACACGCAGCACAGGGCGCCCGTCAACGGTCTTTACCGGTGCAATGCCCGTCGGACGGGGGGCGGCCACGGTGCGTGGCGCATGCGCCCACGTTGTCACCGGCGCCGCCCACGTTGGGCTCGGCACGTCCTGCTGGTGGCCGTGGGCCATGGCTGACCCGGCGGCGGCCAAAGACAGCGTCAGCGCCGCCGCCCCGATGCTGGCCTGGCGGCGTACGCCGGCGGCCCCACGACGGGTGCGTCGGGCGGTTTGCCGCACCCACGACATCGGCCGCTTCGACACGTGCTCCATCATCTTGGTCGCCTCCTTTCGTGGGTCCCTCTTGGCGTGCGATGAATTTCGCGCCTCAACGCGCACACGCTTTCCATAGGATAACGGCCATATCGACCGACGTCACAGCGCGAGCCGCTCGCGCACCGCCGCTGACAGAGGGTCCTCGGACAAACGCGCACGGTGCAGGCACGTGAATGGACGCGTGCACGCCGTTTCCGGAATTGCACTCAACTGCCATGGCGCGCGGAGAGCATCTCCCAGACGACGAGGATGGGTGGGCACCGTCGCATCGCGGGGACTACGAGACGCTCGTCGCTTTGTAAACCCGGGGTCGGTGCCCAAGCACCAGCAGCATAGGCAGGGCCGTGGTGGCAAGCGACACGAGGATCGTGAGGGCAATGCCCAGGGTGGTGATACCCGGAACGAACGGCAGCGCCAGCCACATGAACGGGATGTGCAAACAGAAAAGGCCGAGCGCCCACCGCGTCCGCGTGTGCCCCATAAGATGCGGATGGCGGGTCGATGCCACCAAAACCCACGGCGTGAGGCCCATGAGGTCCAGGAAGAGGGACAGCGGAAGGGCGGACGCCAAAACCAGGGCCCCTCCCACGGCGGTCCACGTCTGCAGGCGGGGCCACAGGATCGTGGCCCCTACCCAAGCCGCCAGCATGGCGGCGGGCACGCCCCACAGCGCGGTGGGGGTGCTCCATCCTGTCAGGACTTCCAGCCGCAGTCCATCCAGCACGATGGCGGTCAGGGCCGAGGCGGTCCCGGCCCACCGCCCCCGAACGCGGTCCGCCATCGTCATCGCCCCCTGTTCGCCCCGCGCGCGCGGGCACCACCGGCGCTGCTCGACGCGGATTACGGCACTACCACTCGTTTCAACAGGCGGCCACCGTGCGCCGCCAGAAAGACGACTTCCCAGCGGCCCGAGACGCGGTGCCGCCCTTCCTGCAGATAACCCTCGTTCGACGCCACCTCCCAGGCCCAGCCCGCGTAGCCCGACATGGTGAGGTGGACCAGGCGGGGCGAGCCCTCGGGACCGCCCAATCCATCGGTGGAGGCGGCCGAGATCGCCTCTTGGGTATCCAGGGTGGAGATGGCCGTGGCGGGGGCCGGGGTCACGGTGAGCCCGAGACGCTGGAGTCCGCTCGCCGGCGGGAATGCAGGCGTTGCCTGCTGCGTCAGCACGAGCAGGCCCGCCACCAGGGCCCCCAGAACCACCACCAGCCCCCAGGCGCGCCGTCGGCGCTTGGGGGCGGTTCCGGGGCCCGCGTTCCGGGCCACCGTCAGCGGGGCGGCAGCGGGGGTCGCGTGAGCCGTGGCCGGGGAGCGGCGGGCGGCTGGGCCGCCGGCGTCGCGTCCAGGAGCGCCAACGCCTCGGCGATGGCGCGGGCCAACTGCGGGTCGCGACCAGCCGCCCAGTCGTCGGGGCTGTACTCGACCACCACCGTCGGATCGGTGCCGTAGTTCTCCACCTGGTAGCCCACGTCATTGAAGTAGAAGCTGGCGCCGGGCTGGGAGGTGAAGGTGCCGTCCACCAGCAGCTCGACGCGCGTGTCGTCATATCCGATGACGCCGCCCCAGGTGCGGGTGCCTACCAGCGGTCCGAGCTTCAACTGCTTCCAGTTGTGACTGAAGATGTCGCCATCGGATCCGGCCATTTCGTCACAGATGGCCACCAGGGGTCCCCGCGGGGTGTTGTATGGATAGGCGATGGCGTGGCCATAGCGGTTTTCCGTCCATGCCAGCGGTCGGCGCGCCAGTTGCGCCAGGATGAGGGGCGAAACAATGCCGCCCCCGTTGTGCCGCACGTCAATCACCAGGGCGTCATGGCCCACCTCGGCCAAAAACCCCCGGTGGAACTCGGCAAATCCTCGGTCGCCCATATCAGGGATGTGCACGTAGCCCACGCGGCCAGCGCTGTCCCGATGCACCATCGCGCGGCATGCGTTGACCCACTCCCGATAGCGGGCCGCCATCTCGTGGGGCAAGACGCGCACCGTGGGTGTACGGGGACCCTCCGGTCCCTCCACGGACACGGCCACCACCCGGTCCGCCCGGTTCACCAAGGCGGCGTCGGGGGGACGCTCGGCTGTCAGCGGGATGCCGTCGACGGCCAGGAGCCAGTCGCCGACGGCCACGTGGACCCCCGGGGCATTCAAGGGAGAATCGCCATGTTTTTCGGTTGGATCTCCCTGGACAATGTGGGTGATGCGCCAGGCCGCCCGCTCGGCATCCCACAGATAGTCGGCGGCCAGGGTTCCCTGCGGCTCAGGGCGCCCCACCCGGCCGTCACCGCCGAATTCATAGGCATGGGACGTGCCCAGCTCGGCCACCAGCTCCCAGATGAGGTCCGACAGCTCCCCGCGGGTGCCGATGCGCGGCAAAAGTGCCGCATACTGCTGGTACATGGCTTCCCAATCGACGCCCGACATGTCGTGGGTCCAGAATTCTCGCTGCATGGTGCGCCAGGTTTCCCGCAGCATCTGGCGCCACTCGGCCGGCGGGTCCACCTCCACCACGACGCGGGCCAGGTCGACCCAGCCGGTCTTACGGCCGGGACTCTCGCCCTCCGCCGTCGGCGCCTTGGTCCCGGCGGCCAGCCACCGGAGCCGGCGGCTGGCCCCCTGGTAGACGAGGTGCTGGCCCCCGCGGGCCACCTGAAAGCGGGCCACCTCGCCCGCCAGGGTTTCGGTCTCCCCGGTGGCGAGATCAAACGCCTGCAGCTCCGCGTTGGCAGGTGGGGTGGGTCCGAGCCACTGCCCGGCGTCCGCGTCGACCACCGGCGCCAGGGTCCACAGCACCCGGTGGTCCTGCGCCCCCATCTCCCGATACCGGCCTTCCGGCACCGGGAACGGCACCATGCGCGCGGGCATGCCGTCGAAGTCCATCGTCAAAGGCGCGGGCGATGGTGCCGGTGGCCCCGACGCGCCGTCCGCCTGGGGATGGTCGGGCCCGGTGGGAGGCTTCGGCGGCACCACGAAGGGTGACGGCTCATCACGCCGAAGGGTCACCAGGTGGGGCGTGACCCCGCGCGGGAATCCCAGGTTGAACGTGAGGCCGTCCTCGACGGGCTTGAAGGTGCGGCGGGAGAGGAAGTACAAATACCGGCCCTTGGGGTCCCAGACCGGGTGAAAGTCGTGCAGGACCGGGTGGGTGGCGGGGTGGACGGTCCCGGTGTCGGCATCCCAGATGCGGATGCTGGTGGTGCGGGAGGAATCAGGGCACGCGTACGCCAGATACCGGCTGTCGGGCGACCACGCCAGCCCGCTGGGCCAACCGACCGGGAATCCTTCGGTGAAGCCCCACTGGCCGTGCTCGGTGTGGTCGATGCGGACGGGGGGCGCCCCCGCGAGGTCCACCACCCACACCTCACTGCGGTGGTTGGCCACGGCCGCCCGGGTGCCGTCCGGACTCACGGTGAGCTCCAACGCGTGGCCCAGGTCGTACTGGGCCGGGTCCAGGACCCGTGCCGGCGCTGCCGTACCGGCCACGTCCCACAGCTCCAGGTGTTCATGGTGTTGGTCGCCCCCATCCGACGCCAGCAGGATGCGCGCCCCGTCGCCCACGAAGCGCGCCAGTCGCTGGCGCTCGCCGGATCCGCGTCCCAGTCGGATCACCGGGCCGTCGAAGGGCGCCAGCAGGTGGGTCTGACCCCGGGAGACGAGCGCCACCCGGGGCTCTTGGGGGTGAGGGACGGCGTCGGTGAGAAAGACGCCCGCGTCGACAAAGCGCCGGGCAGCTTCGGTGGCGTGGCCGCCAAACTGCACGGGGATCGGGTGGCTCTCGCCTCCGGGTTCGTATACGTAAAGGTCGCCGGCCGCATGATACACGATGCGCCGACCGTCCGACGACGCGTTGCGCGCGTAGAAGCGGTCATGGTCCGTGTGCCGCCGCTGGTCGTGGCCCTCCGCATCGACGGAATACAGGTTGCCAATCCCCTCGTGGTCCGACAGGAAATACAGGCGTTCGCCGACCCACATGGGGCACGCCAGGTTGGGACCCAGGTCCAACGGGGCAAACGGGGCGTCCGGGTGGCGGCGAAGCCAGAACACGCCCGCAGTGCCGCCGCGGTACCGCTTCCACCGCGCCGGGTCGCTGGCGGTGTGGCGACCCAGCACCGTCTGGCCCGCAGGACCCCACACCAAGTGGTCCAGCGGGCCCCACGGCAGAGGCGAGGGGCCTTCGCCGCCCTCCACCGCCACCGCGTAAGGCAGGGCATCGTACAACCCCGAGTGGCTGCGCGCGCTGAACACGAGCCGCCCATCGGGGAGAAACCCCGCCAGGCTGGTCACGCCGCCCAGGTGGGTGAGGCGGCGCAGCGGGCCGCCGCCCTCTTCCTCGCCGACGGCGTCCAGTACGTACACGTCGGTCTGCGCGGTCTCCTGCCCCAGCACCACCAGCCGGGTGCCGTCTGGGGTGAATCGCGACCGGCCAAAGGGGCCGAGTCCGGCGGTGAGCCGCACCGCCGAGCCGCCCGTGCGTGGGACGGACCACAAGTCATCCAGGCTGGTGAACACGACCGTGTCGTCGTGAATCGTGGGATACCGAAAATAGCCTACCCGGGTTGAACGTGCCACAGGTCGCTGCCTCCTAATATGGGCCTAATATGTCGGGCACCCACCCCGCATGGGCCGGCAGTGCCGCGGACACCGGACCGCGAGCCCGACGAGGGCGACGACCGGTGTACCATCCGAGAGGACCCGCGGGTCCCGGCCGTGCTCACTCGAAACGCGGGAAGGCCGGCAGGTCCGCGGCGGCCGCGCGGTCCAGGATCCACCACGGGTCGGCCGCCGGTTGAATGGACTGCACCGGGAGCCCAGCGTCTGGCTCGGCAAAGGCGCGCCGCACAATCTCTCGCTTGTCCTCCCCGCGCGCCAGAAAGACTACGCGGCGGCTCAAATTGAACACCCGCGGGGTGAGCGTCAGCCGCACCGTGTCTTTGACGGCCACGAAGGGCGCCGCCGCCAGGGCGTCCGCGGAGAGGGCCGCGGATCCGGGAAACAGCGAGGCGGTATGGCCTTCCGGCCCCACCCCCAGCCACACCAGGTCAAACACGGGCTCGGGTCCCAGGACGGTCGTGAGCGTGGCCGCATACTGGCGGGCCGCCTCCTCGGGCGCGGCTTGCGTCGGCCATGGGTAAATCTGACGGGTCGGCAGAGGAACCTGGGCCAGCCATCGCTCGCGCGCGGCCCCATAGTTCGAGTCCGGGTGGTCTGGCGGCACCGGGCGTTCGTCGCCCCAAAACAGCACCAGCTGCTCCCACGGCCACTGACTCCGCATGTCCGGTGCTCCTAGGCGCGAGAACATTTCGAGGGGCGTGGAGCCACCCGACAACGCCACCGATACCCTTCGGTCGCCCGCCTCGCGCAGCACACCGGTCCACAGGGCCAAGGCGGTGGTGGTAACATCATCCACCACCACGACGTGACCCCTCACTGGGCACCGTCGGGTGTCGGCGGGTGCGCCAGCTCAAGCCAGCGAAACGCGTCGGCAAACAGGGGGTCGAACCCTTCCGCCAGAGCCGCCGACAGTTGGGGGGCGGTGTCGCGACCCACGCGCGGAAGCTCGGTGGTGGCAAGGAGCCTGGTACCCTGATGCACCTCGGCCAGCACGGTGCCGTCGCCGTGGCGCACGACCGCCTGGGCGCCGTCGAATCGCAAAGTGATCCGGTCCAGCCCGCCGTGCTCCCGCGGCTCAAACCCAAACCGGACCGGGGGCCGGCGGCGCGCAGCCCACCGGGCCCCGGCCGAGCCGGCATCCGGACGATAATCGAGTCGGTTGGCCAGCCATGCGGCCAGCCAATGGGCGCTGCCGGCGTGGCTTCCGGCCACCGTCACGGACTCAAGGGTGGGCAGGAGGGCCAGGCAGGCCTCGGGATCGAACACGGCCGCGAGCGCCTCGCGCCACCCGGCCGTCCGAATCCACGCCAGGTCCAACAGGCCCAAGTCCCCCTCGTGTTGAAAGAGGGGCCGCCAAGGCGCCCAGGGATGCTCCAAGGCGGCGGTGTCCAGGACCACGTGGTCCACCGTCTCCACCAGACTGGCCAATTCGGGGGTGTCCAGCACGTCGGAGTCGGCCACAAACAGATACACGGGGACATCAGGCAACAGCAGCGGCAGCACCAGCTCGGCCCAATGCTCCGCCACCGGGGCATCGGCCGTGACGCAAACCAGCTCGGAGCCGAGACCCGCCTCGGGGTTGCCGCACAGCGTGACCCGGTCGCTGCCGGCGGCACGTGGGGACAGGTACAGCACGACGACCCGGCCCGGGTGCGAGTGGCTGACCGCCGCCAGGGTTTCGTCGAGCGCTTTGGAGGGCTGGCGCGCCAGCACCACCAGCGTTTGGGTGTGGGCTCGCCCGAACATGCCGTGGCCGGCATGCAGTTGGGACCACAGATCGGTCCAGGCCGCCTCGATGGCGGCGGGAGCCAGGTGCGCACGAGACTTGGTGCTGGCCACGCCATTACCTCCTCGAGAGCTTTTCGAGAACTGGGCTCGCTCGTCGCGACGGCACCGAAGCGAACCCGGGAGCCTTTGGTCAAACCGCGTCGGGAGAGCCTAAAGCCGCCGCCATCGACGGTGGTCCCGTTCCAACAGCGCCATGGCCGCTTCGGGACCCCACGAGCCCGCCTCGTAGAGAGCGGGCCGCACGTTGTCCTCGGTCCACTCGTCCAGGATGGGGTTGATGAGCTTCCAGGCCGACTCCACCTCATCCACGCGGGCAAACAGCGTGGCGTCGCCGGTGAGGCAGTCCAGCAACAGGCGTTCGTACGCCTCGGGGGACGCCCCCTCAAAGGCGGTGCCGTACTGAAAATCCATGTGCACCCCGCGAATCCGGACGGCGGGACCGGGCACCTTGGTGCCAAACTTCAGGG
>JAJYPH010000016.1 GCA_021795575.1 Bacillota bacterium
GGTGGCCCGGGCGCCAGGCCCGGGCGCCTGGTCCGGGGCGCCGCTGGTGGTGAAGGATCTGGCCGACGTAGCCGGCATGCCCACCACCGGGGGTTCGCGCGCGTACCGGATGCGGCCCGCGCGCGACGCGGCCGTGGTTCGCCGCTGGCGCGAGGCCGGCGCGGTGCTGATGGGCAAAACCAACACGGAAGAGTTGGCCTTTGGGGTCGTCACCGCCCCCACGACCAATCCCTGGGACGCCGATCGCATTCCGGGCGGGTCCTCCGGCGGCACCGCGGCCGCCGTAGCGGCGGGCATGGCCATGGGGGGGCTCGGGACCGACACCGCCGGCTCGATTCGCATTCCGGCGGCGCTGTGCGGGGTGGTGGGCTTCAAACCCACCTTCGGCAGTCTGCCGACGACGGGCATCATGGCGCTGGCCCCGTCCTTCGACACGGTGGGGCCGCTGGCCCATTCCATCAGGGACGCGGCCGCGCTGTTTGCCAGCATGGGCGGCGCGGTGGGGGGCCAGGGCGCCTGGCACGTCGGAACACGGGTCCGCGTGCTGGTGCCGGACGCCTATTGGTCAGGGCGGCTCGACCCCGAGGTGGCGCGTCCGTGGGGTCACGCCTTGGGCGTGCTGGAGGCGGCCGGAGCCCGGCTGGAGCCCGTGATGCTGCATCCGTGGGCGCACTGGCGCGACGTGTTTTTCGCGGTGCGCCGACCGGAGTCGTTCTTGGTGCATCGACGCGTGCTGGAGGGACCCCGCCGAGCCCGGCTGGGAGGAAACCTGGCCGCACGGCTGGAGGAAGGCCGCGACGTCGCGGCCGTGGACTATCTGGCCGCGCAGGCCGAGCGCCGCCATCTGATCGCCCAGTATCGGCGGCGCGTGGGCTCCGGCGTCCTCGTGCTCCCCACGGTGGGCGTGGTGGCGCCCCGGGTGGGCGAAGACCGCGTCCTGCTTCCGCGGGGAGCCACCAGCGTGTGGGAGGCGCTGGTGGCCCTAACCCTGCCCGCCAGCGTGCTGGGCTTTCCCGCCGTATCTGTGCCCATGGGGCGCTCGGCCGGGGGACTGCCGACGGGGCTGCAGATTGTGGGGGCACCGGGCGCCGACCAGCGCGTCCTGGCGGTGGCGGACTGGTGGGCGCGCCATGCCGCGCTGACGCCGGGTCGTCCCAGCGTCCCGTCTGCCTAGGGTTCGGGCCGAGCGCCAGACAGTGCCGGTGGCCGTGAGATGGTGGCGCGAGCGTGCGAGACAGTGGCGAACGGCCACAGAGAAACCGCCCTCCTGCGTGGGAGGGCGGTTTCTGCGAAGCGGGTCCCCAGCTACTGGGCGGTCACCGTCCAGCGCCACAGCTCCTGGTACGCATCGATCGGCACGGAGTACTTCTCGACGCCGTGCAGCCACGGCTTCACCAGCTGGTAGGCTGGGGTCGTCTCCGGCAGCAGCAGGACCGGCAGGTCGTGCGCCGCGGCCAGATCGTAGGCGTGCACGCGTGCGTACACCTGCGAGATCGTGCCCGGCTTGTAGGTGGCCAGCGCCAGGGCGTTCAGGCTCGGGCTGGCAAACCCACCGAAGTTGTTGGCCGCGCCGGTCTCGTACAGGGACAGCGGCGGGAAGCCGAGGCCCGTGCTCCAGCCGCCCCACCATGCGAGCGTCCACTTGTTGGTGTCCGTGGGCGTCGTCACGTAGGTGATGAGCTGGTTGAACGGCATCAGGTCCAGATGGACGTCGATGCCCTCTTTGGCCCACGTGCCCTTCATGTACTGCGCCACATCGGTCATGGTCGTGGACCCTGACGTGACCAGCATGGTGAAGCTCAGCGTCACCCCGTTGCGGGTGAGGACGTGGTTGCTGTTCAGGGTCCAGCCGTGCGACTCCATCAGCTTCAGCCCGGCCGACGGGTTGTAGGCGTAGCCTTTGGTGGCGGTGTCATAGAACGGGCTCGCCGGCAACCGCGGCACGGGAGCCCACTCGGGGACGCCGTAGCCGTGGTAGAACGCCGAGATCATCGCGGGCTGGTTGATGCCCATCTGCATCGCCTGGCGGAAGTACAGCTTGTTGAACAAGCCGCCGATCACCGGCGCTTTCGACGAGTAGTTGGGTTCAATCATCTGGAAGCCGTAGTTGTACGGCACCGGCTTTTGCTGGTACGCCTTGATCTGCTTGCCCGCGGTGTAGTACGCATTGCCGGGGACGGTCTGCGCAAACAGGCCCGTCTTGGTGGCGGCGAACTGCGAGGCGCTGGTGGCCTCGTCCTGGAACACGATGGTCTTGATGGCCGCCTTGTGCCCCGCGTAGTTCGGGTTGGCCTTCATGATGAAGTAGTCGTTTTTGACCACCTTGGAGATGACGTACGGGCCGTCCACGATTTTGAACAGCGGGTTGCTCGGGTTGACCCCGATTTTCTCCAGGTAGCTGAGCTCCTGGTTGTGGTTCGAGTATTTGTCCACCGCGAACTTGGGCACCGGGGACAGATAGCCGAGCGACGCCAGCTCCACGTACAGCGGGCTGATGGGCGCGGCCACCGTCACGACCAGCGTGTGGGTGCCCGTGGCCACCGCGCTCGTAATTTCGTCAAACGAGTGCGAACCGACGTTGCTGTCCACCCACGGCGCACCCTTGGCGGCGGACCAGTGGGCCAAATCCCAGGCGTATACGCAGTCGGCGGCGGTCACCGGGTGACCGTTGGACCACTTCCACTTGGGGTTCAGCTGGATGGTGTACACCGTGTCGTTCTTGCTCGGCGTGATGCTGCTGGCGATGGACCGACTATAGTTGATGGTGTCGGTTTTCGAAATCCAGAGCAATCCCTGATACATGTAGCTGGTGGCAAAGTTGGACGTCGAATTAAACGACACCGGCGTCACCGAAAACCACCAGGTGGGGTTCGAGGCTACGTCGCCCACCAGGGTGATTTGCTTCGGTACCTTGCCGGTGGCTGCCGGTGTGCCGCCACAGGCGGCCAGCAGCAGGCCCAGCGAGCCAATGCCCGCAAACGCCCAGCGCCCCAGCTTCGAGTTGGGAATCAAACTCATCGCGATCCTCCCTCCGAAAATCACGGAAACGGAACCCGAAACGGGCCAGAATCGGACGGAATGCGACGGAAATCCAATGGAATCGGGTCGTTGGGCCACGTCCACCAAGGCGCGTGCTGCGACGATACCTCGTGCGGATCGCGACTGGTATTCGACTCGGCGGCCCGGAATTCCTGCAAGGGGTCCGCTGCGGGCCGCACGGCGCCTGCCATCCCCGCGCACCTTGGCATCGCTGGTAAGTATACGTAGGGCTTACAAGTCCGGCAAGCGAGTCGGCCGAACATTCACACCCGTCGGCCGCCGCCCCACTCGGCCTGCGCCAGGATCGACACCATGGCGAGTATACGAAGGCGTTGCCGCCATCGCAAGTGTTGGGCGAACCTTGCGACGTGCATAGTCATTTAGAGAACCATAATATGGTATGATGGTGCTTGATGGGGGACCCACGCGGTCCGGTGGCGTTTTCGGGCCGTCGTCGGCCGGGTCGGCTGGCGGCACACCAGGCTGGCCGTGCCGTGCGGTATAATCGAACCCCGACGTGGGGACAGGGGGGTTCTAAGCGGTGACGTTCACCGAGCGGGGGCGCCGGTATGCGCGCATGGTCCTGACCATGCTGATGGATGCGGCGTTGGTGAACGTCGCGGTCTACTTTGCGTTTTATCTGCGCTTCGACACGCCACATGTGCCGTCCGCCTATTTGGTGCCCTATCTGCACGCGCTGCCTCTCTTCACGGTGGGGGCGGTGGCCATCTTCTGGGGCATGCGGATCTACCATCGGCTGTGGCAGTATGCCTCGGCGCGCGACGCGCTCCTGCTGATCGTCGCCATCAGCCTGTCGGCCATGTGGTTCACCCTGGAGATTTTTGCGAACGGCGGCGCGCACTATCCGCGGGCCGTCTTTGCGCTCTATTGGCTCTTGGGACTTCTCCTGATGGGCGGCACGCGCTTTGTGCGCCGGTCCATGACCGATCTGGTGTGGCGCGGCCGCCGGTTCAACCAGTCGCAGGTGCTCATCTTGGGCGCGGGCAAAATGGGGCAGATGGTGGCGGCCGAAATGGAGCGCCATCCCGACGTGGGCCACGCGGTCGGCTTTCTGGACGACGATCCTCAGAAGCAGGGCATGCAGATGGGCACGCTCCGCGTGCGGGGACGGCTGGCCGACCTGGAAGCGGTCGTGGGGGCCGAGGACCTGCAGGGACCCACCAGTGGCCCGGTGGACCAAATCATCGTGGCCATGCCGTCCGTGGAGGGGCGGGTGCTGCGCACGGTGGTGGAGGAGGCGCGCCGTCTGGCGCTCCGGGTGCGCGTGGTGGCGGGTGTCAACCAGATGATTGACGGCCAGGTGCGCGTCAGCCAGATCCGGGACGTCGAAATTGAAGACTTGCTGCAGCGAGAGCCGGCGCACATTGATTTGGCCGAGATTGCGGGATACATCACGGGCCGCACGGTGCTGGTCACCGGGGCCGGGGGATCCATCGGGTCCGAGCTGGCCCGCCAGGTCGCGCGCTTCGACCCTGGGCGGCTCTTGCTGCTGGGGCTGGACGAAACCAGCGTCTTTGACATCCAGCAGGATGTGGCCCGCCTGTTTCCCACCGTGGCGGCCGTGCCGCTGGTGGCCGACCTTCGGGACAAGCCCCACCTGGAGCGGCTGTTTGAACGCGAGCGCCCCGATGTCATCTTTCATGCGGCCGCCCACAAGCACGTGCCGCTCATGGAAGCGCAGCCGGACGAGGCCGTGCGCAACAACGTGGGGAGCCTTTGGCACGTGGCGGACCTGGCGGAGCGGTATCACGTGGACCGGCTGGTCTTTATATCGACCGACAAGGCGGTCAATCCCACCAGCGTGTACGGGGCCACCAAGCGCGCGGGGGAGCTCCTGATGTCGGCTCTGGCGGAGCAAGCGCGCCATACCAAGTTTGTATCGGTGCGGTTTGGCAATGTGCTGGGGACCCGGGGCAGCGTGGTGCCGATTTTCGAACAGCAGATCCGCGCCGGCGGCCCGGTCACGGTGACCCATCCCGAGATGGTGCGGTACTTCATGACCGCCACCGAGGCGGCTCAGCTGGTGATCCAGGCGGGTGCCATGGGCCGCGGCGGAGAAATTTTCGTGCTGGACATGGGGGAGCCGATCCGCATTCTGGATTTGGCCATGAATCTCATCCGGCTCTCCGGGCTCGTGCCCGGCGACGACATTGAAATTCAGATTGTGGGGATGCGCCCCGGCGAGAAGCTGTACGAAGAGCTGCTCACCGGCGAAGACCGGGCCCGGGTGAGCCGCCATGAGCGCATTTTCGTCGCCCGGCAGGAGGCGGGCCGCCGCCAGGAGGTGCTGAGCCGGTTGGACGAGCTTTTGGGTTTGGCCGAGGCGGGCCAGGACGAGGCGGTATTAGCGGCGCTGACGCGGATGCTGCCGGAATATCGGCCCAACCGCGCCGACCGGGTGGCGACGCTGCCCACCGCCGCCCGGCGGGCCGACCTGAGAGGAGAGACGCATGGCTTGGAGTCCTGATGCAGGCGCCTTGGCCGAGCGCCTGACGGAGCGGCGTGCCGTCGTCGGCGTGGTGGGATTGGGCTACGTGGGGTTGCCGCTGGCGGTGGAACAGTCGCGCGCCGGTTTTCAGGTGATGGGGCTGGACGACAACGCCGACAAGGTGGCCCGGGTCAATCGCGCGGAAAACTACATCCCCGACGTGTCGAGCGAGGATCTGGCGGAGGCGGTCGCGGCGGGCCGTCTTACGGCCACCACGCAGTACCAGGATTTGACCCGCGCGGACGTCATCGTGATTTGCGTGCCGACGCCGCTCACGCCCAACAAAGAGCCGGATCTGTCATATATTCTGGCGGTGGCCGAGCGGGTGCGATCGGTGATGCGGCCTGGCCAGCTGGTGGTGTTGGAATCGACCACGTATCCGGGCACCACCGAAGAGGTGCTGCGCCCCATCCTGGAAACCAGTGGCCTCGAGGTGGGGCGGCAGATGTTCCTGGCGTTCTCCCCGGAACGGGTGGATCCCGGCAACCCCCGCTTTCACACGCGCAATACGCCCAAGCTGGTGGGCGGTGTCACCGACACCTGCGGCGAGCTGGGCCGTCTGTTTTACAGCCAGTCGCTGGACCAGGTGATTCGGGTGTCGTCGCCCGCGGTGGCCGAGATGGCCAAAGTGTTTGAGAACACGTATCGCGCGGTCAACATTGCGCTGGTGAACGAGATGGCGCTGTTGTGCGACCGCATGGGCCTCGATGTGTGGCAGGTGCTGGACGCCGCCGGCACCAAACCTTTCGGCATTCAAATCTTCTACCCGGGTCCGGGTGTCGGGGGCCACTGCATCCCCTTGGACCCGTTTTATCTCGCGTGGAAGGCCCGCGAATACGACTTTTCCACGCGGTTCATCGAGCTGGCGGGGGACATCAACCTGCGCATGCCGTACTTTGTCGTGGACAAACTGCAGGCGATGCTGAACGACGGCGAGCAGTCTCTCAAGGGGGCGCGAATCCTGCTGTTGGGGGTGGCGTACAAGCGCGACAGCAACGATGCTCGCGAGTCTCCGGCGCTCAAAGTCCTGGAGGTGCTGACTTCGCGCGGAGCCCAGGTGGTTTACCACGATCCCAAGGTGCCGACAGTGAAGCCCCAGGCCGCCTTCCCCCGAACCCTGTCAGCGGTGGCGCTCACCCCGGAGCGGCTTCGCTGGGCTGACGCCGTCGTGATCACGACCGACCACTCCGATGTGGACTACGCCATGGTGCGCCGCCATGCGCGGCTGGTGCTGGACACCCGCAACGCCCTGGGCCGCACTCCCGCTGATCCTGAGGCCGTGGCCCGTGTGGTGAAGTTGTAGCCGATGGCCATAAGAATAGGGCTCATCGGCTGCGGCAAGATTGGCCAAAAACACCTGCAGGCGCTCGCGCGCCTCCCCGAGGCCACCGTGGTGGCCACCTGCGACACGGACCGCGAGCGGGCCGAGGCGGCCGGCGTGCCGTTTGACGCGACGGCCTACGAGCGGCCGACCGATCTGATTCACCACGAAGGGCTGGATGCCGTGATCGTCGCCAGCCCATCCGGCCTCCATCCCGAACAGGCGATGGAAGCGATGGAGCAGGGACTGGATGTCCTGGTGGAAAAGCCGCTGGCGCTCTCGATCGAGGTGGCGCGCACGCTCACGCAGTTTGCCGAGGATGCCGGCATCATTTTGGCGGTGACCCACTTCAATCGCCTGCTGACGGCCCCCGCCGCGCTGCTCTCCCTCGTGCGGGAGGGCGCGCTTGGCACGTTGCTGTCCGGTGGGGTGGCGGTCCGATGGGCCCGCCCCCAGGCGTACTTCGATGAGGCCAGCTGGCGCGGCACCCGGGCGCTGGATGGCGGCATGCTGTTCAACCAGGCGGTCCACGCGCTGGATCTGGCGGTCGAAGTGTTCGGACCGGCCGCCGAAGTGTTTTGCTATGCGGACACCAAGACGCACACCATTGAGGCGGAGGACACCGTGGCGGGCACCGTGCGGTTTCGCAGCGGGGCGCTGGTGACCGTGGCCGCCACCACGTCGGTGCCCCGCACCAATCTCGAGGAGCGGCTCACGGTGGTGGGCAGCGACGGGGTGGCGGTGCTGGGGCCGACCGCGGCCGAGTTGTCCGTGCTGCGGACGGCCGACGCGGACCGTGATGCCCGAGTGCTCCGCGCACTGGCCGAGCGCCCGGCGGAGCCCACCTGGGCCAGCCACCTGCAGGCGCTGCAAGACTTTTTGGAGGCCATGGCGACGCGCAGGCCGCCCGCCCTGTCGGCGGCGTCCACGTTGGACGCGCTGGCGCTGGTGGATGCGCTCACGCGGTCGGCGGCCGGGCGCCACCCGGTGCCATTGGATCAATCGGAGGCAGCACATGGGTAAGGCACCTGAGCGGCAGGGCCAGGGGGTGCAAATCGGGGACGGCGCCGAGTTTGGCGCGCACGTGGTGCTGGGACACGGCGTGGTGGTGTATCCCGGCACGCGGATTGCCGACGACGTGGTGGTGGAGGACTACGCGGTGCTGGGCAAGCCGCCCACCCGGTCGGCCACCAGCACGCTCGCGGTGTCGGACCTGCCTCCGCTGGTGGTGGGGCGCGGGAGCCACGTGGGGACCCATGCCATTCTCTATGCCGGCACCACAGTGGGGGAGCGCGTCTTTTTGGCGGACGGGGCGCAGGTGCGGGAGCGCTGTCGGCTGGGCGACCACGTGGTGGTGGGGCATTTGGCCACCATCGAGAACGACAGCACCGTGGGGGCGCGCACCAAGCTGCAGACCGGCGCGTACCTGACGGCCCGCTCTACGGTGGCCGAAGACGTGTTTCTCGCGCCTCACGTGACCACCACCAACGACCCCTACCTGGCCCGCAGCGAGGCCCGGCACGCCGCCCAGCGCGGGCCGCACATCGAGCGGGGCGCGCGCGTGGGGGCGGGGGCCGTACTGCTGCCCGGCATTCGCGTGGGGCAGGAGGCGGTGGTGGCGGCGGGCGCGGTGGCCACCCGGGACGTTCCCCCGTACCGTGTGGTCATGGGCGTGCCCGCCCGCGAGGTGCGGGACACGCCCGCGGTGCAGCTCATCTATCCCCCCGATCCCGCCCCCCAGGAGAGCCCATAGGGGGCGGGCGCCGCCCCCCACGTCTGGGTGGATCGGTTTAGTGGCAGCTGGCGAGGTTGCCCGCGAGCACGCGCGGCCCGTAGGGGCCGGTGCTGGACCCGGTGGGCGTGGGATAGACCGCCACCGCTCCCTTGGGGATGGTGGCCACGCCCACATCCAGGCTGCCGCCCCAGTCGTCGGCGCCCGACAGGCGGACCATGAGCTGGTTGGCAAACACGGCACCCGTGCTGGGGTTGGTCACCGTGAACGCGTAGGTGCCGTAGCGCGTCCCGAAGGACGTCGGCTCGGGCATCGTGTTGCCGGTCACGTTCAACGCCTCAAACCCCTCGGATTCGTTGATGGTGAGCGAGGCGGACCCAAACGGGTGCAGATCCGACGACAAGGTGGACGTGAGCGGCGAGGAGCACACCGACACCTCGGGCGTGACGGCGGGCGGCCACGCGATCCCGAGGGGATTCGGGGCCGCATGGGGATTCCGCTTGCCCAGCTGATAAAACGTGACCGGGCCCACGATGCCGTCCACCGTGATGCCCACCGCGCGCTGGAACGCGCGCACGGCGTCGCGCGTGGCGGTGTCGTAGTACCCGGTGACCCGGCCCGTGTAGTACCCGAGGTCGGTCAGCAGGACCTGCAGGAACACCACGTCAAAGCCGTTGCGGCCCGTCTCCATCGCGCGGCCGCCTGCGAACGTATAGATCCACGTGGCGTCGTAGAAGCCGAAGCCCGCAATGGCGTTGGACGGAAATCCGGTGTCGCCGTTGGACTCGGCGTCGGACTTGAACGCCAGCACCGCCGCCGCCGTGGCGCTGTCAAACGTGGTGGTGGCGGGGTGCCCGATGATGCTGGCATAGCGAAACAGGTTCAGGCGATTTTGCAGGATGGTGACGTCGCCCCCGCTGTTGCCGGTCTGCAGCTGCCGGCTGCCGTACACCGGTCCTCCGAAGGTCACGTGCGACCCCACCCCCTGGCCATAGAGCCAGTACGTGTTTTCGCCGGCGACGCCGTCGGTGGCGATGCCGAAGTAGGACTGGATGGCGCGGACGGCCGCCTTGGTGGCGGCGCCGTACTTGCCGTCAATCGTAATGGGGGACCCGATGGGACCCGAGGGCGGGTTCATGGTGGACAACATGAGGTCGTACACCGCCTGAACCACCGCGACGTCGGTTCCCGCCGCACCGGTGTCCAGAAGGCGGCTGCCAAACGGGTGGTACGGAGCAAACGTGCTGTCAAACAGTGCCATCAGAAATGAACCTCCTTGTGCCGTGCGCGGTGGCTCCGGGGCAGCGTGTCCCGGGATGGGAACGACCGACGGAGCCAACCCTTTCGAACAACCGGCCGCTCCGGCCGCGTCGGTTCTGAAACGCGAGATAGGCAATCATGGGATCAACGGCAAGTTATGCACGCTGAAGAAATGGGTGCCACCCAAGCGCGAACCCGGCCTGCCGCTCGGGTGCCTTGCACGCTCGGTCGTTGTATCCTGGACCGTGGACGAGGCCGCCTCGTCCGATTGGTCGGGAAGCGGGGGATAGCCATCACGGACACGAAGCAGAACACAGGCCGCCTACAGGCCCAAGACCCGGGGCGGACAGCGCCCACCAAGATTCCCAGTTTCACCCTCACCGAACAAATTGCGGCGTTGCGGCCGGAACTGGATGCGGCCTGGGCCCGTGTCGTGGACTCCGGTCAGTTCATCCAGGGTCCCGAGGTGGCGGCACTGGAAAGCGAAGCGGCCACCCTGATCGGGGGCGGCGTGACGGCGATTGGCGTGGCCAGCGGCTCCGATGCCCTGTACCTCGCCCTGTCTGCCCTGGGGGTGGGGCCGGGCGACGACGTCATCACCACTCCGTTTACATTCTTTGCAACAGCAGGCAGTATTTTGAGAACGGGCGCGCGCCCGGTCTTCGCCGACATCGATCGGGATACGTTTAACCTGGACACGGCAGGGGCGCTGGCACGGGTGACCCCCCGAACTCGGGCCATATTGCCGGTCCACCTGTTTGGGCTGATGGCCGATCTGACCACGATGGCTCGACAATTTCCTGGCCCCATCGTGGAAGACGCTGCCCAGGCCATCCTGGCGTCCCGGGATGGTCGGGTGGCCGGCGCCGTGGGGGCGCTGGGCTGCTTTTCGTTCTTTCCGACAAAAAATTGGGGCGCGTTTGGCGATGCGGGGTTGGTCACCACCCGCGACCCGGCGCTGGCCGACCAAGTGAAGATGCTGGCGCGCCACGGCGCGCGGCAAAAGTACTACCACGAAGCCCCGGGCATCAACTCGCGCCTGGATGCGCTGCAGGCGGCGGTGCTGCGGGTGAAGCTTCGGCACGTCGCCGAGTGGACGACGGCGCGCCAGGCCCTGGCGGCGCGATACGCCGAGGGGCTCGCCGACGCCGGACTGGCCGAGTGGGTCACGCCCCAGGCCGTGCCGCCCGGCGCTCAGCACGTGTATCACCAATACACGGTGCGGGCGCAAGCCCGAGATGCGCTTGCTGCGCATCTCGGGGCCGCTGGCATCGGCACCACCGTGTACTACCCGCACGCGCTGCACCTGATGCCGGCGTTGGCGGCCGTGGGCGTCGGGGCCGGGGCCTTTCCCGAGGCGGAGCGGCTGACCCAGGAGGCGCTCGCCCTCCCGCTGTTTCCGGAACTGGCGCCCGCGGCCGTGGACCGGGTGGTGGATGCGGTGGCGGCGTTTTACCGGGGACGGGCGTAATGGCCCCCAAGATCCTGACCGTGGTGGGGGCCCGGCCGCAGTTCATCAAGGCGGCCGTCCTGTCGGCGGCGCTGCGGCAGGTGGCGGCGGAGGTGCTGGTGCACACGGGCCAGCACTACGACCAGAGCTTGTCGCGGGTGTTTTTCGACCAGTTGCCGCTTCCCACGCCGGACGTGGCGCTGGGGGTGGGATCGGGGACGCATGGTCAACAAACCGGGGAAATGTTAAAGCGTCTGGACCCCGTGATCCAGCGCGAGCGGCCCGACTGGGTGCTGGTGTACGGCGACACCAACAGCACGCTGGCGGGGGCGCTCGCGGCCGCCAAGCTCCAGGTGCCGGTGGCGCACGTGGAGGCGGGCCTGCGCAGCTACAACCGGGCCATGCCCGAAGAGGTGAATCGCGTGCTGACGGACCATCTGGCCGCGCGCCTGTACTGCCCGGCGCCCTTTGCGGCGCGCCAGCTGGCGGCCGAGGGCATCACGCGGGGCGTGTCGGTGGTGGGGGACGTGATGGATGAGGCGCTCGCGCTGGTGCCCGAACGGCCTGCGGCCTGGCTGGGGACCCTCGGGCTCCAGGCCGGCGGGTATCACCTCGCCACCGTGCATCGGCAGGAGAACACCGACGAGGGCGAGCGGCTGGCGGCCATCGTCGCGGCGCTGGGGGCCATCCCGGGGCCCGTCGTGTGGCCCATGCATCCGCGCACGCGCGCACGCCTGGACCAGGCCGGATCTCATCTGCCGGCGGGCATCCGGGTCGTGGAGCCGGTGGGATACCCGGAAAGTTTGGCATTGATCCGCCATGCGCGGGCGGTCGTCACCGATTCGGGCGGCGTCCAGCGGGAAGCCGGCCTCTTGGGGGTGCCTTGCTATATCCTGCGCACCGAAACCGAGTGGCTGGACCTTTTGGAGGGGGGGCATGCCGTCCTGGTGCCCGAGCCAGGGGATCTGGCGGCCGCGATCGCGTCGGGACGGGCGGGGGCCCCAGCGCGGCCCGCGGCCACGGGGGTGGCGGCAGCCATCGTGTCGGACCTGATACAGGCGTCATAGGAGGCCAGCAAAGGCAAGGGGGCAGATCGATGGCGCGGGAGACCTACCTGGACTACAATCGGCCCGCGATGGGCGTCGAGGAGGCCGAGGCGGTGGCCGACGCGGTGCGGTCGCTGTGGATCACGCGGGGACCCCGTGTCGGCGCTTTCGAGCAGGCGCTCTCGGCGTACTTTGGGGGAGCACGCGTGGTGGCCCTCAATTCCTGCACGGCCGCCCTCCACCTGGCCCTCATGGCCAGCGGCGTGGGGCCGGGCGATGAGGTGGTCACGACGCCGCTGACGTTTGCCGCGTCGGTCAACGTCATCCTGCATGTCGGGGCCACCCCCGTGCTGGCCGACGTGGACCCCGCGACGGGGTGCATTGACCCGGACACGGTGCGTGCGGCCATCACCCCGGCCACCCGCGCCATCCTGCCGGTGGACCTGGCGGGCCATCCCGCGGACTGGGAGGCCCTGGCGGATCTCGCGGGCGAGCACGGGCTTGCGATCGTCGAAGACGCCGCCCACGCGATGGCCACCGAATATCATGGGCGCCGCATCGGGTCGTTTCCCTGGCTGGCGGCGTTTTCGTTCTACGCCACGAAGAACCTGGCCACCGGCGAAGGGGGCGCGCTGGTGGTGCCCGACCAGGCGACCGAGGAGCGGCTGAGGGTGCTGGGCCTGCATGGCATGAGCAAAAATGCGTGGAACCGCTATACCCAGACGGGCCAGTGGCGCTACGACATTTTAGAGCCGGGCTACAAGTACAACATGACCGACGTCCAGGCGGCCCTGGGTCTGGTGCAGCTGGGCCGCCTGCCCGCGCTGCAGGCGCGGCGGGCGGCCATTGCCGAGCGGATGAACCGCGCCTTGGGCACCGACCCGGCGCTTAGGATTCCCCACGTGGCGCCCGACGTGGTGCATGCCTGGCATCTCTACCCGCTGCGCCTCGTGCCTGGAGCCCTCTCCATCGGGCGGGATGCGTTCATCGAGGCGCTCACGGCCCGAAACATCGGTACGGCCGTGCATTTCATCCCCCTGAGCCATATGAGCTACTATCAGGAGCGGTTTGGCTGGCGGCCGGGCATGTTTCCTGAGGCCGACGCGTACTTTGCGGGGGAAATCTCGCTGCCGCTGTATCCCAGCATGACGGATGACGACGTGGACGACGTCATCGAGGCCGTGCTGGCCGTCTCCCGCGCCCACCGCGCCTGAAACGCGGCCGTCGGCCATTGCCGACCGAGACCAAACCGTTCACAATGGTTGCAGGACATGGAGGCGGACTGGCGGGAGGGGGGCGGCTATGCAGCGCGCGGCCAAGCGCGTCCTGGACGTGGGGCTCGCGCTCATTGGCCTGTTGGTGACGTTGCCGCTGTCGCTGGTCATTGCGCTCTTAATCCGCCGCGACGGACCGGGCGCCATTTTGTTTCGGCAGGTTCGGGTTGGCCAGCACGGTCGGCCGTTTCGTCTCATCAAGTTTCGCACCATGGTGCCGGACGCCGAGCGGCAGTGGCAGGCGCCCGACACGGCCGAGGCGCTGGCCGGCTATCGGTTTCAGGACGAAGGGGATGACCGCATCACGCCCGCGGGCCGATGGCTCCGCCGCACCTCGCTCGATGAGCTCCCGAACCTGTGGAACGTGCTGGTGGGGGACATGTCGCTGGTGGGGCCGCGGCCGGAAGTACCGGAGATCGTGGCACTGTATGACGCGGAAATGCGGCAGCGTCTGGCCGTGAAGCCAGGCATCACGGGGCTGGCGCAGGTGTCGGGGCGCGGGGCCCTCTCCACGCTGGACACGATTCGCTTTGACCTGGAGTACTGCCGCCGCTGGTCTCTGGGGCGGGATCTGCGCATCCTGTGCCGCACGGTGGGCAGCGTCGCCCGCCGCGACGGAGCGATGTGACGAGAAGCGGGGTGGGGTCATGAGCCCAGAGTCACGTGGTGACCGGCTGGCCGCGGTCATCGAGGCCACCCAGGGCTGGCGAGAGCTGGAGCGGGGCCGTGACGCGCTGCCGACCCTGGTGACGGCGCTGCAGAACATTTTGGCGGTGCCGGGGGGCGCCCTGGTGTTCGCCGCCACGGCCGAGGCCGAAACCCCGCGGCTCTGGGGTGCCTGGGGCGGTCTTGACGTCGATCCGGCCGATTGGTGGACGGCGGTGGCGCCCGGATGGAGTGCCTGGGCCCACCCGCTCCGCACTTGGGTCGAACCGCCCGCCACCTGGACGTGGGCGGCGGGCGCGGCCGCGGCCGGCATTTGGCCCTTCACCAGCCAGCAGGACTGGGGGGCGCTGCTGCTGACCCGCACCCGATCCCGCGCCGCCTGGGTGGACGACGCCGACACGTTTGGCGGCCTGGCCGCCTACCTGGGCTTGGTGCTGGACCTGATTCGCCAGCGCCGCGCCGCGGAGAACCTGTCGCATCAAGACGTGCTGACCGGCCTCTTGAACCGGCGGGGGCTGCAGCAGGCGTGGCAGGAGCGGCTGGCGGCCGCGCGGCGCCACCGCCATGCCCTGGTGCTGGTGGTGGCGGATGTGGACCACCTGAAGGACATCAACGATCGGGAGGGGCACTTGGCGGGCGACCGGGTGCTGCGGCGGGCGTCCGATGCGCTGCGGCATCTGCTTCGCGGCGACGACGCCGTGGGGCGGTGGGGCGGCGACGAGTTTGTGGGCATTTTAACGGTCCAGGAGCCGCACGTCGACGCGGTGGCGCGACGTGTCCGGGACGGGCTGTTGGCCGGTGGCGTGTCGGCCAGCGTGGGAGCGGCGGTGCTGGGCGTGGACGGTACCAGTTGGGCGGAGTGCTTTGAAATTGCCGACCAGCGCTGCTACGCCATGAAGACGTGGCGCTGACGGACGGCGTCAGCGCCGACGGACGGTCATCAGGAGGCCATCGCGGCCGCCCGGCCCCCCGCGCGGCCGGAGTGTGATGAGCGGGTCGGCGCCGACGGGTGTCGGGTCGGAGCGCAGAAGCTCCCAGCGCGACAGCACGGTGGCCAGCACCAGCGAAATCTCCAGCAGCGCAAACGGGCGCCCAATGCAAAGCCGCGGGCCCGCGCCAAAGGGCAGGTAAGCCAGCGACGGTCGCTCGGGCGGCGCGTCGTCCAGCCAGCGCTCGGGCCAAAACGTTTCGGGGTTGGGGAACCAGCGCCCGTCGTGCTGCACCACAAACGGCGAGATGAGCACCTGCAGGCCGGCCGGATACGAATCGTCCCCCAGGTGAAAAGGCGCGATGGACTCGCGGACCATCAGCCAGACGGGGGGGTACAGCCGGAGCACTTCGCTCACCACGGCGGCGAGATAGGGAAGCTGCCCCACCCGCTCGCTGGAGAGCGGCTCACCCCCCAACACGTTGTCCAGTTCCTGCCTGAGTCGCCGCGCCACGTCCGGGTGGCGGTCCAGCAAGTAAAACGTCCAGCTCAGAGCATTGGCTGACGTTTCATGCCCCGCCAGCAACAGCGTCATGGACTCGTCGCGCAGCTGCTGATCCGTCATGGGGTGGCCCGCGTCGTCCCGCGCCGCCATCAAGAGCGCCAGCAGATCGTCGGGGGGCACCGCCCCCTCCGGGGCCGCGCGGCGCCGCCGGTCGATGATGTCGAACACCACCTGGTCCAGGTGGCCCGCCGCCTCTTCAAAGCGGCGGCGCCCGGGCGAGGGCATCCAGGGCGGCGGAGGCCAGATGGCTTTGATGATGCGGTTGCCGTAGCGCATGGCGGCGGCCAGGTTCGTGCGCACCACGTCGGCCTGATCGCCCAC
Source organism: Bacillota bacterium (assembly GCA_021795575.1). GTDB lineage: Bacteria > Bacillota > Sulfobacillia > Sulfobacillales > JAIMBI01 > JAJZWV01. Next base: position 16,112 of record JAJYPH010000016.1, read on the forward strand.
TTCCATGCCAAACAGACATGTGCCGGCCACCGAGAGGCCCAGCCGGGTCATGTCGCGGGCCACATCGTGTTCCTGCCCGTCGGCCCACTCGGACAGCTGGCGCTCCGTCACCGCGAGAATCGCTTCCCCGTACTGGGCCACGCGTTGACGGTGAAAGGCGGGTTGCGCGAGCCGCCGCTGGCGGCGCCAAAAGTCGTCTTCGCTGGTCAAAAGCCCGTCCCCCAGCACGCGGTGCATGAGGCGCAGCGCACGGCCCTTGTGAAAGCGTCGGTTTTGGTTCACCAGCACCTCGGCCACATCGTCGGGGTGGGACACCAGCAGCATGCGGCGCGTCCCAATGTTCAACAGCGCCCGGTCGGACCTCACGGCAAAGCGAAAGAACGTGTCGATGGGCTCGTTGGCCAAATCCCGATACACGCCCATCCACGCGAGCGGTCCGGTCGGGAGGGGGCGCGGGGTGGGTTCGCGCATGACCGCCGTCGGGCCCACCTCCTCGTGCACATCTCGCGCGCCATGGGTCAGTATAGCGCGTCTGGATCTGCCCTCGCGGGGGCCGGGCGACGGCGGGAGGCGTGTGGCGGCCGGGGAGGAGGGTCAGGCTCTGGCCGCCCGCGGGCCGGGGACGCATGACGAAGGCGCCCTATGGGGCATCGTGAGGCCGGGACGCCTGGGCACAGTGCCGAGTGGGACCCGTTGGCAGCAAGTGCCACAACAGCCCACCACCGCACGACGAGGCCAGTCGTCCACGGCCGCCATAGTCCACGCGGACACGCACGGACACCGGGGACCACCCCCACCCCGCTCGCGCGGGCACCGCGCGTTTCTGGGCGTCCTCGTCCCCCCGGCATGCGTGGGGACCGGCGGTCCTCTCTTTTCAGGGTGTGGCCCACACCAGGGTGATGAGGCCGGCGTAGTACCATTCGACCCGCTGAGCCTGGAATCCTGCGGCGTGAATCAGCGCCAGCGGCCGGCGCGCGGCATGGCAGCCCACCAGCGCGTGCTGGACGGGGTCCATGGCGTACAGCAGGAGGTTCAGCGGCGGCACCACGGAGAGCCCATGCTCCATGGCCAAGAGACGGCCGCCCGGCTTCAGCCAGGTGCGCAGCTGTTGGAGGGTCTCGACCGGGTGCGGCCAGGTGCAGAGCCCCAAGGTGGAGACGATGGTGTCGAACTGGCCGACGCCAAATTGGCAGTGCGCGATGTCGTCGTGCACCAGCGTGGCGGAGACGCCGGCCTGGCGGGCCGCATGGTCGGCCGCCACCAGCATGGCGGACGAGAGGTCCACGGCCGTCACCGTGACGCCCGGGGGGTAGAAGGTGAAGTTGGCGCCAGCCCCCACGGCCACTTCCAACACGCTGCCCTGGGCGTGCTGCAGGAGGCGGCGCCGCCATGTCGCCTCAACCCCGCGCCCGCGGTCGGTCCGCCGGCGACGCCGCGCATACGCGGGCGCCTGCCGGTCGAACACCCGGCTGAGACGGGACTGGGGGCCGCTGGGGGACGACCGAGACTTGGGGTCCACGCGCTGCTCCTCCCTACTCGGAACGATGGCCAACCGGAGGCAGGACCAGCACGAGCATACCAGGCGGCCACCCCGGGCGTTCGTCGCGGGCGTGCTAAAATAGTTGCGAATGGCAAGTGGAGCGCCGGTTCCGCCGGAACGGGCCGGCGGCGGGAGGGCTGACTGTGGCCGACGGGCAACGCCCGACAATGCTGTTGCTCACGCAATACTATCCCCCTGAGCCCGGTGCGGCGTCGATTCGCCTGCAGGCGATGGCCCAGCAGCTGGTGGCTCGTGGGTGGACGGTAAAAGTGGTGACGGCTTTTCCCCACCACTTGGGGCATCACAACCCGCGGTATGCCCGACGTTTGTTTGCCCGCGAGGGCGATGGTCCGGTGTCGGTGCTGCGCACCTGGATTTGGGCCGTGCGCATGGGCCGCATTCGCCGGCGCCTCTTGAACTACTTCTCGTTCGTCATCACGGGTTTTCTGGGGCTGTGGCGCCAGGGGCGGGCGGACTTTATCCTGGTGGAGTCGCCCCCGCTGTTTTTGGGCATCACCGCCTATGTGTACTCACGCCTGCGGCGCATTCCGTATATTTTGTCGGTCTCGGACCTGTGGCCCGAGTCGGCCGTCGCGCTGGGCTTGGTCACCAATCCCACGGTGATCGGCGCCACCCGGCGGCTGGAGATGTTCCTGTACCACCACGCGTATCGCGTCTCCGCGGTCACCGAAGGAATCCGGGACACTATTCAGGACACGGCCGCTCTGCCGCCGGAGCGCCTGCTGTTTGCGCCGAATGGGGTGGACGTGGCCGGCTTTACGGGGACTGAGCCCGACCCCGCCCTCGTGAGCGCGCTTCAGCTCACGGGCCAGCGCGTGTTTCTCTACCCCGGCACGCTGGGCTACGCGCAGGGTTTGGGCATTATTCTTGACGCGGCGGACCATTTGCGGGACCGCACCGATATCACGTTCCTGCTGGTGGGCGACGGACCCGTGCGCGCGGCGCTGGTGGAAGAAGCGGCGCGCCGCGGGTTGGACCGGGTGCGCTTTGTGGATCTCCAGCCCCAGGACCGCATGCCGGCGTACTACGCCTTGGCCCGCGCGGTGGTGGTGCCGCTGAAGAACCACCGGCTGTTCCGCGGCGCCCGCCCCTCCAAGGCGTTCCCCGCGTGGGCGGCGGCCCGCCCAGTGATTTTCTGCGGGGAGGGCGAGATGGCCCGGGTGGTGGCCGCGTCGGGTGCCGGCGTGACGGTGCCGCCGGAAGACGGCGCGGCGCTGGCGGCGGCGGTGGCGCGCTACGCGGACGTGCCCGACGACGCGTGGGAGCGGCTCGGCCAGTCGGGGCGGCGCTTTGTGGAGCAGTACTACACGTGGGAGCGCATCATGCAGCGGTGGACCGAGGGGCTGGCGCCCTCGTGAGGCGCCCGCGCATCCTGCTTCTGGGCCACTATCCGCTGGAGCCTCGGGACCGGGCGCCGGTGGTGCGCACGTGGGCGATGGCGGACGCGCTGGCACGCCGCGCGTCGGTGACGGCGCTGTCGGGGACCCGGGGGGATCGGGCGGAGTGGATCCGGGCCTTTCTGGCCGCAGGACGCCTCGGACAGGTGGACGGGGTGTACCTCGAGGCCGGCACGTCCACCATGACCCTGGCGGACCACACCCTGCTGCGGGCGATTCGCCGCCGCGGGCTGCCCCTGGGCATCTACATCCGCGATGCGTACCAGCGCTTCCCGGATCTTTACCCTCCGGCGAACCCGAAGGAATGGGCGATGGCGCGCGCCTATGCGCTCACTACGTGGCGCTACCGGGGGCTCGCCACCGTGCTGTTTTTCCCCACGGATGGGCTGGCGGATCTGTTTCCCCACCCGGAGCGCCAGCTGCTGCCGCCCGCCGGCACCGTGGCGAGGCCGCCCGCAGGCGTCGTGCGCCATCCCCATCGGGTCGTGTATGTCGGGGCCAACGGACCCTACGACGGCGTGGACACGGCGGCGGCGGCCATGACGCTGGTGTCCCGGCGGCATCCCGATGCCGAATTGGTGCTGGTCACGCGGCCCAGCGAGGCGCCGCGGGAGCGGTCCCCGGTATGCCGCCTGGTGACGGCAGCGGGGGAGGCGCTGGACCCCTGGCTTTGGAGCAGCGCGCTGGCGTTGGTGCCGCGCCGGGATACCGCCTATACCCGGCTCGCCCTGCCTATCAAGCTGTTTGACTATCTGTCGCATGGGTTGCCCGTCATCGCCACCGGGCCGTCCGAAACGTCCAAGCTGGTGGTGGCGGCTGGCGTCGGGATCCCGGTGCCGCCGGATGCGGGGCGCTTGGCGGAGGCGATTCTGTCGCTCTGGGCGCGTCCCGAGCGCCTGGCGGCCATGAGCGCGGCCGCCCTGCACCTCGTGGCCCAGCAGCACAATTGGGACGCGCGCGCCCAGCAGGTCCTGTCCGCGCTAGGTTTCGTCTGAGGCGTAGGCGAGCCCCCGGGCCCAGTGGCCCGCGACCTGGTCCACCGTATGCTGGGCCGCCACGATCCCCGCCGCCCGGTGATACCCGGACCAGGCCGTGGCGTCCGTCAGGAGGGGAGCAAGCGTGGCGGTGAGCGACAGCAGGCTTCCGAGTCCCACCAAGCGTCCCAGGCTCCCCTGCGCCAGCAGCTCGGCGGCCGCTTCCGGCGCCGCCACGGCGGTGAGCGGCAGCCCGGCCGCCGCCCCCAGGACCAAGTCCACCCCGGTGCCGTCGAGCCACTGCGGTGCGTGCAACACGCCGCCCCGCGCCACCTCGCGAAACGTGGCGCCGGAGGGAGGCAGGATGGTGACCGGCACCCGGAGGGCCTCCGCCACGCGCGTGACTTCTTGGCTTCGCGGGCCGCCGCCCACCATGACCAGCGAGGCCGGGATGCCCTCCTGCCCGAGCGCCGCCAGTCCCTGGACCAGCACCTCGATGCCCTTTAAGCCCGTGGCCTCGCCCCACGTCACGACGCGCGGGAGCGGCTCGGCCGCCCCGGTCGGCGTAGCCCAGGCGGGCAGGGGCCACGGCAGCGTGATCAGGCGCCGCTGAGGGACCCCGAATTGGGCCTGCAGGTCGTCGGCGGTGCCGGTCACGAGCGTGAAGATGGCGTGAAAGTGCGGGTAGAGCACCTCGGCCTGCCGGCGCGGCCGGCGGCTCACATGCTCTCCGCGCCCTGCCAGGTACGATCCGAGCGGCCACCGGGCCAGGAGCCAGCGGCGCGGTGTGCGGCGGGTGGTGCCCAGCACCTCCAGTACGCGAAATTCCGTGTCCAGGTCTTGTTCCACCATGACCGCGTCAAAGGCCGAGAGCGTGCGCCGCAGGGCGCCCAGGAGCGCGAGGCGGCCGGGCGGGCGGGCGGTGGGAGAAAGGGGCGGGCGCTGCTCGTCAAACGCGGTCGGGGTGTAGAGCCGCCCGCCGGTCAGGGGCCAGTGCACCAGGCGGTGCCCCTGGCTGCGCCACACCGCCGCGATGGCGTCGGCCACCACCCCCGTGTCGCCACCGGCGTCCGTCCCGCTCAGCCACAGCATGTTCACCGCGCGCCCAGGGCCTCCCACGTCTCCCGGAGTCCCTCCGGCAGGGGCACGGTCGGGCAAAAGCCCCAGCCTGTGAGGCGGGCGGTGTCAAACACGCTGGCAAAAATGTCGCCGGGACGCGGCGGCGCCGGCTCCCACACCAGCGGGCGCTGGGCAATGGCCGCCAGCGCCGCCCCCAGCGCATTGACCGTGACGCCGACGCCGCTCCCGACATTGAAGAGCCAGGCGTCGGCGTCCCCGGCGGGCGGCACCGGATCCCCGAGGCGGTGCAGCAGCGCCGTGGCGACGTCACGCACATGGATGTAGTCGCGCACCTGTTCCCCCGAACCTTCCCGCACCAGCGGGGCTCCGGACGCGAGCCGCTCGGCGAACCGGGCGACGACGCCCCCTTCTCCGCTGCTGTTCTGTCCGGGGCCATAGATGTTGGCGGGGCGGAAAATCACCAGCGCGAGCCCTCGGGTTTCGGCAAAGCGGCGGCACCACGCTTCGCCCGCCCATTTCGACCAGCCGTAGAAGGACAAAGGAGCCAGCGGTGCGCCCTCGTGCAAGGGCAGGCGCGGACCCGGGTCTCCGTAGACCGCGGCGGACGAGACGAAGCGGAACTGGCGCGCCTGCACCGCCTCCGCCAGCTCGAGGGCTCCAGCGGTGCCGGCCACGTTGTCTTCCGCCATGGCCAACGGCGCCCGCTCTCCGTGGGGCACCGAGGCGTCGGCCGCCAGATGCATCACCACATCGGCCCGTCCCACCCGCGCGGCAATGCGGCGCGGGTGGCGGACGTCCTCCGCGATGAGATGGACGTCCGGCGGCAGCGGCCGGGCGGGTCCGGGCGCCAGTCGGTCCACCACCACGACCTCGTGCCCCAGGGCGCGGGCGGCGTGCACCACGTGCGTGCCGACGAAGCCCGCGCCGCCGGTGACGACAAGTTTCACGCCGGCGGCCGGGCCCGAAATTCCGTGATGGTGCGCAGGAGCCCGTCGCGGAGCGACACCTCGGGCTCCCAGCCCAAGAGACGGCGCGCGCGCGCAATATCCGGCCGGCGGCGGGTGGGATCGTCCGGGGGGAGCGGCTTGCCCACGGTGGTGAGCGGGACGCCCGCCACCTCCGCCACGATCTGGGCAAACTCAAGAATCGTGTGCTCTTCGGGGTTGCCGATATTGAAAACCAGCCCCCCCAAGTCCGGTAGCGTGGCCGCGCGATAAATGCCGTCCACCTCGTCCGAGACGTAGCAGAAACTGCGCGTCTGATGCCCATCCCCGTAAACCGTGAGCGGCTCGCCCGCCAGCGCCTGCGAGATAAAATTTGGGACGACGCGCCCATCCTCGGTCTGCATGCGGGGGCCGTAGCAGTTAAAGAAGCGAAGGATGCGCACATCCAGCTGGTGGCGCCGATGCCACTCCATGGTGAGGGCTTCGGCGAAGCGCTTGCCCTCGTCGTAGCAGGCGCGCTCCCCGATGGGGTTGACGCGTCCCCAGTAGGTTTCCGGCTGGGGAGACATCTCGGGGTCGCCATAAACCTCGGACGTGGACGCCAGCACAAAGCGGGCGTGCAGTGCCTGGGCCAGGGTGAGCCCTCCGAGGGTGCCGAGTGCGTTGGCGGTCAGCGTTTCCAGCGAGAGCCGGCGATAGTGCACCGGGCTGGCGGGCGACGCCATCTGATACACCGTGGCGGCGTCGGCCAGCCCGAGGCTTTCGGCGGTGAACGGCTCGCTCACGTCCTGCTGGATAATGCGCACCCGGTCCGGGTGCGCCAGATGGTCCGCGAGGTTCGCGCGGGACCCGGTGCAGAAGTTGTCCAGCACGACCACGTTTTGGCCTTCGGCCACCAGCCGGTCCACCAGATGGCTGGCGATGAATCCGGCGCCTCCCAAGATCACCGCGGTATCCGGCATGCGGGGCCCCCCTGTCGCCTGTGTCGCCCCGCATTATAGCAGGTTGGGCCATCAGCACGGCCCGGGCCCGCGTCGCCGCCCAACGCGCGTGGCCGGGGCGAAGCAGCAGGAATTTCGACGAGCGGGGCGAAACCCGGATCGTTGAGATGGATTCCCATCCAACCAATGCATCCGGAACCCACCCCCTTGTCAGGGTGCGGTGTGTCTCGGCATGGCACAAAATGTCACGAAGGAGGTCGGATTTCCATGTCATCGCCTCGGAACCACAAAGTGCTCACCGGCCTCACGATGGCGTCGTCCCTGGCGTGGATGTCGATTTTGCCCGCGACGGCGGTGTTTGCCCACAGTGCCCCGACCGTCACCCCGGGCTCGGTGACGCTCAGTGGCCCCATTCATCCCACGAACGGCCGCGCCACGTTCACCGCAAGCGCGACCGACCCCGGCGGCACCCCGGAGTATCAGTTTTGGGTGGAGTCGCCCACGGGACAGTGGACGGACATGCAGAACTATTCGACGAACCATACGTTTACCCTGTCCACCCCGTCGGCCGGAGACTACCTCGTGGCCGTGGAGGTAATGGACCAGGCGCAGGTGGCGGCGGGTGATTGGAACATGGCCCAGACCACGCTGCCGGACGCCGTGTTCAACGGGTCGACCGTCTCGGTCGCATCCAGCGCCAGCGGTGAGGTGGCCAAGGGCCAGTCGGTCGCGCTGACCGCCACCGCGACCGGCATCTTCGGGGCTCTGTATCAGTTCTGGTACCAAGCGCCCGACGGCACGTGGACCCAGAGCGGCTCCTACCAGAGCAGCCGCACGTTCACGTTCACGGCGGGTCAGTCGGGCACGTACAGGTACGTGGCGTATGTGAAAAGCCCCTTGGCCGCCAACAATCCGCATGGCGCCCTGGAGAGCAACGTGGGCAGCCAGGTGGCTTACGGGACGGCCGCCCAAGTGGTCGTGAGTCCCTCCACCCAAACCGTCGTGGCGGATGGCCAGGCCACGGGCTCGGTCACCTACACGGTGGAGGACCGCCATGGCGACCGGGTGGCGAACTTCAGCGGAATGCTCGGAATAAGCAACACGGGCGGGCTGCACGTGCCGCACGGGGAGAGCCGCATCGCCAGCTCGGCCACCGTCACCGACGGCCAGGCGACGGTGGCGTTCAGCGTGCCGACGGCTGACGCCGGCGGCTCGGTGTCTCTGGTTGCCGGCAATCTCACGACGGCCGTGGGCAGCGCCGGGGGCGTGTCGGGCCAGAGCCTGGTGGCCAACGTCAACTACGCCAACGCCACGGCGACGGTCAGCGCGGCGGCGCCGGTGGCCGCCGGCCTGTTCCTCACCAGCAACGTGTCTGGCCTCTCCAACAACGCGATGAACACGGCCATGATCACCGCCAGCGTGGTGGACCAGGCGGGAGACGCCTACCGGCCCGCCAGCAACACGTACTACGCGGACCTGACACTTACGGGCTCGGGGTCGTTCAGCGCCACCAGCACCGTGACCAGCGATGTGGTGCCGCTGGACCCGGGCAACTCGGGCACCTACACCGTGCCGGTGTACACCGCGCAGCGCGGCTCGGGCACGGTGACGGTGAACGCCACACCGGTGTCCGGCGACCCCCTGGCGCCAGCGACGCCGGTGGGCATCACGCTTTATGAGGCCGGCAACCCGACCCAGCTTGCCATTTCGTCCAGTATGGGGCTTTCGGCCACTGGGCTCACGTATACGACGTACACCGTGACAGTTGAAGACGCGAGCGGGAACGTGGCTTCCACCGGCAGCGGATCGGGGGCCCACGGCAGCACCCTAAGCGTGAGCACCACGTCAGGGAACCTGGAGATGGGGGCCGGCCCCAACAACCTCGCGGCCGCGTCGAGCCTGGCGAACATCACCATCACCAACGGCGTCGGGCATTTCACGGTGGAAAACACCACGTATCAGAGCAGCCCGGCCACGCTGACGGTCACCGACACGAACACGTCCATCGCGGTAGCCACGGCCACGTACACCTACATGGTGGGAGCGCCAGGATACGGAGAAATGCTGCCGGTCGGCAGCGACAACAAGTACGGGACATTCGATACCGTGGACTCCGTGCTACCGGGCCAGAGCGTGGTACTGCGGGCGCAGCTGACGGATCAGAACGGCAACCCCGTGGCGACGCCGGGCCAGCCCCTGTGGTTCACGTTGCTCTACGGCCAGGTGCTGGCCCTGCCGAACCACGCCAGCGTACCGTCCGACACGTACGAGGCGTTCACCAACCCCCAAGGGATTGCCACAATTACCGCCACGGTGAACAGCGTCCCCGCGGGTCAGTCCGCCCAGGTTCGGGTTTCGGGCCGCGCAGGGGGATACCTGCCGGTCATCGCTCAAACGAATCGCAGCTACTCACAGATGTTCACGGTCGTAAGCCCCAGTGCCTACCCCTCGGCTATGGTGCTGTCGTCGGTGCCGGCCCGCACGTTGGCGGGGACCGTGTTGGAGGGCACGGTGTCGCTTAACAACGCGTTGGGTGTGGACGACACCTACGGCGTCATCCAGGTGACGTCGTCCAACCCCCGTGTGCTTGCCGTGCAGAGCCCGATCAGCGTCAACAACCAGGCACCGGCGTCGTACAGTGTGACGGCCCTTGAGACGGGCACCGCGACGCTGACGTTCACGGACTTGGGGCAGCCCAACGTGCCTCCGGTCACACAAGCCATCACCGTGGTGCCGGGCTCCGCGACGGTGTTTCCCCTGATCGAGCAGAACGGCCAGGTTCTGTCCAGCACCAACGAGGTGAGGGCGCCGGCGAGTAGCCCGGCGGAGCTGCAGGTTGTGAACGTGGACGCGGGGGGCAACCCGGTGCCGGTCACCGGCGCGACCAGTGCCGTCGTGGCCCTGCCCACGCTGCCCAGCGGACTCTATTGGGAAACCACGCTGGGGGGGATCGCCGCGCAGTCGGGGGTCACGGCCGCCATTCCCGTGGGCCAAACCAGTGCCAACGTGTGGATCGTCTCCAACGGCACCGCCGAGACCTACGGCGGGGACGGAGAGGCAGATTTTGCGGTGAACTTCGCTGGCACCAGCGCCAGCGCCGACCAATTCGGCGCGGCCACCAGCACCAGTTCGGGATCCGTCGACCTGGGTGCGGTGGTGAACCCGGCGGTCTTCCAGGACTTTAACGGATGGGCCTCGGGGAGCGCAACGGACGTCACGACACAAACAGCCCTCGTCTGGAACAGCGGCGCCTCGATCACCGCCTATCCGACGATGTCCGTGTGGGCCCAGTTCTACTTCTTGAACATGGCGATCCAGTCGAGCGACACGTTTACGTACCAGCTGGGGATCAACCTGGAGAACCCCCAGTACGGCTATGGCACCTTCCTGATGCCGACGCTGACCGGGCAGGGATAAGAGAAGCGCTTCTGGCATCCGAATCGTGGAAGGCGCGGGCAACGTCCGCGCCTTTTCCCTGGGCCTTCTGGGCCCGGGGGGCATCCGCGGTGCGGGCGTGCATGGCCGGGCAAGTTCCCGCCGCCCCAGCGTCGCCTGGGGGCGGGACCGCTGGCCGGCGAGACGCGTGGTCACGCCCCACGCTGGTCGTCCGCGTCTGGGGCGGGGGAGGCGCACGATTGCGCTCGCTGGAGGGAGGCTCGCGGTCCGCCGACCAGCTCTCCGTCGGCGGTGGGCCGCCGCATGTCAGCCGCGCTGGTCGACCCCCGTAGTCAGGATCGGCTCCCAGGGTTATAATGAGGCACTTCAGGCCGGGGGGCGAAGCATGTTCAAAGCGTGGACAGATCGCTGGGATGAATTGTCCGTGCTGGTGGACACCGGCATGGCCTATGTGGCCTACCTGCTGGTGGTGCACTTCTACTTTCAGTTCAACCCCCGCCTGGCCACGGTTCAACTCCTGGGCTTTTACTTCAGCTGGTCCTTGCTGGTGCTGGGAGCGGCCTGGCTGGGTCTGAAGCTAAATTTTCGCGGCTACAGCCGCCGGTGGAACCAGCTGCCCGCCGAGCTGGCCATGCTGCTGTTGGCGAATGTGGAGCTGGGCGCGGGGATCGCCGTGCTGGTGTTTGCGTTGAAGGCCACCTGGTTTTCCCGCCTGATTTTCGTCCTGTGGCCGCTCACGGCGCTCGTGCTGCAAAGCGTGGTGCACACGGCGACCAAAGTGAGCCTGGCGCGCTTTCGCCGTACGGGCGCCGACCACCGCCAGCTGGTCCTGATCGGCTACCCCTCGCGGCTGAACGTCTTTCGAGAAACCTTAAACGCGATACCCGAAGCCGGGATGGGGGTGGCCGCCCTGGCCCCGGTGCCGCTCGGCGATGACAGCGCGGGGCAGTGGGCGCTGTCGCAGCTCGCCGAGTGGCTGGAGACGCGGGTGGTGGACTCAGTGGTACTGGCGCTGCCGTTGGACGACCAGGTTTTGCGCGGCGCCATTCGCCTGGCCGAGGTCCAGGGCAAAGAGGTGCGCCTGCTGCTGGACGAAGTGGGCGCCATGGCGAGCCGCTCGCAACTTTATAATTTTTATGGCAACTCCGTGCTGGTGGTGAACCCCTCGCCGGCGCATCCCACCGCCCGGTGGGTCATCAAGCGGATGATTGATTTTGTTGGTGCACTGGTGCTGACCGCGCTGCTGTCGCCTCTTTTGGTGGGCATCGCCGTCGTGCTGAAGTGGCGAGAGCCCCACTGGCCGGTGTTGTTTCGCCAGCGCCGGGTCGGCTTGAACGGCCGCCAGTTCTGGTGCTACAAGTTTCGCACCATGATCCCTGACGCGGAGCGGCAGCAGGATCAGCTTCGACACTTGAACATCATGTCGGGCCCGGTGTTCAAGGTGCCCGACGACCCGCGCGTGACCCCCACCGGCCGCGCGCTGCGCCGGCTGTCGCTCGACGAGCTGCCCCAGTTGTTCAATGTCCTGGGGGGGCAGATGAGCCTAGTGGGCCCGCGCCCGGCGCTGCCCGAAGAGGTCACGCAATACGGCGACCGATCCCGCAAGCGCCTCTCGGTGCGGCCGGGCATCACGGGGCTGTGGCAGGTATCGGGCCGCAACGAGATCCAGGACTTTCAGGAGTGGGTGGCGTTGGATATTGAATACATCGACCGCTGGTCCCTGTTGCTGGACCTGAAGATTCTTCTGCGCACCATCCCCGTGGTGGTGCAGCAGCGGGGCGCCCACTGACCGAGGCGCCCAGAGCGCCGGTGCCGCTGGGACACCGGCGCTCTTGACGTGGGTCTCTGGTCGGGGGTGTCAGCTCTTGATGAGCCCGTGCTTGACCAAAAAGTTTTTGGCCACGGTCTGGGGCGACTGGTGCAGCACCTCGACGTCGTAGTTCATCTGCGTTTGGTCCTTGGTGGTGATGAGCCCCATGAGCGGCGCCAGCACCTTGTTCAGGTGCCACTCCTTCACGATCTTGCTCTGGATGATCACGATCCCATGATACGGCGGAAAGAAGTGCTTGGAATCCTTGAGCGGCGTCTCATGCAGCTTGGTGAGCCGCGCGTCGGTGGAGTAGGCCACCGCCGCCTGAATGGACCCCTGCGCCAGCGCCTCGTACATGAGGCTGTAGTCCATCGCCTTCGCCGACTTGAAGTGCAGCCCATACGCGGCGGTAAACGCTTTGTACCCATCCCCGACCCGCTGCTGGAAGGTAGGGTCGGTGCCTATGGTCCAGTGCGGAGCATACTTGGCCACCTGGGCGTCGGTCGTGAGGTGATACTTCTTGGCGACACTGGACTTGACCGCGAGCGCATAGGTGTCCTGGTACCCGAGCGAGGGCGACACCCAAAGCCCCCACTTCTTCTGCTCCTGGCTCACCACGTAGGCCGACACCGCGTTCGGATGGCCCTTCCACTTGCCGGTGTACGCTTGGTGCAAGGGTCCCGTGAATTCGGTGCCGTCGTATCCCACGTACGCCTGAATCGAGTTTTTGAGCAGCAGTGTGTGCAGGAGGCCCGACGCGCCGGTGGTGTAGGAGATGCTGACCGTGACGGGGGTCTTGGCCTGGATCAGGTCTTTGACAATCCAGTCGTCGATGCGCGGCTCGGCAAAGTCTTGCGCCGCCATCTGAATGTGGGTGACCTTGCCGCCGGCCGAGCTGCTGCCGCAGGCCGCCAGCGTGGCCACCAAACCCAGTGACATCGCGGCACCCATGGCCCATTTGGCGGGATGTCCCGCGTGATTGCTTAAAATACGCATGTCAACCTCCTCAACAGAACCCCATCCGGGGGAAATTCCCGCGTCGAGTCCGTCCGACGCGGTTCGTGGCGTCCTGGTCGGGCTGCCGGCGCGCGCCTTACACGCGCAGGCCGCGCGGGGTGAGCACCCGCTCCACCCGGCTCATCAGCCCCTCGGCCAAAAACGCCAGCACGATGGCCGGGATCGTACCGGCCAGGACAATGGAGTTGCTCGCCAGCCCCATGCCCTCCATGATGAGCGAGCCCAGTCCCCCGGCCCCAATCAGGGAGGCGAGGGTGGCAAACCCAATCGTGGCCACCAGCGCGGACCGAATCCCCGCGATGATGACGTGCAGCGCCAGCGGCATCTCGACCATCCAGAGCAGCTGCCAGCTGGTGACGCCCATGCCGCGGGCGGCATCTTTGACCCCAGGGTCGACCCCCATGATGCCCACGTAGGTGTTTCGGACGATGGGCATGAGCGCGTAGAGAAACAGCGCCAGCACGGCCGGCAGTACGCCGATGCCGAGCCCAATCGCGATCATGAGGGCCAGCAGCGCCAGACTCGGGATCGTCTGCATGGCGTTGGCAAACCCCATCACCGGGCCGTACAGTCGCCGGACCCGCGTGGCCAGCATGGTGAGCGGCACGGCCACCAGGATGGCGGCGGCCAGCGGGATGGCCACCAGGTACAGCTGCTGCAGCGTGTGCCGCCAGATGGTGCCGGGGTGCTGCGTGAAGAATTGATAGGTGTGCAGGAAGAGGGTCATCGCGCCACCTCCCCGGCCGGGGCGCTGGCGGCTTCGGCCCGGATCTCCTGCACGTCGGCCGCCACCCTGAGGGCATCGCCCAGCAGGCCCACCAGCGTCCCACGCGTCACCAGCCCCACAATGCGGTCGTCCGCGTCCAGCACCGGCAGGCTGTCCAGCTGTTGATGGCTCAGCAGCTGATGCATGGCCGTGAGGCCCGAGTCCGAAGGAGCCAGCGTGTCGGCCGTCCGGTCCGCCAAGCTGCCCACCGGACTTTGATCCCCCGCCTCGATGTGGTCCTGCAGCTCGGACTGCCGGACCACACCCACATAGTGGCCCCCCGCGTCGTGGACCAAAAGCGAGTTGACTCGGCGCCGCCGCATGAGCTCCAGGCTGCGGGCCAGGCCGCTCGCCTCCGGCGTCATGACCGGGCTGGCGATCATGACGTCCGCCACGGACACCTCGCTCGCCTGGCGCAGCACCCGGTGGCGCCCCATGAAGCTCGCGACAAATTCGTCGGCCGGGTGGCGCAGCATCTCTTCGGGTGGGGCCACCTGGACGATCGCGCCATCTTTCATGAGGACGATGACGTCGGCCATCGAGAGCGCTTCATCCATGTCATGGGTGACGAACACGATGGTTTTCGACACCGTGCGCAACAGGCGCTTGAACTCTTCCTGGAGCTGCTCGCGCATGAGCGGGTCCAGGGCCCCAAACGGCTCGTCCATCAGGATAATGTCGGGGTCGTGCGCCAGCGCGCGCAACACGCCGATGCGCTGCTGCTGGCCGCCCGACAGCTCCGTGGGATAGCGGTCGAGATATTCCGCCGGGTCCAGTCCCACCATCTCCAGGAGCTCGGACGCCCGGGCCCGGCGGGCTTGCGGCGCTTGGCCCAACAGGCGCAGGACAAACGCAATGTTGTCCCCGATCGTCAGGTGGGGCATGAGCCCAATGCGCTGAATGACATACCCCAAGCGGCGGCGCAGTTCGACCGGGTTGTAGCTTTTGTAGTTCCGCCCCTCCAGCCAGATGCTGCCGTCCGTCGGCTCGATGAGCCGGTTCACCATGCGGAGGGTCGTGGTTTTGCCGCACCCCGACGGGCCGATGAGCACCACCAGCTGGCCGCGCGGCACCGACAGCGTGAAGTGGCGCACGGCCGGTGCACGCCCGCCAAATGATTTGGTGACGCCGCGAAACTCCAAGATGGCGTCGGTGTCGCCCACAGGAGACGCCATATCGGCGTCGGTCATCGCCTCACCCCCAGCATAATTGGGTTGGATGCGACAATATGGACGCCAAGGGACGAACGAAACGAGCGGGCCCAGCCCGCGCGGAGCTTCCCCACGCCTACGAGGTTAGTTGTCGGGCTGGGGCAGTGAAGCTTGCCCCTGCGTACTCGCATTCGCCCCCAGGCTGCCCATTCGGACAGCCAAGAATCCCCCGCTTGCCCGCGTACGGCGGGCAACTCGGCGACCATAGCATCGCTGATTCCTTGTGCATTCTATCACAAGACGCCGATCGGTGCTTAGCCGGCTCGGTGCCGCCGCCGTTCGCGGCGGCTCGCCTCGCGCTCGGCGTGTGCGACCGCTTGGCCGATCCGGGTGGAGCCGTCGGCAGACCACTCCGCCGTGAACACGCCCGCCACCGCCGCGTACGACCGGATCGGGACCCAGATCGCATGACGAAGGCCCGGCGGAAGGGGGGTGTGCTCGTCAAAGACGGCGGCCGCCGGCGGCATCGCCTGGGGCATGGCCACCACCACGATTTGCCCCTGCATCCACGCGGACCCGCCGTAGCTCCACGGGGTCAGGGTGTCAGGCCACCACAAGGTGGCGCCCGGCCACTCGGCCCGCGCGCCCGCCAAGCCCACGCGCTCCATCCAGGAACCGGCAGAGTCGCCGCGGTCGTCGGTTGGCTTGGCATACAGGACGACCATCTGGCCGATGTCGTGGGGTGGGGTCAACCAATGCACTAAGGCTTCCAGAAGCAAGTTATCGCGAGACATCCCAAGTCCCGTAGCGGATCGCTGTGTCAAAAGCCGGCTCTCCTTCTGCTAAAACACCACGGTGCTGCCGGCACGTACACAAGGGGCGATGGGTAGTCCCCAAGCACCCTAGGGAGAAAGGCTACGGGAAGGGCTCGGTGATGTCAAGGGGGCGAGACTGATTCACGGCGTCTTGTGGTCGGCGGGTCCGGGAATTGCTAAGCGCGATGCCGGCCCTCACGCAGTACCGTGCTGCCGTAGATGGCCACGGCCGCCAGACGCAGAGACGAGCCCTCGCAGCGCTTCCCAGGCTGCCGCGTGGGGCCTCTCCGAGGCGGCAGGGGTCATCTCGCATTTTCCGCACGGCGCAAGCAGGTGCTGTCGATTGGTGTCGAAGAAGGGTTCCCTACGAAGAGCCGTGTTGACGATCCCATGGGGACGTGGGCCCCTGAGTCCGTGCTCGCTGGCGCAGGGGCCCTGGATCTCCGGTGCGGCCAAGCCGCAGCGGAGGTGCGCCGATGCACCTGGTCGTGTGGATGCTGGGGGTCGCGATTTGGTGGCGCTCGTCATCATGCTGTCCACAAGAAGTCATCCGGCTTCTTGCGAAGGCGGATCACCGACGGCTCCGTAGTCTCGGCAGGGATCCGTCCGGTGCGAACGGAAGGCTGCCCGCCCGCCGCCCCTACCGGGGGCGAGGTTCTTATGAAGCATAGGGCGGGCACCGGCGTCTGTTGATGCGCCGTGGGCGAAGACGCTCCTCGGCCGCCCGCCCGTCGGCGATGAGTCGGGCCCGGTGACACCAGGTTGTCTGACCGCTGGCGAGCGCTGGTCGATGCGTCCCGGGTTGCACGCGAGAAGGCCGCGCCACGTGGCGTTTGGGACCGGCCCGCGCTATCATCGGCGGCAAGACCCCGCTGCCGAAGGCGGCCAACGAGGAGTGAGTGGTTGACCGGGAGAGAAGTGGTCAAAGCCACGGGACTGGTGGCGGGGATCACGCTGGTGAGCAAGGTCACCGGCTTTGCCCGCACGCTGGTGCTGGCAGACGTGTACGGCGCGACGTGCCTGACGGACAGCTATGTGGCGGCCACCGTGTATCCGAGCGTGCTGTTTGCGGGGCTCCGCAGTGCGCTGGCGACCAGCTTCATCCCCCTCTACACCGAAGTGCGCGCGCGGGACGGCCAGTCCCAGGCGTTTGTGTTTGCCAACACGGTGCTGACCACGCTGTTTCTCGCGCTCCTGGTGTTGTTGGCCGTCGGATTTGCCACGGCGCTGCCGGTTCTGCCGCTGTACGCGCCGGGGTTTGTGTCGCGGGTGTGCCTGTCCCGTCCCCAAATCACCCTCACGCTCGAACTCACGTGGATTATGCTGCCCGCGCTGCTGTTCATCGCTCTGGCAGGGGTGCAGGAAGGCATTCTGCAGTCAGAGCGCCGCTTCGCGGCGCCGGCAGCGGTCGGCATTCCCCAGAACCTGATTCTCATCGCGGTGATTGCACTCCTGGCGTCCCATTGGTCCATCTTTGCCGCGGCGGCGGGGTCGTTTTTGGGCGGGGCGTCATACGTTGTGGTCCAGGGCGTGGCGCTGCGGCGCGCCGGATTCCGGTTTCACCCGCGACTCGACTTCCGCCATCCCGATTTGCGGCGCATGGCGGTGATGGTGCTGCCGGTGTTTTTGTCCACCTTCGTCGCCCAGGCCGGTTTCATTGTGGACCGGCTGTTGGCCTCGAGCCTGAAAAGCGGCAGCCTCTCGGACTTGAACTACGCGCTGTTGGTCAATGGGCTTTTGCTGTCGCTGTTTGTCACCGCCCTGGTCACCGTCCTGTATCCCACCCTGTCGCGCTTCACGGCGCAGGGCGACCAGCCCGGATTTGTGTCGGCGGTGCGCCGCTCGCTGGGCGTGCTCACGCTGGTCACCGTGCCGGTGGCCGCCGCCGTCATCGTGCTGGCGGCGCCGTTCGTGCGGGTGGTGTTTCAACGGGGCGCGTTTACCGCCACGGCCACGGCGGGCACCGCCTTTGCGCTGGCGTTTTTGGGCGTCGGGCTGGTGGCGAGCGCCGGCGGAGCGCTATTGCCGCGTGCCTTCTTTGCCTTGAAGGACACGCGCACGCCCACGCTGTTTGCGCTGATATCTGTGGCGGTCAACATCGTGGCGGATCTGCTGCTGGTGCATCCGCTGAAGCAGGGTGGGCTGGCGCTGGGCACCTCGATTGCCCAGTGGGTGTTCACCGGCGTCATGCTGTGGCGGCTCCGGCGGCGGGTGGGACCCTTGGGCGGCATGCGGCTCTTGGCGACGGTGGGCAAGGCGCTGCTGGGCGGCGCGGTGATGGCGGGCGTCCTGTACGTGGGCTACCACGCCACCATCGGCCTCGTGCCCAGCGCCGGCCACGTCGTCTGGTGGCAGGGCGCGGACCTGGTGGTGGTCATGGCCGCGGGCCTGGCGGCCTACGGGGTGCTGGTGTGGCGGCTCGGACCCGAGGAGGTGCACTACCTTCGGCAGGTGGCGGGCCAGGGGTGGCGCACGCTGATGCGCGCCGGAGCATGACCGGCCCCCGCCCCGCACCGGTCGGCGTCATCATTGGGACGTATCAGCGGCCCGCCATGCTGCGAGCGGCGCTGGCCAGCGTAGCGG
>JAJYPH010000157.1 GCA_021795575.1 Bacillota bacterium
TCCGATCTGCACCGAACGGCCCGACGAGGTGGTGGTGCTGGGGGGCCACATCGATTCGTGGGATGTGGGCCAGGGTGCCATGGACGACGCCGGCGGCTTTGTGGCCGCGTGGGAGGCGCTCAATGTACTGCGCCGGCTGGGGCTGGCGCCGCGCCGGACCATCCGCCTGGTGGGGTGGACCAACGAGGAAAATGGCTTGGCGGGCGGCCGCGGCTACCACGCCGCCCACCAGTCGGAGCTGGCCGACCACGTCATCGCGATGGAGTCGGACGCCGGATTCTTCCGGCCCACGCGCATGGGATTTCACGGAGCCGAAGCGTCGCTCGCGCCCGTTCAGGCCATCGCGGAGCTGCTGGCGCCCTGGGGGGCGTTCTCCACCGGGCCCGGTGGGCCTGGCGCCGATGTGTCGCCGCTGGTGGCTGACGGGGTGCCCACGCTTTCCCTGGGGTCCGACCAGCAGCAGTACTTTCGGTACCACCACTCGGCGGCCGACACGCCGGACAAGCTGGACCCGGACGAGGTGGCCCACGGCGTCGCCGTGCTGGCGGTGTATGCCTACGTACTGGCGGAGGTGCCTTGGCGTCTGTAGGCGGTCTGCGGAACGGACGCCCGATCCAGCGAGAGCGAGCAGCATCAAGCGGCAGGAGGGGAGGGAACTCGATTGGCGAGACGCACACTGCGCGATCTGCTGACCGCCTATAAGCAGGGCGGCCGCTGGGTCATGTCCACGGCGTACGACTTCCCCATGGCCCACGTGGCGGAGGCGGCAGGGGTGGACCTCATTCTGGTGGGGGACTCACTGGGCCAGGTGGTGCTGGGCTATCCCGACACCCTGTCCGTCACGCTGGACGACATGGTGCGCCACGCGGGTGCCGTGGTGCGGGGCGCCCCCGACACGTTCGTGGTGGCGGATCTGCCGTTTCTCACGTATCATGTGTCGGCCGAGCAGGCTCTGGTCAATGCGGGCCGGCTTATGACCGAGGCGCGCGTCCAGGCGGTCAAGCTGGAGGGGGGCGCGCGGGTCGCGGACACCGTCCGCCGCCTGGTGGATGCGGGCATTCCCGTGATGGGGCACCTGGGATTCACGCCGCAGTCGGTGTATGCCTTCGGGGGCTACACCGTGCAGGGGCGCAGCGAAGCGGCGGCGGAGGCGCTTTACACGGACGCCCTCGCCTTAGAAGCGGCGGGGGCGTTTGCGGTGGTGTTGGAAATGGTGCCCGCGCCGCTGGCGGCGCTCATCACCGACGCGACGCGCATCCCGACCATTGGCATTGGCGCGGGCGCCGCAACTGACGGCCAGGTGCTGGTCGTGCACGACATGCTGGGCCTGTACTGGGGCCGGGCGCCGCGATTCACGAAAAAGTACGCCGATATCGGCCAAGCCATGGAGGCGGCCCTGCGCCAGTACGCCGACGAGGTGCGCGGGGGCGTGTTTCCCGCGGCCGAGCACACGTTCTCGATGGAGCCCCTGGTGCTGGAGCGCCTCGTCAAGCGGCACCCGCCCCCGTCCCCCACCTGATGCAGTGGGTTGAAGACGTGGACGCCGTCCGGCGCCTGGTGGCCGAGACGCGCGCACAGCAGCACACGCTGGGGCTCGTGCCGACCATGGGGGCGTTGCACCGGGGACACGTCGCGCTTCTGCACGCGCTGCGTCCCGAAGTGGACCGGTTGGTACTCAGCATCTTCGTGAACCCCACCCAATTTGGCCCTCGCGAAGACTTTGCCCAGTATCCACGCGCGCTCGCCTCCGACCGCGCGTGGGCCGAGGCGGCGCACGTCGACGCGGTGTTTTGCCCGGCCACGTCGGTCATGTATCCCATCCCCCCCAGCACGTTTGTGCAGGTGGAGGGCATTGATCAGGTGCTCGAGGGCGCCGTGCGCCCGACGCATTTCCGTGGAGTGGCCACCGTGGTGTCGAAGCTTCTAAACCTCTGGACGCCGGACGTCATCGCCTTGGGGCAGAAGGACGCGCAGCAGGTGGTGGTGGTGCGCCGGATGCTGCAGGAGCTTTTGTGGCCGACGCGGCTCGTGGTGGTGCCCACGGTGCGCGAACCCGACGGCTTGGCGCTGAGCTCGCGCAACGTGTATCTGTCCCCAGCGGAGCGACAGGCCGCGGTCGTGCTGCATCGGAGCCTGGACGCGGCTCTGCAGGCGGTCCGCCGTGGCGAACGCGATGGCGCCCGCGTGGCGGCGGAGCTGGCGGCCGCCATTCAGGCGGAGCCGCTGGCGCAGCTCGACTACG
The DNA here is from genome assembly GCA_021795575.1 of Bacillota bacterium. Taxonomy (GTDB): domain Bacteria; phylum Bacillota; class Sulfobacillia; order Sulfobacillales; family JAIMBI01; genus JAJZWV01. The sequence continues at coordinate 2,243 of JAJYPH010000157.1, forward strand.
CGGTGGTGGTGGACGCCGCCACCCTCGCCCCCGTGACCCGCCTGGCGGGGCGGGTCTTGGTGGCGGTGGCGGCCCGCTTTGGGACCACCCGGCTGCTGGACAACTGCTGCCTCGCGGTGGACGAAGACGACGTAAGGACGGTGTTGGCATGAAGGGCGCGGACGTGGTGGTGGTGGGGGCCGGTTCCATGGGGCTCCTGCTGGCCACCGCCCTGACCGACGCCGGCGTGCCGGCCGCTGTCGTGGTGCGGCGCCCCGAGACGGTGGCGGCCCTGCGCCAGGGCGTGGCGGTCACCACGCCGACGGGCGTGAAAACGGTGCCCGTAGATGCCACGGCCGATGTGACGACGCTTCGGCCGCCTGCCTTCGTGGTGATGGCAGTGAAAAGCTACGACTTGGCGGCGGCGTTGGCGCACGTGGTCCCGTGGGCGGCGAGGGGCACCACCGTCGTGACCTGGCAAAATGGCCTCGACGCGCCTGACGTGGCGGCTTCCACGTGGGGGGCGGACCGGGTGCTGGCCGCCGTCACGCAGCAGGCCGCCACCCGCACCGAGCCCGCCGCCATCGCGCATCTGGGCCCAGGACCTACGTGGGTGGGCTGCCCGACGGGAGGCCCCGACACGCGGGCGGACCAGCTGGCGTCCTATCTCCGGGCGGCCGGATGGGAGGCGTCCGCCACCTCCGACATCGCGACGGCGCTGTGGAGCAAGGCCGCCGTCAACGCGGCCATCAATCCGCTGTCCGCGCTGTTGGGCTGGCCGAACGGCCGCCTGGCGGCCTCGGTCCCCACGGCCGGGCTGATGCGCCAGTTGGCGGAGGAGGTGGGGGCGGTCGCGGCGGCGCTGGGGCATTCGCTGGAGGACCCGGGGGCGCGGGCGGTTGCCGTGGCCACCGCCACCCGCGACAACCTCTCGTCCATGCTGCAGGATGTGCGGGCGGGCCGTCCCACCGAAATCGAGGCCATCACCGGATCGATCCTGCGGCAGGCCGCGTCCGTTCACATGGAACTCCCGGCCAATCGGGTTGTGTATCAGCTCATCACGGCACTGACCGCACGACCGCCGGCCTAAAGGGCGGCGGCGCCTACATTTTGCCCGTGAGCAGCAGGGCCCCCAGCACCTCAAACGCGCCGCCCGCCACCATGTGAATCACCTGGGTGGGCACCACGCGCGTGATGGCTTCGCCAAACACCACGCCCAACAGCGCCGACAGCGTCAGCGTCAGCGCCAGCGCGGCGCCGATAAACACCGCAGTGGTGGACTGGCTCGGGGCGGCCAGCATCATCGTCGTCAGCTGAGTTTTGTCGCGGATGACGCGTCCGCAACGAAGTCGTGCGTCGGAGGGGCGGCCGCCTCACCCACAGGCAGGAGCCAGTGGACGACGACCTCACGATCCGCCGAAATGGTAATCCCGCCATCCGGATCCACCAGTTTCTGAATGATCAGGCGCTTGTCGTCGTTCGTGAGCGCGCGGGGGGCGCGCAAGAGCCGGTGGACGGCGAACCGGTCCTCCTCGTGGGGTTTCCCGGGCGTCGCGGAAGGTAGGGGCCCGGGACGCCGCGATGGGCTGGGTGGCGGATCCACGCGACGACCGGCTCCTAAGCCCCGGCGCCCGGGGTTCGCGTGGCGGAGGCCCTCCCCGCCACGGCGCCGATCACGGCATACACCACCGCCGCCCCGAGCAACCCTACCAGGAGCGCCCCGTCCCCGGACGGCGGTCGGGCGAGCGCCCAGCCCCCGCTGTCCAGGCGCAACGCCTGGTGGACGGCGAGGCCCGGCAGGACGGCGTGCAGCCAAGGCCCGCCGGCCCAGCGGTTCCACCCGGTGATGGCGGGCGCGGACAGGACGAGCCCCGCTGCCCAGGCCAGCACCATGCTCCCGCGCGATGCCGGGGGATGCCGAAGCACGGCGCGGACTGCGAGGACGCCCAGCCAGGGTGCAATGAGATAGCTCACCGCCAGCGCGCCCACATCGGCGTTGGCCAGCCGGCCCGAGGACAGCGGCCAGTTGAAGAGCCAGAGCCCGGCCGCGAGCGTCGCCGCGATCCCGAGCAGGATGACGCCCGCTTGGCGGGGGGCCCCCGGTATCGCCCCCGCGGCGCGCCCCCACGCGACGCCCAGCAATAGGGCCGTGCCGCCGCCGAAGGCCACCAGCAGCGCGACGAACCCGGTCAACGCGTTGACCGACGCCACGAGGGACGGGCCCGGCTCGTAAAACATGGAGCCCAGCTCGGTGCCCACCACCAAGAGCCCCAGCACGATCGCACTGGCGACGAGGGCGGTCGCGAGCGGTCGGGCGGCTTGCCGGGGTCGCCCGGTGTCCAGGATCCAGGGCGTGATGAGCAGCATGGCGGCGAAGCCCAGACTGGCCACATCCACGATCCCGCCGAATCCCGGAGCGGGAAGGGTGAGGTAGGGGAGGCGGCAAAAGGGACAGACAAAGGCGATGGACCGGTTGAATGTGAGGGGGTCGCGGAACGACCAGGGGAAGAGGGCCACGATGACGATCCAGGCCAGCAGCACCACCAAGCCGCTGGCCACCACCAGCTCTGCCCGGTTCCGCAGGACGGCCCGGGCCACCAGAACCGCCAGCCCCAAGACCACGATCACTCCCACCACCGTGACGGCGGCGGCATGCGACCCCAAGTAGAGCCCCCAGACACTGAGGGACTGGCCTGTCCACACCGCCCCCACCGCGCCGACGAGGGCGGCAACAGTCAGCCAGAGGGCGCGCCCGGTCCAGGAGGTCGGCGATCGGCCTGACGCCGTCCCGGACCCTGTCCGTGCCAGCACCAGCCACATAAGCGCGCCACCGCTGGCCACCCCCACAGCAAGGCTGAGCAGCACGGGGCCCTCCGGGAGAAACGACAAGCTCGGCCCGGCCAGCATGCCCACCCACACCGCGAGGGGGGACCACGCCGCCACCAGCGGCCAGGTCCAGGCGAAGGCGGTCATCACGCGGGTGCCACAGTTCTCTGACTTCGCTCCGATGGGTGGCATTCCGCAGCCTCCCTCAAAACACAAGTGGGACGCACTACCGCTAATGACCTCCTGATCTCCGATACACTACCATTAGCGACGACGGTCGGCGCGGTCAGCTGGCGGGCGGGACCCGGGGTGCGAGGGTCACGCGATACCCCAACGCCTCGAGGCGCCGCGTTTCCCGCCGCACGGTCCCGCTGGTCGGAGTAGTCCGCAACGAGGTCCTGGTAGACCGTGCCCGCCGGAGAATGTGGTGGGCTAGCGCTGACGGCTTCCCGCCTGCCGCCCCGCTTCTTGAGTCCGGTCGTCCCTCGCCAGAGTTCCGGCGACCCCTCCGGGGCGCCTACGGCGGCCGGGACTCTGCCTCGGCACGCCATCCGGTGTCAATCCCCGGGCGGGACGGAAAATCCAAAGTGGCCAACAGCTCTTCCACCAACTCAGCCCGCTCCATAGGGGACAAAGACATCGGCTGCGTGAGAATTTGCTGGCTCCGGTCAGTCATCGGCTCACCCCGAGACGGCCTCCTGGTCCGCACCCAATTCGCAACAGTCCGCCTGCCTTCATTACACCAAGACCAGGGGCGAGACCGTCTCCGGCTGCGCGCCCCAAGCAGCAACATCTCTTCCGCAGGTCACCCGTCCCGGTCTAGCGGATTTCCGGGGGGGCGCCGCGAGGCCCGCACGGTGGTGCCACTGGCCCCCGTCACGTCCAGCGCCGCCATGTGTAGAGGTAGGTACAAAGCACCCTCGAAGCGCTCGCCATAATACCAATAGCAGGAGCGGGCCCTTTCGCGCCAGTGGCTGTCGGTGAAGCGACCTGACACCTTGGGCCACCTCCCCCCGCAGAACTGGACATGCGGTTCGGTAGGTGTCAAGCCCCCGGGGACAGATCAGCACAGGAAAGTCACGCTCTCTTGTTACGGGGGATCCTCGGGGGGACTGATCGCCACGCGGTCCGGCAGGGCCGGGGGTTGGGGCGGGCCGGCCCCATACCGTTCTGGGTGCCGGGCGTAGGTCGCCGCCAGGCCGGCGGCCCGCTGCCGCTGGACTGCCGGCCCGTCGCCGCGGTGCACCACCACCGGCGGGAGCCACCCCAGCCCGCTGTGCCGGTGCTCCCGCCTCCAGACCTTTGTCAAAGACCAGCATCGCTACGTCGTGGACGATTTTGGCCGTCTCCACCACGGTGCCCGTAAGCACTATCGGGGGATGGTGATCCATGATCCTTGCAACCCGAATCAGGACGGGCTCGCCGCGCACTCGCCCGCCGACGTACCAGCATTCGCCGTTGCTCGGCTTCCTCCCGGAGACCGAGATCCCACAGGTATAGACGTAGAGCCCGCCCCCCAGACGGTGCCCCGGAGCGAACGCCGTCTGGGGGGCGGGGGTACCCGTCCGAATCCAGCAACCAACTCGCTCACCGACCCGGACGGCCGCCGCGGTGCCTCACCCGCCGTCGTCCCCCGCCTGCCCCCGTTAGGGGTGGATGAGGCTCACGGCCACGTGCTCCGCGACGGCCAACGAGAGATTGATGCCGTTGACGTCATAGGTATTTCCGTCGAGCGCGAAGGCGATGTTGGTAATGTACGCCCCACCCGGGGTCGCGTACCAGTCGGCAATCAGCGCCGGGGTCCCCCCGACGGTGCCGGAGGTTTGGTGGGGGGCGACGATGTCGAGTTCGGTGCCGGGGTACTCCGTCACGTCAAGCGTCCACTTATAGTGCGGCCCCATCCAGTACGCGTCGATGGCGCCGTTACGATCGTCCCACACGGAGCTATGCGCCACGCCCGGCGGCAACCAGCCCGGCCAGCGGGCCATCCTCGGGAACGCGGCCCGGGCTTGGGCCCACGTGATCGGCACGGGGCTATTGCCCACCGCGCTGAGCTTGACAACGGGCGGCTTCGCGGCCCCGCCCGCAGTGACGCGGGACCCCGTCCCCGGAGGCCCGCCGCCGACCAATGCGCCCGCCGCCACCAGCGCCAGCACGCCCAGGGCCCATCCGCGTGATTTCCTCATGTTGCACTCCTCCTCGTGCCGCGGCGCCTCCGTGATAGATGGTGAACTCCGACGTACCCGGGATCTGATCGCGACAGGAGTTGGACGTGCCCATGTAGAGGTACTGCTCCGCGACGGCAACGGATACTTTTGCACTCGCGCCCATAATGATGGTTGTTTATCGCTCTGTTATTGGCAGGATAAATCCAAAACGCGGCGTGCCACGCGTAGGAGCCACTGGAGACGGTCCCCGGCTTCCAGGTGACCTGTGGGTACTCGGCCGCGCGAGCCCACACGGGGCCCGAGGGCGCCAGCAAGGCGTCCGCCGCGACCGCACCGCACCAGGGAGCCCATCGCTCCATAGCGGTTCCCCTCCTTCAACCAACAAGTCTGTCCAGCTTGCTGGCCTGCGTCCGCGCGGCCTCGGGGAGATCAATGCCAATGTTTGCCGTCGTTTTAGCACAGGGCATTCGCCGCGTCAAGAGGCCAGCGACACCATTGTTGGAGGCGGAGTCTGCCCCCCAAAGCGGAGACGCCGGGGAGACGGACTCGCGCACTGAGGGGTCTGCGCAAAGTCCTCGCGGTACGCGGCCCACGGGGGGATCCGAGATGGGAACCGGGGGTGATGTCCCAGACCACGGGTCCGCCCCAAAGACGGGGGCGCACGCCGCGAACGAGCCGGCGACCGCACGTCACGGGGAGACCGTCGGGCAACCCGCCTGGCCACAGGCCCAGACGCGGTGCGCCGCGGCCCGGATGGGCGTGCTCCCGAACCGCGATGGGTCGTCATCGTAACGGCCCGCCCCGTGTCCGCCGACAATCCCTACTCGGAACCGCCGTGCAAAACGCTGCAGTATCGTCCCGAGTTCCCGGCCCGCTTCCCCCGCCTCGCGGCCGCGCGCCGGTGGGTGCGGCAGTTTTTTCACGGGTACCACACGCAACACGGCACAGCGGACTCGGGTGACTGCCCCCAGCGGTCGTCCATCGGTGCGAGGGGCCTCGCGTCCAGCGGCAGCGGGCCGCCGTCCTGGCCGCGGCCTACGCCCGCCACCCGGACCGGTATGCGGCGGGCCCGCCGCACCCACCGGCCTCGCCTGACCGCGTGGCCATCAATCCTGACGAGGATCCCCCGTAGCAAGAGAGCGTAGTG
>JAJYPH010000158.1 GCA_021795575.1 Bacillota bacterium
GGGGCCGTGGTGGCGGTGCTCATGCTGGTCATTCCGATTCCCGCCGCCCTGTTGGACGTGTTCCTCATCTTGAATATTGGGCTCGCGATCACGGTGCTGGTGTCCACCATGTTTGTGCGCCAGGTGTTGGAGCTGTCGGTGTTTCCGAGCCTCCTGCTGCTCACCACGCTGTTTCGGTTGGCGCTGGAGGTCACGGCCACTCGCCTCATCCTGTTGGACGGCAATGCCGGCCAGGTGATTCAGACGTTCGGCCAGTTTGTGGTGGGCAACAATCTGGTCGTGGGCATCATTATCTTCATCATCCTGGTGGTGATTCAGTTCGTCGTCATCACGCGCGGCGCCGAGCGGGTGTCGGAGGTGGCGGCCCGGTTCACGCTGGACGCGATGCCGGGCAAGCAGATGGCCATTGACGCGGAGATGAACGCGGGCCTTATTCGCGAAGACGAGGCCAAGCAGCGCCGGCGGGACATCGAGCGGGAGGCGGATTTCTACGGGGCGATGGACGGGGCCTCGAAGTTTGTGCGCGGCGACGCCATCGCCGGCATCCTCATCGTCGTGGTCAATATCATTGGCGGCCTCATCGTGGGGCTGGTCCAGCGCGGGCTGCCCATCGCTACGGCGCTCTCAACCTACACGATCCTCACCGTGGGGGAGGCGCTGACCACCCAGATTCCCGCGCTCCTGCTGTCTACGGCCGCCGGCATGATTGTGACGCGGGTAGTGGGCCAGGAGTCGAGCCTGGGGGGAGAGATGTGGCAGCAGCTGACGGCGCTGCCGCGGGTGCTGTATATCACGGCCGTGGCCATGATGGCGCTCGCGCTGCTGGGGCTGCCCCCGGTGCCGCCCCTCATGCTGGGCGTGGCGGCGTGGGTGGCCGCCTGGCGCCTAGAGCGGCGGCAGCAGGCCGTGCGCCAGGATACGGCCCGGGCCGCGGACGAAGAACGGGCCGCGGCCCAGCGGCGGCCCGAAAGCGCCCTGTCCTATATCGGTGTGGACACGGTCGAGCTGGAGGTGGGCATGGGGCTGGTGCCGCTCGTGGGCTCCGGGGAGGGCGTGGACATTAAAGAACGGGTGCATGGGCTCCGGCGGCAGCTGGCGGCGGAGCTGGGCCTCATCCTGGCGCCCGTGCGCATCCGGGACAACCTGGAGCTGGAGATGAACCGCTATCGCATCCGGGTGCGCGGGGCGGAGGTGGCCGGAGGCGAGGTGCTGCCCCACTACTATCTCGCGATGGGCACCGCACCTCTGCCGATTGAGGGCATCGAGACCGAGGACCCGGTGTTTGGCGTCCCGGCCACGTGGATCCGGCCGGATCAGCGGGAGCGCGCCGAGCTGGCCGGGGCAACGGTGATCGATGCCCCGTCGGTGGTGGTGACCCACCTGGCCGAGGCCCTCAGGCGGCACGCCGCGGAGGTGCTGAGCCGCCAGGATGTGCAAACCCTGCTGGACCATGTGCGCACCAGCCAGCCGGCGGTGGTGCAGGAGCTGGTGCCGGACCTGCTGTCGCTGGGGGAGGTGCAGCGCGTGCTGAGCAACCTGCTCCGTGAGCGGGTGTCGATTCGCGACCTGCCGACCATCTTGGAGGCGCTGGCGGATCGCGCGCGCGCCAGCCGCGACCTGGATCTTCTGACGGAAGCGGCCCGGCAGGCGCTGGGCCGGGCCATCTGCCGCCCGCTGGTGCAACAGGGGGTGCTGCAGGGGCTGGTACTGGCGCCCGCGGCCGAGACCGCGATTCGCGATGCGGTGGAGCACACCGACGGCGGCAGTTATCTGAATCTGGACCCGACCGTGGCCCAGCGGCTGTTGGCCTCGCTCCAAGACGAAATGCGGCGGCTCGGGCCGGGGCAGCCTCCCGTGGTGCTGGCCTCGCCGCTGGTGCGCTTGTATTTCAAGCGCCTGACGGAGCGGGCGGTGCGTGACCTGTCGGTGTTGAGTTATGCGGAATTGGCACCCGAGATTTCTGTCAAGACGGTGGGGGTGGTGAACCTGTGATCGTCAAGCGCTTCGTGGGGGACAACGCCGAGGGGGCGCTGCGCCAAGCCAAAACCGAATTGGGGGAGGAAGCCATCATCCTGTCGTCAGGGCCGACGCGGGACGTGTGGTGGCGCTTTTGGCAGCGACGCTACCAGGTGTTGGTGGCGGCGGACATGAAAGAGCGGGCGGCGCCCCCGGCGCCGCGCCCACGGCCGGCGGCCCCCATCCCGATGACGCGTCCCGAGGTGCGCCCAACGCCGCGGCAGGGGGACGCACCGTGGAGCGAGATGGTGGGGCTGCTGCAAAGCCTGGATCGGCGGCTCAAGCGGCTGGAAGAGGTGGACGAGGAGGCGGCGGCGCCGCCGGGCCATGGCGCGGCCGAGGCGCTCTTGATGACCGCCGGGGTGTCCGAGGGGCTGGCGGTCCAGCTGGCGGAGGGGCTGCCGCGCGACGGCTGGCGCGAGGCCCTGCAGGCGCGGTTGCTGGAGCGGCTGGGGCCACCCCAGCCGGTGTCCTTAAAGCAGCCGATTGTGCTGACCGCCGTGGGCCCCACGGGTTCCGGGAAAACCACGACGCTGGCGAAGTTGGCGGCGCACTTCGCGCTGGTGCAGCGCCGGCAGGTGCTGCTGGTGACCACGGACACCTACCGGGTGGCGGCGGCAGAGCAGCTCAGAACGTTCGCCGCCATCCTGTCCGTGCCGCTGGAGGTGGCGCTCCGGCCGCAGGAAGTGGAGGGGCTGGTCGCGCGCAGCACCCACGATGTCGTCCTGATCGACACGGCGGGGCGGAGCCCTTTTCACGAGCTGCACCTGGCCGAGATTCACTCGATCATCCGAGCGGCGGCGACCCGGGGGGCGAGCGAGGTGCTGGCCGTCCTGCCGGCCACCATGCGGGCGGACGAAATGCTGCTGGCCGCCCGGCGCTTTGCCCCCGAAGGCGCGAAAATCTGCTTTACGAAGCTGGATGAAGCGGAGCGCCCCGGCGCCATGCTGGAAGCGGCGCTGTCGCTCGGGTGGCCGCTCGCGTACATGACGGACGGCCAGAGCGTGCCGGAGGACATTGACGCGGGCGATCCCGCGCGGCTGGTGGACTGGCTCTTGCATCCGGACCCGGTGGCGGGAGGTGAGGGGCGTGGCTGAGCAGGCCGATTCGCTCCGGCGGTGGGTGCATGCCAAGGCGGACGATGTCGCCAGCGAGGTGCTGGCCGGGCGCCTAAAGGGGCCGCATGTGCTGGCCATCACCTCCGGCAAAGGGGGGGTGGGCAAGTCCAACCTGGCGCTGAACCTGGCCATCGCCCTGCAGATCCGGGGGGTGGCGACGGCCGTGCTGGACGCGGACCTGGGTTTGGCGAACATCAACATCATTCTGGGCCAGGAGCCGGACTACACGGTGTTTGACGTCATGCAGGGCGATCGGCACCTGGCGGACGTGGTGGTGTCTGGGCCGCACGGCCTCAGGATCATTCCGGGGGCATCCGGGCTGGCGGCCGCCGCCGCCGCCAGCCTGGACCAGGTGGCCATGCTGCTGGCGGAATTTCAGTCGCTGGAATCGCAGGTCGAATGGCTGGTGGTGGATACCGGCGCGGGCATTGCCCCGGCGGTGCTGGCCTTTGTGGCGGCGGCCGACGAGGCGCTGGTGGTCACTACCCCCGAGCCGACCGCGCTGGCCGACGCCTACGGCCTCATCCGCGCGGTGGATGAGACCGAGAGCCCGGTGCGTCTGCACCTGGTCGTGAACCGGGCGGGGGATGTGTCCCGCGGCCAGCGCACCGGCGAGCGGCTGGCGGGGCTGGTGGCCAAAGCCCTCAACCGATCGGTGGCGGTGGCGGGAGTGTTGATGGAGGACGCCGCGGTGGCGCGGGCCGTGGTGCGCCAGGAACCGTTTTACCTGGGGGCCCCCAAAAGCCCGGCCCGCGCGGACGTCGACCGCCTGGCCGACTACCTGCTGGATCGCGTGCCCGCCCCGCGCCGGGGCGGCATTGCGGGCTTTGTCCGCCGCGTGCTGGCGTCGGTGCCGCTCGGCCGCGGGGACACGGTGCCGCCAGATGGTTCGCCGAAAAACCAGGAACCTGGGGTCCCGATGGCGAACGCTCCTCCATCGACCGTGCCGGCTTACGTGGGCAAGGCGGGCGCGTCCATCCCGGGGCGCCGCGAAACGGAGGAGGGACCGCGGTGAACGCGATTTACACGGCAGCCAGCGGATTGGCCGCCGAGCGCCAGTGGCTGGCCACGATCGGGAGCAACCTCGCGGCGGCCAATTCTCCGGGCTACCTGGCGGCGACCGACCAGTTTGCCGCGTTTCCCCCAGTGATGGTGGGCCGTACCGCATCGTCGGGCGCGCCCGCCAACAGTCAGTTGGGCTCCACCAGCTGGGGGGTGGCCACGCTGCCGGCCATCGACAACCCGGCAAGTGGGCTCCCGCTGGTGAGCACCGGGCGCATGCTGGATGTGGGCATTTCCGGCCCAGGGTTTCTCACGGTGGCCACCCCCACCGGGACGGCCTACACCAAAGACGGCCGATTGTTTCTGGACAGCCAGGGCACCCTGGTGAACGGCCAGGGCGACCGGGTCCTGTCCACGACCGGGGCACCCATTCACCTCGGCGCGGGCCCGGTGTCCATCGCCGCCAACGGGACGATCACGCACAACGGCGCGGCGGTGGCCCAGCTGGCGGTGGTGAATCTGTCGGGCACCCTCACGAGCCAGCCCGGCAATCTCTACACCGGCACGGTAGGCCCCTCGCCCACGTCTCAGATTGTTCAGGGGGCGCTGAACCAGTCCGGCGTGTCCCTCACCAAAAGCGCTACCGCCATGATCCAGGCGGAAACGGCGTACCAGGGATTGTCGACGATGGTGACGGAAGAAGCCACGCGGCTCAGCGAGGCCGCCAAGCTGGGGGTCATGGCGTGAGGGGATCGGGAGCGGCGGCGTGGGAAGGGATGGTCGGATGGATATGATGCTGGCGGCGGCCCAAAACGGACTGGCCACCCAAAGCTTTCTCATGGGAACGGTCGCGGACAATCTCGCCAACGTGAACACGGCCGGCTATGGACGGCGCATCACGGCCGCCACGGGGGGCGGCGGCACGATGGTGCGGCCGCCCGGCGTCGTCGTCATGGGAACGGCCCTCCTGCCGTCGGCGAGCGTGCCGGCGCCGGTGCAGTCGGGAGTGGACGTGCCGACGTTCAGCCAGGGGATGACGGCCGTGTCGAGTCCCACCGCGCTCGCGGTGGCCGGCAGCGGGTTTTTCCAGGTGCAGCTCCCCAGCGGGCAGATCGGATACACGCGGGCGGGCAGCTTTCGGGTCGACGCCCACGGTCAGCTGGTGAACCCCCAGGGATACCGGCTGCTGCCCCCGGTCACGGTGCCGCCGGGGGCGAGTGGCCTCGCGATTGCTCCGAACGGCACCGTCACCGCTCAGGTGGGCGGAACCACCACCACGCTGGGCCAAGTAACGCTCGCGCTGTTTCCCAATGACGCGGGGCTGGTGGAGCAGGCCGGCGGGGTGTACCGACCCAGCGCCAACAGCGGGGCGCCAACCGTCGTCGTGCCCGGGACGGGGGGCGCCGGCCCCCTGGTGTCCGGCGCCCTGAATGCGAGCGGCGTGTCCGTCTCGCGCGAGATGGTGGCCCTGATTCAGGCGTCGTCGGCGTATAGTTTGTCGGCCAAGCTCATGACCACCGCCCAGGTGCTGGACCAGGCCACCACCCAAATGAACGCTTGAAAAACAACGCGGGAACAGCGCCTGACGGCGGCGTCAGGCGCGTGTGACGGCGCCCGATTCGGTGGAGAGCGACGCCAGAATGTCCTGGACGTAGTGCTGGGTCTGGGCATAAGGCGGCACGCCGCCATAGCGCTCCACAGCGCCGGGGCCCGCGTTGTAGGCCGCCAGGGCCAGCGGCAGGCTTTTGAACTGGACCAGCAGCTCGGCGAGATAGTGGGCCCCGCCACTAATGTTCTGGGCCGCGTTCGCCGCGTTGACCCCCAGCTCCCGGGCCGTGCTGGGCATCAGCTGCATCACGCCGACGGCGCCGGCGGGACTCTGGGCCTCGGGGTTGAAGCCCGACTCCTGCCGGGCCACGGCTTCCAGCAGCTGCGGGGAGAGGCCGGTGGCCGAGGCGGCGCGGGCGAAGTCCTGTGCCAGGGTGGGGGGCGGCCCCATCGGACTCGTGGCGGCCTGGGGGCGGGTGGGGATCATGCCGGCCCACACCTGGGTCCAGGAACTGGCGCTGGCAGGCGCGGTGGCCGCCGCCAGCTCGGGCACCAGCTGGGTCAGCCACAGGGACAGCAGCGCGTCCGCCCAGGCGCTGGTCACATTCACGGCCGTCCCCCCTGGGATGTACGGTAGCACCCTCGCGGGGGGCTTCCAAACCCTTGGCCAGCAATTGCACAATATCCCGGCAAGCGTTTGACCCGGTCCGAACCCGGTGCCATGGTCAGGGAGGCGCCGCACGGCGCCAAGCAGACGAAGGCAGGAGGCATACCAGCCATGCGCGGACTAATCCGCACGGTGGCCACGCTGGTGGTGGGCGTGGCCGTGGGCGCGGCCGGGGTGTACTATGGCCTCCCCGGCATGATTCACTCGCGCGCCGTGGCGGCGGCGGAAGTCAAACTCACGCCCAAACCGTTCAATGCGGCCACCGCAGCGGTGGTCACCGAAGGGCCGATCGAATCCAACCTGGCGGGAGCCGGGCACTACGCGTCCCTCACCCTGTCGTTTCAGGTGTCGGCCAGCGCGCTGGCCACCGCCGGGGGCAGTGCCGCGGCCAGCTCGGGCAGCACCGGCACCGGTTCGCCGCTGCTGGACGGGCGCATCGACAACCTGGTGACCGACATCCTGCGCCAGACGACCTACAGCCAGCTGCAGCAGTCGGGAGGGGTGTCGGCGCTCAAGGCCAGTATTTCCACGGTGCTGCAGTCGGTGTTTGGCCCTGGCACGATTGGATCCGTGTACTTCAGCAAGCTGGTGACGCAGTGAACGGGGAAACCGCGGCAGCCAGAAGACCTGCGGGAAATTCCCCCTAAATGTTTGGCAGGTCCCAGACGGAGGGCGGACAATAACCCTGCGAGTTGCTGGCGTCCAGGGACGGACGCCCACACGCGCACCAAATATCTCGCAATCTCAAGGAGGAGATTTCGCGTGATCATCAACACCAATATTCCGGCGCTCTTAGCGATGAACGCGCTGGATGGCACCGAAACCGCGACCCAGAACGTGCTGCAGCAGCTGTCCACGGGGTACCGCATCACGTCGGCGGCCACCGACCCGGCGGGTCTGGCAATTGCCACCGGGATGAACGCCCAGGTGGGCGGCTTGAACCAAGCGTATTCGAACGCCCAATCGGCCAATTCCATGCTGCAGACCGCAGAAGGCGGAATCGGGCAGGATCAGCAGATCCTGCAGCAGATTCGGTCGCTGGCCGTGGAGGCGTCCAACGGCACCATGACCACGACCGACCGGAAAAACATCCAGTCGGAAATCAACCAGCTGATTCAGCAGGTGAACGACAACGCCAAAAACACGGTGTTCAACAACAAGCAGCTGCTGAACGGCAACTACTCGCAGCTCACGGCCACCACCGCCAGCTCCAGCATCGCGGTGACGGTGGGGAGCGACACCAGCCAGGTGAGCACGGGCGCGGCCGGCACCTACACGGTCGCCTTCAGTTCGTCGTCCGGATCCAATGGCCAGGTGACCGATGTGGCCAAGCTGGAGTTTGGCGGCAACACCGTGGCCACCGCCACCCTCACGAACCTCACCAACTCGACGTCGAGCCTGGTGTTCCAGTTCGTGGGGGCCAGCGTGAGCGGCAGTGCGCTGTCCTTCAACGTGTCGGCGTCGGCGGCGGAAGCCACCACGTCGGGCGCCACGGCCACCTTCACGGTGGCATCGAACGCGAGCATCTCCAACGTGCTATCGTTCCAGGTGGGGTCCAACCAGGGCGGATCCAACGAGCTGAATGTGACGCTGGGCAACATGAGCGCGCAGAACCTGGGACTGCAGGATGCGGCCGGCACCAACCTGGACGTGTCCAGTTCGGCGGCCGCGGCGCAGAACGCGATCACCATCGTCACCAACGCCATCAACATGCAGAGCACGGCCCGCTCCAGCGTGGGGGCATACGAGAATCAGCTGTCGTATACGATGTCCAACCTGCAGACCGAGTCCACGAACCTGAACTCGGCGCAGAGCAACATCATGGACGTCAATATGGCGCAGGCCATGACGTCGTTCACCAAGGACCAGGTGCTGGCGCAGAGCGGGGCGGCGATGCTGTCGCAGGCGCAGGCCTTGCCG
>JAJYPH010000159.1 GCA_021795575.1 Bacillota bacterium
CCCGCACGGCGACGATCCATAGTGCGCCGGGTGCACCTCGGTAAAGTCCGGCAGCCCAAGAAACCGCCGCACACTGTGAAACTGGTCCAGCGCGGCCGCCCGAATCTGCTCCGGCGCCGCGTCCCCCAGGTCGGGCCGGCCCACGTCCCCCACAAACAGGCTGTCGCCGGTCAGTACGACCCACGGGTCGTCGCCGCGCACGGTATCGCGCACCACCAGCGAGATGCTGTCGGGCGTGTGGCCGGGCGTTTCCCAGACCGTCACGCCCACGGATCCCCACCGAATCTCATCGCCGTCCCGTACCGGGGCCGTGGGAAAAGTGGCCGGGGCCCGATGGCTCAAGGTCACGGGCACATTCACGGCCGCCGCCAGCTCTTGGGCCGCCGACGCGTGATCCGCATGGACGTGCGTCTCCACCACCCACCGAATGACGAGGCCGGCCTCCTGGGCCGCCAGCACATACGCCTCGGCCCCCACCGCCCCCAGGGCATCCACCACCATGGCGCTGCCCTCGAGGTCATCGCCCAGCACGTACGAGCTACACCCTAACGTGGGGTCGCGCAGCACTTGCCAAAACATCGAAATCACCCCCTATACCCCTGTGGGTATGATGTTATGCTTCCGCCATCGTGCCTGCCGAGACCGCAGCTAGGCTAGTGGACCGCCTCCTGAATGGCTGTGGTCAGCAGCAACTCCACTTCGTTGGCCAACGGCTCCAGCGCCGGATCCCCCAACAGCTCAGTCATGAGCCGGGGCCGCTGCAGCCCAATCACGGTGCCATGGGTCTGGTCATCGGTATACACGACAATTTTGCACGGCAGGAAGTAGCCCACCTGCTGGTTGGTGGTGAGCGCCTGCTTGGCACGCGGCGCGCTGCACACCTCGAGCACATGAAAGGGCAACCCGGGCTCCAGGCCCTTCTCCACCAGCTTCTCATTGATGTCCAGATGCCACAGCACCCCAAACTGATGCGCCTGGAGCCGCTCGGTCACCGATTGAATGGCCTCGTCCACGGACTCGCGCGTCGTCACGGCCACGAAGTTCTCCGCCATCACGCATCCCTCCTGGCTCCATGGTACTACATACCCCCACGGGTATCACGGCTGTTATCATCTGCCGCGGATCCTAGCGACATACCGACCCACGCGTTAGGCGCCCGGGAGCCGGGTCGGCGGGCGGCGGCCCCCGCGTGAAAAACAGCCCACAACCCAAAGGGCCCCGAGCCTCCGTGGTTCCCCAGATGAAGAATGCGGTGAGGGTGCCCAACCGCCATCCCACCCGGACCCCGAGCACACGGTGGGACCGGTGGCATTGGTGCGCCAGCAGGCTGCGTGGCGCGCGTCGCTAGGGCCTTACCCAGCCCACCGCGCGCACGCCGGCATAGTCGTGGCCCACATGTCGGGACGCGATGCTGACGAACGCGAGCGGCCCGGGCCCGGTGTTGAGCACGCGGTGGGCCCATCCGGCCGGCACCAGTGTCTGCACACCGCGGCGAAGCGCCACGGATTCAACGCGCCCGCTGCGGGTCGCCCGTTCCAAAATCCCGTCCCCCGACACCACCGACACGTATTCCGGTCCGTCCGGATCCTGATGAAAGTGCCCCTTCGTGTGAAAAGGCTCGTCGCCCACCCGTCCGGCCATCAGCACCGTCAGGCTCACATCCAGGTCCGTGGGACCGGGCCCAGGCGACGGCCAGGTGTATACCTCATAGATGACGGGATCTTCGCCGTCGGCCGGCCGGCCGGCGAAGCAGGCACGCATGTCGGCCCAGCGCCGCGCCTCGTGGTGCGCTGCGGCGGCGGGGCCCAGCTGCCACGCCTCGAATTCGCTCGGGTCCAGGTAAAAGGCGTCCACGAGGTCCCTCCCTATGATGCGCCTTGATGCGCTGGACCCATCTTAGACCGACACGGCCGATGGCGCACGGGGATGGGAACCAACCCGCCGGGAATGGGCCAGGCGACACCGGACGGTGCATCGCCTGATCAGCGGGGGGGCTGATACGCCGGAACAGAGAGCCCGGCGGGCAGCGAGACCGTCATGTCTTGGCGCAACACCACGCGGCGGTGAAACGCGCCGATGGTGATGGTGACGGGCACCGCCCGGCTCCCGGGCTGCTCCTGCAGGATGAGACGCCGCGGCAAGGTATGAAAGGGCAGCCGGTAGGCCACGGTCAGGCTGCCCGTGGCGGGCGGATCCTTGAGCGACCGACGGGCCCCCATCACGATGAAGCCGCCAAACACCGACTTGTTGAGCGTGGGATTCACGTGGTTCTGGGAGAAGCCGGCGCTGCCCTGCAGGCTCACGAGCTCGGCGCCCCGGGGCACGTACAGGCGCACCAGTCCGCTGTAGGGCACAACCATCCATCCGTTGTAGAGTGCGGGGTTGACCAGCGTCACGGTGGTGACCTGGATGTATTCGTGTGGGGCCGCCTGCTCAATTTGCGTGGTCACATGCTCCTGCAGAAAGAAGTTGTCCTTGTGGCCGCCCAAGTTTTCGTCCACCACCTGCAGATAGTTCGCCCCATGGGTGTGGCGAATCACCTGTCCGCCCCACCCGAAGTGCGAGACCCACTGCTCCTCGAGCGGATTGTTGAAGTACAGCAGGATCCACTTGCGTGCGAGGGCCGTCTTCAGCGACTGGAGCACCTGGAGCTTGAGATGCGTGCTGCCCTGGACGATGCGGGCCACAAGGTCGTGGGCCAAGACTCCCAAAAACTGCTTGCGCAGGCCGGGGCGGGGATACGGGGCCAGCTCTGCCAGGTACTCCATCGTGACGTTGGCATTCTTGGCCGTAAAGACGGCGTGATGGTACGGGGTCACCACGTTGACCCGACCCACGTCCCCGATCAGCTGGTCGGCCACCCAGACGTCGACAAACAGCACGCCGTTGATCTGGGGATGATGAGGTATTGAATCCCAAAATTTATAGATGGTCTGCACGGTCGTCGGGACGTCGGGAGATGTGTTCGCATCGCGCAGATGCCAATGCTTGAGAGCAAATTCATAGGCGATGGGACCCGGGGCGGGAGGCCGATACCGAATGGCACCGGCTAGCGAATAGATGCCGTGCTCGTGGATGGGCGCCACGACGCCGTGCCTGACGGTGACGACGGCGTAGGCCGTCAGGAAACCGCCCGTGGCGCGCATCTCGCCGTTGTTTTGAAAGAACACCAGGTAGTGCTGCGTGTGGGGGAACCCGAGCGCCCGCATGACGGCGGGGAGTGCCCGCCGCCACGTGGGCAGAATCTGCTCCAGGTCTCTCATGCCCGCCAGGAACCGCGGGGTCCACGCAGCCAGGGGTCGCGCCAGCGGGGACCACACGCCCCGCTGTGGCACCCGTCGCAGCATGGTCGCCATGGTGTGCAGCTGAGGCTGGTCCGCTGCGAGACTCGCGGTCAGTTGTGGCAGCCGCGACACCAGCGTGCTGACTGTCCCCAGCGTACTCGTGGACGCGGGCAGGCTCCCCGGCAGCACGCCGGTGGCCGACCGCGCGACTTGGGCAGCGCTGATGCTGAACTGGGTCAGATCGACCGTCGCCCGATAGGTGGGGCCGAGGCCGGGTGCATCCGACAGCCAAAAGAGGCCATGCAATCCCAGGTTCAGGGCAGACAGCGCGGGCACTACCCCCGACAGGTCCCGGTGCACGGCCGCGATGTTGTGCGCCGCCACGGCCTGCCGTGCGCCGACGCCCTGCCACACCAGCACCAGTGCGCTGGACCCCACCACCAGGCAGGGGCCGCCCACCCCAAGCGCCAGGACACTCAGAATCAGGGTGGTGCGCCAGTGCCGCCACCATTTTCCCAGCGTGCTCCACACGGTGGACAAGGTCATGCCGATCGCTCCGTCATCTGGTCTGTGCATCTCCCTCGCTGATCTCGCAGATGAGGGGGGTCTAGCTGGTAACGCTGCGCCGGGCGTCGCGATCAGGACGGGATGGTTCTGCCTCCCGTACGGCCCCTCGCAGGGGTGGTGTTCCCTCTCGTTCGCGACCCACCATGTCGAATGCTTCTGTCGACGACGCGTCTGCCCATCGACCTTGCCGCCACGATACGCCGCACGTCGCCGCCTGTCACCCCCCCCTCCCGCCCAGGCGATGAGGTCCGCCTGCCGAGCGCGGCCTCGCGACACGAATCGTCCCCGGGGGGCGAGGGCGCGGCAACTTGACGCCAGGGGCCGCTTTGGGGACGATAATGCCGCTGACGGCGTGCGGGGGCCGAGTGGGAGCTTGCGCTGTCCTGCGCCCAACACTTGTTAAGGAGCGATCGGGTGGACCAGGCATTGTCGTTTATTCAGCCCACCGGGCACGTGACGCTCGGCAACTACATCGGCGCGCTGTCCCACTGGAAGCCAACGCCGGGCAGCGTGTTTGGCGTGTGCGACCTGCACGCGATCACCGTCGAGAGGCCGCCCGAGGCGCTCCATGCGGCGATTATGGAAGTCCTGGCCGTGCTGGTGGCGCAGAACCTGCACACCGACGGCAGTCTCGTCTTTCTCCAGAGTGGCGTGCCCGCCCACGCCGAGATGGCATGGCTCCTGGAATGCGTGGCGCACATGGGAGAGCTTTCGCGCATGACCCAGTTCAAGGCCAAGGGGCGTGGCAACGACGCCGTGAGCGTCGGTTTCTTCGCCTACCCCGTCCTGATGGCCGCGGACATCCTCCTGTACGATGCCGCCACCGTCCCCGTGGGCGAGGACCAAAAGCAGCACGTGGAGCTGACCCGCGATTTGGCGCTGAGGGTCAACAACCGGTACGGGAACATTTTCACCGTCCCCGAACCCGTGATTCCCACGGTCGGGGCGCGCATCATGTCGCTCAGAACCCCCACCGACAAGATGAGCAAAAGCACCGACGACCCCGACGGCACGGTGTTGCTCCTCGAGCCGGCCGACAAGATCCGCAAGAAATTTTTGTCGGCCGTCACGGACTCGGACAACGAAGTGGTTTACGATCCGGAGCACAAGCCGGGCATCTCCAACCTTTTAGAGATCGCGGCCGCGCTGTCCGGCGAAGACCGCGACGCATGGGCCCAGCGCCATCGCACGTCCGGCTACGGTGCCTTCAAGCGCGCCGTAGCCGAAGTGGTGGTGGAGTCCACCGCGGCGGTGCGTCAGCGGGCCAACGACCTGCTGGCGCATCCGGATGCCCTCCTGGCCGTGGCCAAGAGCGGCCAAGAAGCCGCCGGGCGGCGGGCCGACCCCAAGGTGGCGCGTCTGAAGCAGGCGATGGGATTTCCCACCGCCTAGCGGCCGACAGGCCACCAGCGCACCCTGTCGCCACGGGTGCGCTGGTGCTTTGCGGGGTCTACCCCTCAGCCCGGAGGCGCTCCAGCACCTGGCGCGTGGTGAGGCCCGCGAGGTGTCGACGATAGTCGGCTGAGGCATAAAGGTCGCCCCACACGTCCTGGCCGTCCGTCACCACGCTGGCCGCCTCAGCCAGCAGCGCGTCGGTCAGCACCTCCCCGGTGAGCAGCGCCTCCGTGCGCTGGGCGCGGAAGGCGTGGTCCGCCACCCCCGTGACGGCCACCGCGGCCGACGCCACCCGATCCCCGTCCCACCGCAGCGACGCGGCGATGCCCGCCACCGCGTATCCCGACGCTGGGTGCGGCCGCTTGCGGTAGGCTTGGCGATGGGCCCCGCACTGGGGAACGGACACCGCCACAATCACTTCGTCTGGTTCGAGCACGGTCATGAGCGGTCCCAGAAAGAAACCGGCCGCCGGGATCCCCCGCCGTCCCCGGGGGGACGCCACCTGGATGGTGGCGTCCAGGGCCAGGACGGCGGCGGGCAGGTCGGCGGCGGGATCCGCATGAGCGAGGCTTCCCCCGATGGTGCCCCGGTTGCGCACCTGGGGATCTCCCACCTGCGACGCCGCGGCCGCCAGCAGTGGGGCATGCCGCGCCACCAGCGGATGACACGCCAACGCCGCATGGCGCGTCATGGCACCGACCCACAGCGCGTCGTCGCGCTCGCGCACCCCAACCAGCTCCTCGACGCCGGCCAGGTCGACCAGCGCCGCGGGGGCCGCCAGCTCCATCTTCATCAGGGGCAGCAAGCTCATGCCGCCTGCCAGCCAGCGCGCGCCCGGCGCCTCGGCCCTCTGCCGGAGCGCTTCGTCCAGCGACGCGGGCCGTTCGTACTGGAAAGTCCCAAGCGTCATGACCTCATCCCTCCTGTGACTGCTGGTGCCGTGGCGCGGGCGTCCTGGATGGCGCGCCACACCCGCTCCGGGGTGAGCGGCATGTCGATGTGGTGAATCCCCATGGGCGCCAGCGCATCCATCACCGCGTTCACGATGGTGGGGGTGGCCGCGATCGTGCCGGTCTCCCCGACGCCCTTGACCCCCAGGGGATTGTGCGGCGCCGGTGTCTCCGTGAAGTCCGTCTCGATGGGCGGGAGCCACCGCGCCTTCGGGAGCGCGTAGTCCATCAGCGACCCGGTCAGCAGCTGGCCCTGGGCGTCGTAGGCCGCCCCCTCCCACAGGGCCTGCCCGATGCCCTGCACGATGCCGCCGCGCACCTGCCCCTCCACAATCAGGGGATTGATGCGCGGGCCGCAGTCGTCCACCGCCAGGTAGCGCTGAACGTCGATGTCCCCGGTGTCGGGATCCACCTCGACCACCGCCACGTGCGTGCCGAACGGATACGTGAAGTTCGAGGGATTGTAAGACGCCTCGGCTTCCAGGCCCGGCTCGACGCCCTCGGGCAGGCTCCACGCCAGATGCGCCTTCTGCGCCACGTCCGTGAACGCCACCGAGCGGTCGGGCACCCCCTGCACGGCGAAGCGCCCCTCACGAAAGGCCAGATCCTCCACGTCGGCCTCCAACACGTGGGCGGCAATCTTTCGCGCCTTGTCCACGACGCGGTCCAGCGCCACCGACAGCGCTCCGCCCCCCACCGCCGTGGAGCGCGAACCGTAGGTGCCCCAGCCCATCGACACCAGCTGGGTGTCGCCGTGCATCACGTCGATGTCGTCGAGGGCGCAGCCGAGACGGTCCGCCACCACTTGCGCGAACGTGGTTTCCTCGCCCTGTCCGTGCGGAGAGATGCCCGTCATGACCATGACCTTGCCGGTGGGCAGCACGCGTACCAGGGCATGCTCCCACAGTCCGCCCTGAAATCCCACGGCGCCGGCCACCTCGGACGGGCCCAGCCCACACATCTCCACGTAGGTCGAGACGCCGAGACCCAAAAGCCGCCCGTGGCGCGCGGCCGCTGCCTGCTCGCGGCGGAAGGCGCCGAGATCCAGGTGCTCCAGCGCGCGGTCCAACGACGCGTGATACCGGCCAGAGTCGTAGGTGATGCCAAACGCGTTCGTGTAGGGAAAGCGCTCGTCGGTCACCAGGTTCTTGGCGCGCACCGCCACCGGGTCCATCCCAATCTCCCGCGCGAACCGGTCCACGAGCCGTTCGATGAGAAAAGTGGCCTCCGGTCGGCCGGCGCCGCGGTACGCGTCCACCGGCGTGGTGTGGGTGTACACGCCGTACACCTCGGTGGCCGCCACGGGGATGTCGTAAGGCCCGTTGGCAATGAGGCCAAACAGGATGGTGGGCACGCCCGGCGCCGCCGTGGACAGATACGCGCCCAGGTTGGCCTGCGTACGCACCCGGAGCGCCGTGAGCGTGCCGTCGCGGCGGCCCGCGAGCTCCACCTCGTCCACGTGGTCCCGGCCGTGCGTCGTGGCCACAAAGTGCTCGCGCCGCTCCTCCACCCACTTCACCGGCCGCCCCAGATCGCGGGCGGCATACGCCACCAGCACCTCATCGGGGTAGCAGGCGATTTTACTGCCAAACCCACCGCCCACATCCTGGGCGATGACGCGCACGCGATGCTCGGCCAATCCCAGCACCCCTGCCACCAGGAGCCGGTGAATGTGCGGGTTCTGGCTCGTGACCCACAGCGTGAGCGCCTCCGCGGCCGCGTCGAACTCCGCCACGGCGGCCCGGGGCTCCATGGGGTTGGGCACGAGGCGCTGCTGCACGATGGTTTGGCGCACCACAACCTCCGCGCTCTTCAGCGCGTGGTCCACGGCGCTCGGGTCCGAGCCGGCCCGCCAGTGGAGGGCCACGTTCTGGGACACGCCCTCGTGCACCCGCGGAGCGCCCTCGCGCATGGCGTCGGCAACCGACGTGACGGCGCCGAGCGGCTCATAGTCGACGTCGATGAGGGCACGGGCCTCCCGGGCCGACTCCAGGGACTCGGCCACCACCATCGCCACGCCGTCGCCCACGTAGCGTACGGTGGTGTAGATCGGA
>JAJYPH010000160.1 GCA_021795575.1 Bacillota bacterium
CGGCGAGCGGCGTACGGAGCCCTGGCGCAGGTGAGCGCCCACGTCTTTGTCCAGGACGTCACGGTGCCGCGGCCTCAGCTGGCCGCCATGATGGACGACGTGCTGGCCATCGCCGCGCGCTGGCACCTCACGGTCCTGACGGTGGCCCACGCCGGGGACGGCAACCTGCATCCGACGATTGCGTACGACCCGTCCGACCCCGACGAGATGACCCGGCTGGCGGGCGCCGACCGGGAGATCGTGGCCGCCGCCGCCAACCGCGATGGATCGATCACGGGGGAGCACGGCGTCGGGATCGACAAGCTGGAACACCTGCCCCTCATGTATGGACCCAGCGAGCTCGGGGCGATGCTCGAAGTCAAGCGCGCTTTTGACCCGGACCTGCGTCTCAATCCGGGCAAGGCCATTTGGACCGGCCCGGGCCTGGGCGCGGTCCCCGAGCGCGCCCGACGGCCTGGCCCCGACCAGGGTTGGCGCGACGAGGCGTGCGCAGTGCTGCAGCAGGCGCGACAGACGGGCGCGGCCGTGCAGGTCGTCGGCGCCGCCACCCGCGCCACGCTGGATTCCGGTGCACTCCCGCTGTCCACGCGCACCTGGACGGGGATCCAATCCATCGATACGGACAATCTCACCGCCACCGTCGCGAGCGGGCTGTCCTTCCGCGAGCTGGATCACCTGCTCAGCGCCCAAGGGCTGGAGTGGGCCGTGGACCCGATCCATCCCGAGGAGACCGTGGGCGGCATGGTGGCCGGGGCGCTGCCCGCCTGGCGCGAGGCCGGGCCGGGCCCGGTCCGCCAGCAGGTGCTGGGGGTGGAGCTGGTCGACGGTGGGGGCCGGGCGCTCCGCTTCGGGCGGCCCGTTCTCAAAAACGTGGCCGGCTACGATCTCGCCAAACTTTTTGTGGGGAGCTTTGGCCGCCTGGGCGTGCTGACGACCGTCACCCTGCGCCTCATCCCGCGCCACCCGCTGGTATGGCGGACGTTGGCGGTCGAGCCCCCGGCCCTGGCCGCCGCGGCGTGGGCGAGCCTCGGGCGGCCCCACCGTCCCGAGGCGGTGGTGGCGCGTCCTGGCCAGCTGTTGACGGCATGGATCGCTGACCCGGGCTCCGCCTGGGGTGCCTGCGTGGACGACCCCCGCGTGATGCTGGGCCGGCTGCTGGCGACACGGGTGCAGCATGGGGGCCGGTTCCACCGGTCAGGGCGCGCGGGCGGGCCGCCCACCGCAGGCGGATGGGACCTCTGGTGGCCCCTTGGGGGCGTGTGGCTCGAACCGGGGACGGCGGCGGAGCCGCCGGCGGCCGCCGCCGACCCGGTCGCGGAGCGGCTGGCCCAGCGCGTCCGGGCCGTCTTTGACCCGGATCACCTGTGGCGAGGAGGGCTGCCATGACATCCGACGCACCGCTGGCGCTGAGTGACGCCGCCGTGCAGCAGCTGGAGCACTGCAACAAGTGCGGGTTTTGTCTCCCCGCCTGTCCCACGTACATCGAGACGGGTCTCGAGGTGCATTCCCCGCGCGGACGCCTCTCCCTGATGGAAGCCGCGTGGCGCGGGGAGCTCTCGGTCGACCAGGGACTGGCCGAGGCGCTGTCGCTCTGCATCGGGTGCCGAGCCTGCGAAGCCGCGTGCCCGTCGGGGGTGCACTACAGCACCGTGCTGGAAGCCGCGCGCACGGACATGGTGCAGCGGCGGCGCCGCTGGGTCATCCCCGCACCCGCCGTGCCCGCGCTGCTACGGCTGGTGCGCCACCGGCGGGCGTTTCGCGCTGCCGTCCGCTTGGGCCGGTCCGCGCGGCGTCTCCCGCTCCCCCCATCCCTCGCCCCGCTCACCGCGATGCTGCCCGTCCGAGTGGACTCCGCCCGGGCCGTGGCCGCGCCGCACCCGGGTTGGTCGGGACCTGCCGTGCACTTTGTGGACACGTGCGTCATGGCGGCCATGTTTCCCACCGCCAACCGCGATGCCATGACGCTCTTGACCGCCGCCGGCGCCCACCTGGTGCCGGTCCCCGGTCCCGGCGGCTGCTGTGGCGCGTTGGAAGCCCATGTGGGCCATCTGGAGACAGCCCGCCAACTTGCGCGGGCTCAGGTGGCCCGGTGGGAGCGGCACCTCGCACCCGACACCTGGCTGGTGGCCCACGCCGGCGGCTGCGCCGCCATGATGGCCGACTACGGCCGGCTTTTAGCGGATGACGCGCACTCGCGCGAGCCAGCGCGGCACTGGGCGTCGCAGGTGCGCGACTTTGCGACGGCCCTGGCCGCGCTGCCCATCCCGCTCCGGTTCCGCGGCACCGGGACGCGCGTGGGCCTGCAAAATTCCTGCCACCTGGTGAATGGCCTTCACCAGGGTGGCGCCCCCCCAGCGCTGTTGGCGGGCATCCCCGGGGACGCGCTGGTGCCGCTCGCGGGTCAGGACCGCTGCTGCGGCGCGGGTGGAGTGTACAACGTGAACCAGCCGGTCATGGCCCAGCAAATCTTGGCCCGCCATCTGGCGGAGGGGGAACAGGCCAGCGTGGACGTGTGGATTGTCAACAACCCCGGGTGTGCCCTGCACCTGGAACAGGGTGTCCAGGCACGGGGAGGACGGGCACGCGTCCAGCACCTCGCCACCTATCTGCGCGAGCGGTGGGTGGACCAAGCCCCGCGTCAGGAGGGCTGAGACACCTCCGGCGTTTCGGGGGCCGCGGGCCCCCCGTCGGCCACCAGCACCCGGTGAATGCCCCGGAACCACACGGTAACCGGCGACGGCCCCCCCGGGTTCCGATAAATCTCGCCCGTGGGTTCGTACCCCTCCGGCGCTTGGGCGCGTACATGCAGATACCGCGTGGCCCAACCCACGGTGCTCCCGAGAAACACGAGCCCTGCGCCAATCAGGTACCAGCCAATGCTGGGCACGTGGCCCAGCACAAATCCCAGCCCGCTCGCCACGCTGACGCCGCCCAACACCTGCACCAGGGTTTTCCCGGAATGGGTCACCGTGGACGTGTCTTCGGGCTCGACCGCGCCCAGCGGCACCAGACGCCGGGCCGACCGGCGCCAGGTGCGCCGCATCATGTAGATGGTGAACACCAGGATGGGCGGCGTGAACAACTGCATGAGGGTCGTGAACCCAATGCCCCAGTGCGGGTTGATGTAGTGCACCAAGTAGAGGGGGTTGTCGCGTGTGGTTTCCCCCACGACCCCCCTTAAGAGAGCGTAGTACACCATGGCCGACCAGAACTGGTATCCTGGCGGCACCGACACCCGCCGCTCAATCCAAAAGTAGCGCAGCAGCAGGAAGACGCCGATGAACGACCCCCAAAGCTGCTCGGGCCACCGGCCGAAGCCAAGCTGGGTCATGCGGCCCAGCACCTCGTGGTTGAAGATGTTCCCGATGCGCACCATGAAAATCGCAATGGCCATCCCCGGGATGAGCCAGTCCGCCAGCTTGTTGAACACCAGCGGGGTTTTTCGGAGCTGGTACCACAAAGCCAGGATGCCGAGCCCCACGGCCCCGTCGTACGCGAGCCCCCCCTGCCAGACGCGAACGATCTGCATGGGGTCCTGGGTGATCCACTGCGGGTCGTTGGCCAGCACAAACAGGATGCGCGCCCCCACCACCGCCGCCACCACGGTCCAGAGCGCAATCGTACTCAGCCGGTCGGTGCTGACGCCGAGTTCTCCGCCCCGCTCCAGCATGTACCACACGCCCCCCACGATGGCGGCCACCATGAAGATACCGTACCAGTGGACCGCGATCGGGCCGAGCTTAAACGCGACCGAATGCAGTTGCGGCAGATACATGCTGTCACCTCAGTGAGCGCCCAGCGGGTGTCGCCACACAAAGCAGCACCCTGACGGCAATTTTGGTCAGCGTGCCACAATCGGGCACGCGGTGCAAATCGCGGGACGGCGCCCTAAAACGCCGCCACGTGCCCGTCGGTGCGCGGCTCGGTGGCGCCCATCAGGACACCGTCGTCCAAGCGCCAAATCATCTGGCCGCGCCCAAAACCGCCGGAGCCCAGTGCCCAGCGGGCATCGTGGCCCCGCCGGCGCAGGCCCTGCAGGATCCACTCCGGCGTGCTGTGCTCCAACTCCACAGTGTTGCCCCGCATCCACTGCCACCGAGGCGCATCCAGCGCAGCCTGCGGGTTCAGCTGCCACTCGATGATGTTGAGCAGCAGTTGGACGTGGCCCTGCGGCTGCATGAAGCCGCCCATCACCCCGAAGGGGCCGATGGGCTTGTCACCTTGGGTCAGGAACCCGGGAATGATCGTGTGGTAGGGCCGTTTGCCCGGCTCCAGACGGTTCGGATGGGTGGGATCCAGCACGAAGTTGTGTCCCCGGTTCTGCAGCGCAATGCCGGTGCCCGGCACCACCAGCCCGGATCCGAACCCCATGTAGTTGCTTTGGATGTACGACACCATGTTGCCCTCGCCGTCGGCCGCCGCCAGATAGACGGTGCCCCCGCGCGGCGGCTCCCCCGGCGTCCGCGCCAGCGCGGTCTCACCAATTTCCCGACGCCGCACGTCCCCATAGGCCGCATCCAGCAAGCCCGCCAACGGCAGGTCAGGGGCAAAGCGGGGGTCGGCAATGTGCGCCGCCCCATCGGCGAACGCGAGCTTGATGGCCTCAATTTGTCGATGATAGGACTCGACGGTGTCGCGGGCGTCCCACGCAAAGCCGGACAAAATCGACAGCGCCATCAGGGCCACCAGGCCCTGTCCGTTGGGCGGAATCTCGTGAACCCGATACCCGCCGTACTCCACGGAGATGGGCGCCACCCACTCCGGGGCAAACACCCCCAGGTCTTCCGCGGACAGGTAGCCGCCGTGCTCGTGCGCAAAACGGTCGATGCGCTCGGCCAGCGCGCCGCGGTAGAAGCTTTCGGCACCGGTGTCCGCAATCTCCGTCAGAGTGGCCGCGTGCCCCGGGGACCGCCATCGCTCGCCTACGGTCGGCGCCCGGCCGTGGGGCGCGAACGTGTCGAACCAGGCCGCGAACTCCGGCCCCTCAAGAATCCGCCGATATGTTTGGAATGCACCCGCCCACCCCTGGGCCAGCGTGGGCGACAGGGGGTAGCCCTCGGCCGCATACCGGATCGCGGGAGCCAGCACGTCCCCGAGCGGCAGCCGCCCAAAGCGCTGCGACAGCGCCGCCCAGGCAGACGGCGCCCCGGGGACCGTGACGGGCAGGAAGCCATGGCGCGGCATCTCGGTCACGCCGCGGGCGGCCAGTGCCCCCAGGGATAGGCGGCGCGGCGCCGGGCCGCTGGCGTTCAAGCCGTAAAGCTGCCCGCCGGTGTGCACCAGCGCAAACGCGTCCGACCCAATCCCGTTGGACGTGGGCTCCACCACCGTCAGCGCCGCGGCCGTGGCAATGGCGGCGTCAATCGCGTTGCCGCCCCGCTGGAGGATGCTCAGGCCCGCCTGGGCGGCCAGGGGCTGACCCGTGGCCACCATGCCGCCCGCCGCAAAGACGGGAGCGCGCCGCGACGGATACGGGAGCAGCATGGGATCAAAAAGCTTGGGTGGAACACCGGACATGCCGGACATGGAGGAACCCCCTTTGGAATAGCTGACATGGCGTGCGGGGAGCCCGCTCAGGCCATTGTATACTTCCGGGCGGCGGGGCCGCGGGGCGACGAGGCCTACGGCGCAGCGTGCACCAATTCCCCACTGGACAACAGCCGCCTCAACGACACGTCGGCCCCCCGTGCATAGTCACGCGCCGCGTGCGTGAAGCGCACGCCGTCCGGTGCCACCACCATGCTGCCGTCGCAACCCCACGCGTCCCGGGCCGCCAGCGCCGCGTACACCGCCTCCACGTCGACCACGCCCCGCTCGCCGAGGGGACACTGGACCAGCCACCGGCGGCCCCCCGCGTCCTCCCCCACCAGGCTCGCGCCGCCGCTCGGATCTTTATTCGGACCCACGATGGACCAGCCGAGCCGCTCGAGTGCCGCGGCCACTTGCCCCGCAAATCGGGCGCCGGGCCGCTCGCCCGTCCGGCCTGGGGTTTCGGCCGTCCGGGTGGCGGCTCGCCGCCACCGGACCAGCTGCGCGTACGCCTGTGCCGAGGCATTCAACGCGACCCCAAGCCCTCCTTCAGAATCGCGGCGCCCCCCCGTCCCGAGGGCCCGCCGCACCAATCGCGTGCCATAGCTCATGACTCTCCCCGCCTTTCTCGGCCCTAAGCCGCCCGACGCTGTGCCCACACTATACGCCCGACGGGCCGTGGCGGCGCGAGAGACCCGGGGCCCCGCGCCGCGCGCCGTCCCGGACGGGCCCAGTCGATGACTGGGAGGGCCCCCTTCGGGCTGGACGGTCGTATGGCACGTTCGAGCACCCGCCTCGTCCCGTGGCGCAGGGGGTGCGCGCCCTCCGAGCGCTCGCCACGCCCTGTAGATGACCACCGCACCCCACGCTCGCGGTTAGCGGCCACGCGAAGTCGCTTCGGCACCTGTTGCCGTCCGGGCCCCCTGGACGCCCGGGATCCCTGGGCGATCGATCCCCAGTTCCGCCAGGATCGGGGGGCGCCGACCGCCGTGACGACCCATCACCTCATTCGGGCCGCAGACGCGATCCCTCGCGTCGAGCACGCGTACGTCATCGGCCACCAGGCCATCCTGCCGCCTTGGATGGGACCCGCCTGCCGCCCGAAGGTTGCTGCCCCAACAAGCCACCAGCTGCCTCCCCAGAAACCCGGTGAACCACTTGCCGATCTGATCGACCACACGCCGCGGAACCTTCCTATTCACGGCACCTTCCGGGGGGTGCCCCGACGGGGTGGCGCTCGACAGGGCCCGTCGACCGGAGGGATGGCAAACGCGCCTTAGGCGTCACCAGCGCATCCACGCACGGTGTGGTCGACGGCTGTCTCGACCCCGATGACTGGTTTCCGAGCCAGTACGTCGCGCATCGGGCGAAGGACTTGGCGTTCTGCCGCGCCGTCTTCGGGCCTCCCTCGTCGACGGCGGCGTCGTCGCGGCCCGCTTCCCTGCGCGCAGACATCCGACGTACCTCCAGGCTGCACAACGGATATCGGCCAGCATCACCGGGAACGGTTTGCCGCACCAGGATCGTCGCTCGCGCGCTGGGCCAGGCCGTCATCGTGCCCGTGCACCGGACGCTCGGCCCGCGTCGGGACCGCTAGCCGGCACGGACGCCTGGAGTACCCGCTGCCATCGACAGCGAGCGACGGGCCTTACGAATGAACCACCAGGCGCACCGCATGCACGCCACCTAACGGAATCGGCAGGGGAATATCCAGCGTGACGTCAGCAGACCCCGTCCCTACCTCGGCGGAGCGGGCCAGGGCGGGTGGCAGGTCCGCCACCACCGCCCCGGCCCAACTCTCGGCCGGATCGTGCTGCACCAGAATCGTCGCACTTTGCAGCGCCGCTTGACCCGCCGTGGCCCCGTTGATGGCGGCCGCCCCGTCCACAACCAATGCGAACGCCACGGGCAGCACCGTCAGCACCAACAGAACCCACAGCGCCGCAAAGCCCTGCCGCCCCATCACGGCGGACTCCCGTAGCCGCCGGTACAAATGAGCCGGCCCGTGGGCGACAGCACGACGTGATCGCACACCGGTACCGTACCCCCAGGCGGATTCCCGCCATTGCCGAGGAAACCCCCTCCGCCTCCCCCGGAGCCTCCGCTCCCCGTGCTGGCGCTGGGCACCACGACCGTCCGCGTGGCCCCCAGATGCACAGGCCCCAACGGGACGGGCACCACGAAGGCCAGGTTCACCGTCCCCGACCCCTGACTCACGTTCGCCGTGATCACCGGGGTGAAGGCGGAGGGCGCGTGAAACGCCCTCCTCGCCATCTGTACCGCCTGCGCCGGTGACCCACCGGCCGCCAGCACCGCAGCCCCGGCCCCCGCCGCTGCGTCCCCGGTGAGCTTCCAAGCCGCCACCTGGACCCCGGCAAAGAGCGCGAACGTGGCTACCAGCAACACGGGCAGCACCACCGCCGCCTCGATGAGGGCCTGCCCCCGCCGCCTACGGGATCGCATTCAAGTTCGACACGATGGATCCGTAGGCGGTCACGATCGCGTTGCGGAGCGCTTCAATGGGCAGGATCAGGGCCAGAACCACAATGATGATCCAGATGCCGTTTTCGATGAACACGTTGCCGTGGCGAGGCCTGAGCCGTCCGAGCCACGTCCGCTGAATCCAGCGCCACGCTTCCACCACGATTGCCAACCTCCCAGCCTCCTTCAAACGATCCCCACTGGCCGCGCAGCCGC
>JAJYPH010000161.1 GCA_021795575.1 Bacillota bacterium
TGCCGTGGAGACGCTGGAATATTTGAGCCAGGACCCCGTGGCGCGGGAGGCGTTTCTGGCGCGCGAGAAGGGGCGGCAAACCTACCGGGCGGACATCGAGGGCTCACGCGAAGAGGGCCGGCAAGAGGGCCGGCAAGAGGCGCGGGAGCAAACAGCGGCCAACTTGCTCGCCATGGGCCTGTCAGTGGACCAGGTGGCTGCGGCCACCGGGCTGTCGCCCACGGAGGTCGAAACCGTCCGCACGTGAGGCCGGGGCGCCGGTGAGCCGGGCGGCGGCGATAGCCCAGATGAGAAAGCAGCGCGGTCTCGGATGGCCGCGCTGCTTTCTTCGGGGCCTACGGTATCCAGACGCTCCCAGTCACCCGCCCACCGACACGGACGTTTCACTCGTCACCGCAAACTGGCTGGTGGCCGGTGCCAGAGGGTCCTTGGCGTAAACCACCACGTGATAGGTCCCGCTTTGGCTGGGCGTGAACGCGTCGGCGGCGGCTGGGCTGTACGGCCCACTCTGGCTCCAGGTGCCGTCCGGCGCCTGGACCCAAAACTGAAACACGGGGGCGGTGAGGCCGACCGCGGTCGCGCTCACGGTGACCGGGGTACCGACGGTGCCCAAGGTGGGAGCCGACAGGGTGACGGCGCTGGCCACATTGACGACCGTCGCGTAGGAAAACGCCTCACTCCAGGCTCCAGCGGCCACCTGGGCCGCGTCCAAAGCGTAAACCGCCACCGCGTAGCTCCCGGCGGGCAGGTTGGCCGCCGTATACGCGTTGGCGCTGCTGTAGTTCTGCACAATGCGCCACGTGCCGGAGGGGCCGCGCACCCAGAACTGGTACTCCGGGTCCTGGCGCGAGTCGGTGGCGCTGGCAGTGAAGGTCACGCTGGCGCCTGGGCGCTGGACCGTGCCGCCGGCCGTCGAATCCACCGTCAGTGCCGAAACCATGGCATGGGTCGTCGTCACCTGCACGGTGGCGGTGGCTGACTGGACGATGGCACCACCGCTCGCCGACCGGGCCTTGACTTCCACCGTGTAGGCGCCGGGCACCGCGGGCGTGAATGTGAAGGCAGTCGCTGCCGAGAAGGCCCCCGAGTTGGTCCAGGCTCCGTCGCGGGGATTTCGGACCCAGAACTGATACGTGGCGTGGGCGAGGTTCAGGGAACTCGCATCCAGGGTGACCGACGAGCCCAGTGCTGCGGTGGCCGGGGCGGCCACGAACGCACTCGGACTCGCGCCCGCCATGGCCACTTGGGCCAGTGCCGTGATGTTGGGCGAGCCCAGCCCCGTGATGGGGTTCCATGTCCCGGGCGTGTTGTCCTGACTCGTGATGACATACGCCCCATTGTCGCCGGCGACGGACTGCGTGAAGAGCGTGGGGTCCACGGCCGCCAGCTGATACAGCAGTGGGTCGAGCGATCCCAGGCCGGTGCCGGAAATTGCGGCCATGTCGGCCACCCAGCCGGCCATGAGGGGAGCGCCCTGGCTGGTGCCGCCGCCGATGTAGGCGGTGCCCGACCGTCCTACGATGGCGAGGCCCGCCACGTACGGGTCCGCCATCAGGGCTACGTCGGGCACGCCTCGACCCGTGCTGCCGGCCGGCAGGAACGGCACCTGCCACGATGGGACCGGCGTCACCGAGGAGTAGCCGCCGCCCGAAGCGGCCTTCGCCTCCAGCACCTGCTGCTGGCCCAGCGAGGTGAGCTGGGCCAAGTACGTGCCCCCCCAAGCTTGGGTGTACACCGCCTGGAGATTCTGAGTGACCGCCACATCGGTGCCGCCGACGGCCGTGACCGGTGCGAGGTCCGCCGGCTCAGACACGGCTGGAGGCAGCACGGGCGGCGTGAACGACTGCGGGAAGTTGCCCGACTGGCTGCCGGAGTCGCCCGACGACACCAGCAGGCTCACGCCCTGCACCGTGAGCGCGTCGGCCAGCGGAGCCAGCTCGGTATCCACGCCCGACGCGCCAAACGAGAACGACACGGCGGAGACAGGGTGGTTCATCACGGTCTGCAGCATGGCTCCTACGTCGAAGGCAGGGTCGGAGTAAACCGTGATGTGCGCGCCCGGTGCGGCGGCCGCCTGGTCCTGCAGGTCCATGGTGGTTTCAAAGCCCCAGCCCGTGCCCGGGGGGATGGCCCCGGTGGACACCGCCACCGTGCTGACGGTGGGCGGCGCCATCTGGTTCTGTTGGCTGAATGTGTCCAGCGCCGCCAGCATCGCGGCGGTGGGCACGCCGGCCGCAAACACGCCGACCTCAGGCACGCGCCCATTCAGCTGGGCGGTGAGCCCCGACGCTCCATACACGCGATTGATGCCTTGAGCGGTCAGCGCTTGCAGCGTGCTGGGCCCCGTCCACGTGACGGGCGGCAGGGTGATTATCACCGGAGGGTACCCCGAGATCGGGTAGCCGTTGTACCCCATGAACGGGTACACGGCCACCTGCTCGCTGGCGGTCATGGCCTCGGACGAGGTGAGGGACAGTACAAGGTCGCCGCCGTCCACGACGGGAGTGAAGTGCGCCGCCGGGGCCGTCCCCGTGCTCGTGGTGGGCACGGGATCGCCCGTGGGGGCCAGGCCCGCCGAGAGGTCCGGAAATCCGTCATACGAGGCTTGCAGGATGACGTGCACGGGCATGCCGGTGGGTTTGTTGGCGCCACCGGGAATGGTCGCGGTGACGCTGAAGGGGCCATTGGACGCGGTCACGCTCGAGGGCGTGGCGCTATCGCGGACCAGGGCCGCATTTTTCACCGCCGGCGCGGGCGCTGTCTTTTTGGCCACGGCGACGGGCGCCGGGGGCGCGAAGGTGGTGAGCCCCGTCACGCCGGTGACCACGCCGGCCATCCAGGCGGGCAGGGTGGCGGACCCGTCCTGGCCCCGAAACGTGTGCCCATGCCACTGATAGGTGGCCAGCCGCGTGGACAAGAGCGCCGTCCATCGGGCGGCCGGTGCGCTGGCGGAGACGGTCCAGCCGTGGCTTTGGGCAGTGAATCCCTGGTGCCGGAGGGAGTCGACGAGGGCAGCGGTCGTGGTCGGATTGGGCCCATACTGCGCCAGGATCTGCTGGCGGCTCAGAAAGTGATGATAGAGGGGGCTGCCCGGCGTCGAGACCGCCGTGGCCAGGCGGTCCAGCGCGCCGGCATGGCGCGACTGCAGCACCAGCGTGGCACGCACCAAGGTGCCCGGAGCGATGGCTGGCCCCGCGGCCAAGCGGTGCAGGAACGCGGGAGCGGGCAGGACCCGGCCCCCGGCTGCCTGGGCCAAGCCGGGGGCGGACAAGCCCAGCGGCGCCGCCAGCAGCACGGCCGCGCCGACGCTGCCCAGCGCCTGCTGCCATCGGGGGATTGCGCGCCTGCCACGAAAAGGATTCGACATGTCGTGTTGGTCCTTTCTCTTGGGGGCCGGTGACCGAGCCCCACTGCTGCCTTCGGCACGGGATGCGCCTCGAGTGCTCCATGCCCCGCCGATAAACCAGAGACATTCCACACGGTCCATCAATTTCCTGTCGAACGGGGTCGAATGGGACCAAATTTCCCGGCGGGGGTCCCAGTTCCTTGACACCGGCCCGCGCCCGATGCATGGTGTGTCCCAGGAGATAAGAAGTACATACGAAAGGATGGCAAATGCGATGAGTGAGATGGACGCAATGGACGCGGCCGACCAACTGTTGGGCATGACGAATCTCTTTCAGATGACCATGGACCGCCGCCGAGCCCGGCCAGCAGGGGAACCCACCCGCCTGCAAAGCTTTCTCCTGATGGCCATCGCGCGGCACGGCACCCTGACCGTCTCCGACCTGGCGCCGCTGTTGGATGTCAGTGCCGCCACCGCCAGTCAAATGGTAGGGACGCTCGAGACCCGGGCGTGGGTGAGCCGCGCGTTTGACCCCCGTGACCATCGACGGCATGTGTTGGAGCTTACGGTCGAGGGACATGAGATGGTGGAGCGTTCGCGGATGCGACGGCGTGAGCGGCTGGTGGAGATTTTGTCTCGGCTGTCGGGGGAGGAGCGGGCGGAGATGGTGCGGTTGGCAGAGCGTGTGGCGGTCGCAGCCGCCGAGGCGGGTTGGTCCCAGCTCGAGGAGTCACAGGTTGACGGAGGTGAGGCATGAGCCAGGCACTCCAGGCATCCGAGCCAGTGATCGCGGTGACGGGCCTGACGAAGATTTATGGCCAGGGTGAGGCTCAGGTCACCGCGCTGGACGGAGTGGGCCTCGAGATTCCCCGCGGACAGATGATGGCGCTCATGGGGCCGTCGGGCAGTGGCAAATCCACCCTCATGCAGGTGCTGGGGCTGCTGGATCGGCCCACGTCGGGAACTTATCGGCTGAATGGCCAAGATCTGAGCCGCGTGTCGTCGCGGGCCATGGCGGAACTGCGCGGGCGCCGCATCGCGTTTGTGTTTCAGAGCATCCACCTGCTGCCCCGGCTGTCGGCGCTGCACAATGTGGAGCTGCCCATGATTTACGCGCGCATGCCGTCCGCCGAGCGGCGCCAGCGCGCGCTGGACGCGCTGGGCCGGGTCGGCGTGGGCGCCCTGGCCCACCGGATGCCCAACCAGCTTTCCGGAGGCCAGGCGCAGCGGGTGGCCATCGCGCGGGCGGTGGCGCCGGGCCCCGACCTGCTGTTGGCGGACGAGCCCACCGGAGCGCTGGACCGTGCGTCCGGCCGCGAGGTGCTGGGCGTATTCCAGACGTTGAACGAGTCGATGGGCCTCACCATCGTCATGGTCACCCACGACCCTCTGGTGGGCCGGCACGCCGAGCGGATTATTGAGATGGAAGACGGGCACTTCATCCGCGACTATGCGGTTGCCGACGGAGAACGGCTCTTTGCCCATCAGGAGGTGAGCGCATGAACGCCTTTGCCATAGCCCTCGATTCCATCTGGCGCCATCGGCTCCGAAGCGTGCTGACGGCGCTGGGCGTGGTCATTGGCGTCTTTGCCGTGGTGACCCTGACGTCGCTCGGCGCATCCGTGCGGTCTTACGTGCAGGGGCAGTTTGCGCATGTGGGCGCCACCATCGTCACGGTGTCGCCCGCCAATCCGGGCAGTGGGGCCAAAAAGCACCCGCGGTTCGCCGGGGCGCCGGGTGGAGCGCCCAGCACCCTCACGGTGGCGGATGCCCAGGCCATTGCGGCCGCTCCGCACGCGCACATCCAGCGGGTGTCGGCGGTGGCCGACATCCCGCTTACGCTGGGCACCACGCCCGGCGCATCGTCGGGGGTGGCCGTAAGTGGCGTCCAGGCACCGTTCTTTAAGATTGAACAGATTCCGTTCCTGCACGGCCGCTTTGATGGGTCGGGTGTGGTCCTGGGTTACGGCGCCGCCCACACGCTGTTTCCGGGCGTGGCCAATGCCATGGGGCGCACGGTGTACGTGGGGACCCATTCGTTTACGGTCGTGGGTCTTCTGAAGAAAGGGTCGGGGATTGCCGCGCTGCAGTCCAACCGCGAAGTATTTCTGCCCATCGGGACGGGCCTTAAGCTGGCCGGGCTTTCGACCGTGGCGGAGATCGTGGTGCAGGCCAACAGCACCCAGAACGTGAACGCGGCGGCCACGGCGGTCACCCAGGTCATGACGGCGCGCCATCCCTCGAAAAACTTCACGGTCACCAAGGAGAGCCAGCTGCTGAACACCGTCACGTCCACCGTCTCGACGATTACGACGTTTCTGGCCGGGCTGGCGGCCATCTCGCTCTTGGTGGGCGGCATCGGGATCATGAACATCATGCTGGTGACCGTGACCGAGCGCTTTCGGGAAATCGGGATCCGCAAGGCCATGGGCGCACGCGACGGGGACATCCTGGTGCAGTTCGTGGCGGAGTCGGTGCTGCTGGCGCTGTTGGGCGGCGCCGTCGGCGTTGGCCTGTCGGCCATTGCCAGCAGCATCGTGGCGCACCTGGCCGGATTCCCCGGCGGCCTCACGGTGAGTGCCGTGGTGCTGGCGCTGGTGTTCTCGATTTTGGTAGGCGGCGTGTTTGGGGTGCTGCCCGCCATGCGCGCCGCGCGGCTCATGCCGGTCGACGCGCTGCGCACCGAGTAGGGCGCACCGCCGTCCGGATTGTGAGGGCAGCTGTGGGGGAGGCCAGTGGGCGGCGCCCGCTGGCCTCCCCGTGTGTGGCTGCAGGCGCTAGGGGGTCTGGTGGCTCTGGGCAATAAGCGCGATGGTTTCGACCGGCAGGCCGGTCGCGTCGGCCACCTCCTGGGAGGACAGGCCGCGCACCAACAGGCGGCGAGCCGTCGCCACCAGCGCTTCTTCCCGGCCTTCTTCCCGGCCTTCTTCCCGGCCTTCTTCCCGGCCCTGCTTCCGCGCATAGGCAAGAGCCGACGCACGGTCGCGCCGCCCCTTTTCCCGCATCTCGTACTGGCTTCGGAACACCTCGTCGTAACTCAAGGCCTTCAGCGTGTCGAGCGCCTGCTGAATGGCGGGTGACTCCTTGGCTACGTCTTCTTTCATCGTCAAAGGCCCCTCCATCAAGAATTTCACCCATCGGACCAGCGGTACCTCTGCTGGCCGCACCGTTGCAGGCAGCTTCGGAAGCTCCACCGTGTGCAAAGCCAAGTGGTCGTTCCACTGGGCCGTCGGGTCGTGGTCGGCTCGCAGTCGGTACGTCTGATGAAATGGACCCGTCGGCCATAGGGGGAAGTTCAGAATCCCTACGGCAATGGCGGGTTGCAGTCGTTCGTATTGCATAGACGCTTGTAGCTGCAGTGCATACAGGCGGCTCCAGTAATACAAACTGCGCGCTGGCCAATCGCCTTCGTTGGCCACCTGCATCTCCACGTTGATCGGGCGTCCATCCGCGAGCCGTGCGTGCACGTCAAGCACGGAGTCCTTGTCGCCAACCGTTTCAGCCTCCAGCGACGGGTTCTTCACTTCCACCCAATCCGCTTTCTGGTCCCCGGAGGACAGGAGCACGGCGTTCAGCAGGTCCAGCAACACGGGCTCATTGCCGGACTGGGTCATGATCCGGTGAAATGCAAAGTCCACGGTGGGGCTCAGCAGCTCCATAGGTCCCCCTGTCCAACGATTTTCCCAATTATACCACGCACCGGCTCGCGGCAAAGCGACGCCGGACCGCGTGCCCCGAAAAAAGCCTGGCGGCCGCACGTGGGTTCACACTTGCGGGGCGCCCAGTTCCGGAGGCCGCCTGGCTGGGAACAGCGCGGTCAAGGCTTCGCGCCCCACGTCGGTGAGGGTGACGGTTCGCTGACCGGGCACGCGACCCAGCCATCCCTGGGTCAGCAGGTGGGTTGTGACGGCGGCGCCCAGGGCGCCCGCCAGGTGGGGGCGCTCCTCGGACCAATCCAAGCAGGCAAACGCCAAACGACGGCGCATGGGGGCGGGCGGCGGCCACGGAACGCCCCAGTTTCGAAGCCCGGCCGCGCCGGCCTCGGTGAGGGCCAGACTGTCCGGCTCGGCTGGCACGAGCCACTCATCCGCGAGCAGGGTATCCAAAAGCCAGACGCCGAGGCGGCCCGCCAGATGGTCGTAGCAGGTGCGGGCTTGTCGCAGGCTGTGGGCTTGGGAGGACGCCGCGAGCGATTGAATGGGCGTCGGCGGTGCCAGGCGTCCCAGTGCCTCCAGCGCGGCGGCCACCGCCGGTCCCGCGAGCCCGTAGTGCCGCTGGCGGCCGTGCCGGGTTACCTGCACCAGCCCTGCGTTCAGCAGGCGCCTGAGATGTGTGCTGGCGGTGGCGGACCCGACTTGCCCGGCCGCCGCCAGCTGCCCAGCGGACAAGGGGGGGCCTCCCATGAGCGCCAACAGCATGGCCGCGCGGGTGGGATCCCCGATGGCCGCGGCCACGCCGGACATATTGGGATTGGGGGCCCGGATGGCCCCGGGCGCTGCCGAACGGTCTTTCTCCGGGTGTGCGCTGACTTTCATACTTTGATGATACTACAAATAACGGCGGGTTACCATCGACCCCGGGGAGGTGACGATCTATGAGAGCGAGGGAAACCGGGCGGGCGGATGGAAGTGACCGAGGGCAGGCGCCCTCCTACGTCGCGACGCCGGCAGGGCGTGTCGCGCTGTTCCACCAGAAGGGTCCGGGGTCGCCCGTGATTTATGTGCATGGCGCGACGTTTCCCACCGCGCTGTCGATACGGTGGGGTTTTGGCCGCGACGGCACGGGGGCGCCGGGTTCACCGCGTTCAGCGGGTTCATGGATGGAGAACCT
>JAJYPH010000162.1 GCA_021795575.1 Bacillota bacterium
GAGGCTGGCTCTCGCCGAGCGCCGGGCATCCCACAGCCGGGCGGCCCGCGCCCGCGGACCCGGCGCTGCTGTGGCCGCGTCCCGGGGGCGTGCTGGTATTTTCGCACCGAGCGCTGTGGGCGGCGATTCAGGGAGTGGCCGCGCTGGGCGCGGCCGGGCGAATGGCTGGGCCGCTGGGGTTTGTGCATGGGGCGGCCGCGTGGCTGGACGCCCAGGTGTTTGGGGCGGGCCCGCCGCTGTACCCCGACCCGGCGGTTGCGGGCGCGGTGACGGATGGCAGGCAGCGATGGGCGTGGGCGGACGAGCTGTTGGGGGCCTATCGCCGCTTGGCGCCGGACCACGCTTGGGACCCGGGCACCCGGGCGGCGGAAGATGGGGCGGGCGTCAAAAGTACCAGGCTGTTTGACGGCTGGTGGCGCGATGGCGGCCTAATCCCGGCCCGGTTCCCGGGCGGCTCTTGGCCGCTGACCGGGGGCGACGGATGGAACGTGGAGGAGGAACAGGCATGACGGCGGTTCAGGCAAGTTTGGCAGGTACGGTCTTTAAGATGCTGGTGGCCGTGGGGGATCGGGTGGAGGCGGGTCAGGAAGTGGCGCGGCTCGAGTCCATGAAGATGGAAATCCCCATTGAATCGGAAGTGGCCGGCACGGTGCGCGAAGTGTTGGCGGTGGAGGGCACCTTCGTCAACGAGGGGGATCCCTTGGTGATTTTGGACTGAACGCGCCGATGGCTTGCGCGATGGGAGATCACACGACGGGAGCGATCGCATGGACATCGATGAACTCACCGCGCGGCGGCAAAAGGCCCTAGCGGGCGGGCCGCCGCGCTACCACGAGCGCCTGGCGGCCGCCCACAAATTGTCGGTCCGCGAGCGGCTGGCACTGCTGCTGGACCCCGGGTACGTGGAGGATGGCGTGTTTGCCAATGCCCTGGCCGATGAGCTGGCGGCCGACGGCGTGGTTACGGTGACCGGGACCATTGACGGGCGGCGGGTGGTGGTGATGGCCAACGACCCCACGGTGAAAGCGGGGTCGTGGGGCGCGCGCACGGTGGAAAAAATCTTGAGGGTCCAGGAGCAGGCCGAGCGGTATCAATGCCCCATTTTCTATTTGGTGGATTCGGCGGGCGCCCGCATCACGGATCAGGTGGAGATGTTTCCAGGCCGCCGCGGTGCGGGCCGCATCTTTTACAACGAAGTGAAACTGTCCGGGCGGGTGCCCCAAATCTGCCTGCTGTTTGGCCCCTCGGCGGCCGGTGGGGCCTATATCCCGGCATTTTGCGACGTGGTGGTCATGGTCGACCACAACGCGTCCATGTACCTGGGCTCGCCCCGCATGGCCGAGATGGTGATTGGCGAAAAGGTGACGTTGGAAGAGATGGGCGGCGCCCGGATGCACTGCACCGTGAGCGGCACCGGGGACCTCTTGGCACCCGACGAAACGACGGCCATTCGCTGGGGCCGAGAATACCTCACGTACCTGCCCGACAACTTCGAACAGGAGCCGGCCCGCGCCCCGAGTCGTCCGGCCGCGGCCGTCGACTGGGCGCAGGTCATTCCCCAGAACCAGAACGTGCCGTTCGACGTGAAGCGTGCGATCGAGGGATTGGTGGACGACGAGTCGTTTTTTGAATTGAAGCCCCTGTGGGCGGCGGAGCTGGTGATTGGCTTCGCGCGCCTGGACGGACGCCCCATCGGCATTGTGGCCAACCAGTCGAAGGTCAAGGGCGGCGTTCTGTTCGTGGACTCGTCCGACAAGGCCAGCCGCTTCATCACGCTGTGCGATGCGTTTAATGTGCCCCTGCTGTTTTTGGCGGATGTACCCGGGTTTATGATTGGAACGAAGGTGGAGCGAGCCGGGATCATACGCCATGGCGCCAAGCTGGTGGCGGCGGTGTCGGAAGCCACGGTGCCGAAAATCTGTGTGGTGCTGCGCAAGGCGTACGGAGCCGGGCTGTACGCGATGGCGGGCCCCGCTTTTGGATCGGACGCCGTGCTGGCCCTGCCAGCGGCGCAGATTGCGGTCATGGGCCCGGAGGCGGCGGTGAACGCGGTGTACTTCAACCGCATCCAGGAGTTGGACGGCGAGGCGCGGACCAAGTTCGTGGCGGAGAAGCAGGCGGAGTATCGGGAGGACATTGACATCCTGCGGCTGGGGGCGGAACTCGTGGTGGACGA
This sequence comes from Bacillota bacterium, assembly GCA_021795575.1. GTDB lineage: Bacteria > Bacillota > Sulfobacillia > Sulfobacillales > JAIMBI01 > JAJZWV01. Next base: position 2,177 of record JAJYPH010000162.1, read on the forward strand.
CATTGTCGAGCCCGCGAACCTGCGCGGAGAACTCACGCGCCGGTTTGAGCGGTACCGAGGCAAGGATCGGCACTTCAGCCGGCGCCGTCATCCGGTCAGCCCCGTGTGAGGACACCGGGGTCGCCGGGCGGGATTAGGAAAGGAGTGGCGGGTATGCGGCTGCCGGATCGGGTGGTGCTGCGGGACGTATCACCACGGGATGGACTGCAATCGGAACCGGTGACGTTATCGACGGAACGCAAGCTGGAGCTGATTGACGGCTTGGCGCATGCCGGCGTGTCGCGCATCGAGGCGGTGTCGGTCGTGCATCCGAAACTGGTGCCGCAGTTGGCGGATGCCGAGGCGGTGATGGCCAACTTGACGCGGCGGGCGTACTGCCGGTATGCGGTGCTGGTGCCCAACATCAAGGGAGCCCAGCGCGCGGTGACCATGAACCCCGATGAGATTACCGTCTTTCTCTCGGCCAGCGAGACGCACAACTGGAAAAACGTGCATCGGAGCATCACCGACTCGCTTCAAGAGCTGCAGACGGTGTGCGATATGTCCCGTGCCCACCACGTGCCGCCCAGTGCCGTGATTGTGGCATCCTTCGGCTGCCCCTACGAGGGGGAGGTGCCCACGTCCGTGGTGGTGGATCTCGCGTATCGGCTGTTTGGCATGGGCGTGCGGGAAATCACCCTGGGCGACACCGTGGGCGTGGCCAACCCCAAAAAGGTGCAGGCGATATTCAGCCAGCTGCGCCAGGACATTCCGGGCCTCAACCTGGGCGGTCATTTTCACGACAATCGGGGCACCGCCCTGGTCAACATGCTGGCGGCCATCGACGTGGGGATCACGCTGTTTGATACGGCGCTGGGGGGCATCGGAGGCTCGCCGTTCTCCCCGGGGGCGGGTGGCAACCTCGCGACCGAGGATGCGGTGTACATGCTGGAAGAGTCGGGGGTCGCCACGGGCATCAACCTGGAGGCCCTGCTGGCGTTGGGCGACCGGCTGGAAGAGTGGGTGGGACACCCGCTGCCGTCGCGGGTGCGCCGCGCCCGGGGCCGCATGGTGCCGGTGGGCCCGGAGGGGTATGTGCATGACTGAGCCCGGCGTCCTGGTGGAGCGCGATGGCCGGGTGGCCACGCTGCGGTTGAACCGCCCGGCGGTTTCCAATGCGTTGAACAGTGCCGTGATTGATGAGCTGGTCGACCGGTTCGCGGAGGTGGGGGCGGAGGACGCGACGGCGGTGGTGCGGCTCACCGCCGCGGGAAGCCGGGCGTTTTGTGCGGGGGCCGATTTAAAAGAGGTAGGGGCTCTGGACGGCGTAGACGCCGTCCGTCGGTACTTCGGCGGCATGGCGCGGCTCATCGAGGCCATGGAGCGCTGCCCCAAGCCGCTGGTGGCCGCCGTGTTTGGCTACACGCTGGCGGGTGGGATGGGGCTCGCGGCCGGCGCCGACCTGGTGGTGGCGGCAGACAATACGGTGTTTGGGCTGCCAGAGATTCAGGTGGGTCTTTTCCCCATGGTGGTGATGGCGCCAATTTCCCGGCACCTGGGGCGTCGGCGCACCTTGGAATTGGCGTGGACCGGGGATCGCGTGGACGTTGCCACCGCGGAGCGGTGGGGGTTCGTCAACCGCGTGGTGCCCGCCGAAGAATTGGATGCCGGCAGTCTGGCGTACTGCCAGCGGCTGGCGGAGCACAGCGCCTTCATTTTGCGCATGGGCAAGGAGGCGGCGGGAGTGTTCCCCAGCCTGCCGGCGTCCGAGCAGATGCACTACCTGCGGGAGATGGTGGGTCTGGTGGCCCTCTCAGACGACTCGCAGGCAGGGTTGGCCGCCTTTTGGGCCCAGCGGTCGCGGCCGCCGGGTTAGCGGGCCGCGCCCGTGGGGCCGCATGGGTCAGAGATGGGGATTCCGGAGAATCAGGGTCGGGGAGGCGATGAGCACCGTGAGGATGGCCCCCCAAGTCCAGTAGCGGAGGCCGGAAATCTCCCGCCGAAGGTCGGACCCCAGTGTGTCGATGCGGGTGGTCACGGAGTCGAACTTGGTGTTCAGGGCGTCGATCTTGGCGTCCAGGGATGCGAACCGGGCAGCGACGCGGTCTTCAAACCCACGGAGCGCCTGGAGGATGTGAAATCCCCACGCATTGGAGATGTCGTCCGCGGTCATGGCGTGCAACCCTCCCCTGTTGACCTTCTCTGTTGACCTGGTGCGTCCAAGAGGAGGGGCGTGCGTCCGGGTCATCCGTTGGGGAAATAGTACCATGAGTTCCCCGGTGAAGAAATCCCATCTTGAAGAGATTGAAACGCAAGAAACCGTAAACTTATATGCTTAAGGGAGTGAGCTGTAAATAGGCTCGGAAGAAAAAACTTGCCGATTCGCCAAGCTCGTATGGTTGTATTTTCCTATTGACCGCCCTTGCGGCGGGCCGGGGGAGGGCTTATGATGGGAACATAAGTTCTATTCGAGGGTGAGGACGTGTTCGTGGCGTTTGAACTGCGTCAGGTGGCGTCGCCGGGGTTGCCTGCAACCACGGAGTATGTCGTCCTGCGCAACGGCAAAGTCTTTGACGCGTCGCTGCCGCTGTGGGATCAGGGGGTCCGCTGGGCCATGGCAGCGTCGGAGTTGCGCTGGCATGCTCCCACCGCGGCACGTTGCGACTGGCAGACGTCACTTTACCGCGAGCCCCAGCGGGACATGGGCCACCAACTGTCCCAGTGGGGCGGGCCGTGGGCGTTGCCGGATGTGCGCCGCGGGTGGGTGGCGGTGAGCGCCCCCACCCCGCGGGATTGGCGTGCGCTGGCGGGCATGCTGGTGCCGGCCGGGGCGGGGTGGATTCGTGGAGGGGTGGCCACGCATCCCCTGCTGGCCGGATGGGTGGCACGCGCCGGTGGGGCGCTGGGCCTGCCGATGTGGGAAGACGGGGCGCCGGGACGCTGTTGGGTGGCGGGACCGGCAGAGACCGCGGCGGCGTGGGCCAGCTTCCCGCTGAAGGCGGTGCCGGCGCCGCTGGCCGACCGAACCCGCTGGCGGCAGTTTCACTGGGAGCGGGTGGGCGATGTGCCGGGATTGGCCCGGCGATTGGCGCGGTCCCCGTATCAGGTGGCCGAGGCGCCGCCGCTGCTGGTGGTGGAGCGCCGCTGGCCCGAGCCGCTGGTGGTGGGGTTGCGGTCGGTGTGGATCGAGCTGGTGCAGGAACTGGCGGCAAGCCTCAAGGCTGGGCGGTGGGTGGCCTCGGGTCTCCGCGTCGCTTGGGAAGGGGAGGCGGTCCCCCCGGTCGAATGGCGACGGCAGTGGCCCATGGGCGTACAGGACGCCACCACCCTGTTGCTGCGCATCCTGAGCCTGGTGCCACCCCGGGGCGGGGACCCACCGATTCGGGTGGCCATTGAAGCGGACCAGCTGTCGGCCGCCCCCGACCCCCAGCTTGCTTGGTGGGGAAGCCCGGCACCTGGCGCGTCGGCCGCAAAGCCGCACACCCTGCTGATGTCATTGGCACGGTGGGAGTCGGTGCGGGAACGGCGGCTGGCCCTGTGGGATCCCTGGCGGAGTGCGGCGCGGTGAGCCGCTGGCAGGCGATCGAGGTCCGGGTGGCGGCGGCGGGGGAGCCCCAGCGGTTTCGGTGGCGGAGCCACTGGTACCGTGTGGAGTGCATTTTGGATCAGTGGCAGGACCAGGGCGCCTGGTGGGCCGACGATATTCCCTGCTGGTTTTTTCGTGTGGGCGTCGACGGCGGCGGGGTGTTTGAGGTGGCGTCGGATCTGGATCAACACCGGTGGTGGCTGTACCGGGTGTACGACTGACGAGGGGCCACCCCGTGCTAAGCTTGGTTGGGGGGCGGGCAGGCGCCCACGTTCACCCAGAGGGGGACAATCGCATGGAATGGACCACCACCCGCGGCACCGAGGTGCCGCCGCTGGGACAGGGCACCTGGCGGTTCGGGGAGGACGCGGCCCAGCGCAGCCGCGAAGTGGACGCGCTCCGTGCCGGCATCGAAGCCGGCCTCACGCTGATTGATACCGCCGAGGCGTATGCGGAGGGGCGTTCGGAAGAAATTGTGCGGGACGCGGTGGCCGACTGTCGGGATCAGGTGTTCCTCACCACCAAGGTGTGGCCCTCCCATGCCGGCCGCGCCGCCGTGCTGTCGAGCCTGGACCAGTCGTTAAAGCGGCTGGGCACCGACTGGGTCGACCTGTATCTGCTGCATTGGCCGTCGTCCCAGACGCCCCTGGCTGAGACGATGGCCGGCCTCGTGGATGCGCTGGATCGGGGGCTCGCGCGCCACATCGGGGTGAGCAATTTCCCCGCAGCCCTGTTGGAGGAGGCGCATCGGCTCACAGGAGGGCGGGTGTTTGCCAATCAGGTGCGGTATGGGCTGGCCACGCGGGAGCCGGAAACCACGCTCGCGGCCGTGGCCGCCCGGCTGGACACGAGCCTCATGGCGTACAGTCCCATCCGGCACGTGCTGGGACCGGACACCGCGGTCAACGACGTCCTGGCAGACGTGGCGCACGAGCACGGCGTCTCCCCGGCGGCCGTGGCCCTGGCGTGGATTATGCGGCCTGCCGCGGCCCAGTGGGTGGTGGTGGTGAAAGCCGCCAACCGCGCCCACCTGGCGGACAATGCCGCCGCACTGCGGTTGGCGCTGTCGGCCACAGATCTGGACCGCCTGGACCGGGCCTTTCCCGCCAGCGGCGAGGATCTCCACCTGCAGACGTTTTAATCCGGCGTCCGGAGATCCAGGCGGTACCGCTCATAGGGCTGGCCACCGGGGTCGACCCCGGTGGCGGTCAGGACAAAGCCCGCCGACTGGAACAGCCGCCGGCTTCCCTCGTTGTACAACCAGATTTCCTTCGCTTGCAGCGTGGGCCAGCCCAGTTGCCGGGCGCGGGCAATCAGCAGCGCCAGCACGCGCCGGCCGATGCCCCGCCGCCGCGCAGAGGGGTCCCCAATCACGATGGGGAGCGTGTCCGGGGCCAGCATCACGTCGCCAATGGGGCGCCAGGACCCGTTGACTCCGGCACCGTCCTCGTCCCGCAGCTCAATGATGTAAAATTCCCCGTGCGCTGCCAGATACTGATACATGCGCGCCACGCGGTCGCGGGACATAGGCTCGGTGCCCGGGCGCTCGGACAGCGCGAGCGTCTCCACGTCCTGATACCAGGCCCATGCCACCTCGCTGTCGCCCGGCAGGGACACCGGGCGCAGACGCAAATCGCCATCCGGCAAAACAGACAAATCCGCCACGATGCGTCTCTCCTCCCGGCCGCGCGAGCCCCTCGGGATGATAGCGGCGAGGCGGCATCTCCGCAACCGCCCGTATGGCGCGGGCCGGCGGTGGAGCATGTGAGATGATGCCCACAGACCTGCGCGCGCCGCGTGACGACGGGAGGGACGCCATGCGTCATGGAAAGGGAGGAAAGCACGCGGCGCCGGGCTGGCTCGGTCCCCTCATGACGCGTGGGGCCGATGCGATGGTGCGGCACAGCATGGCGCTGGGGGCGTCTGCCGACAGCGCGCAGCACATCGCGCGCGACGTGTGGCGCCAGGCGATGCGGCGATTTGAGGATCCGCCACCGCTGGGTTGGCTGCTCCACGAGGTGGCCCGACGAACCCGTCGCGTGGTGGGGCCGGCTGCGGGCGTCCCCCCCTGGATGCGGCGGCTCAGCCCGTCGGACCAAGCGGTGGTGTGGGTGGCCGCGTACACCACGGAAGCTCCGGACGTAGCCGCGGCGGCGGAGCGCGTGTCGCCCGTGGAGTGGGCGGCCGCGCTGGCCCGGGCGTGGTCTCGCGCACATCCTCACGAATCGGCACCCGGGGATGGGGCGCCTCCGGGCCTCATCGGGTCGCCCGAGGCGGCGGCCGCCCGGTTTGATTGGGCGCGATGGGATCCGGAGCAGCCCGAGGCGCCGCTCGGTGCCGGGTCGCGCCGCCGCCGGGCGGGGTTGGTGGGCGCTGGCGTCGTGGTCGTGGCCGGCGTGGGGGCTTTGTGGTGGCAGAAGCAGCAGGCAACC
>JAJYPH010000017.1 GCA_021795575.1 Bacillota bacterium
TTCCGGCGGCATCTTGTCCGGCTTCCCCACCGAGCCATCGAAGCCGTGCGCGTTTGGCGGCCCGGTGCCAGGGATGGCTGCCGTCATCCTGGACGAGGCCGGGAACCCGGCTTCCCCCGGCACCGTGGGCGAACTGGCCCTCACGGCGCCGTGGCCGGGCATGACGCGCGGGTTCTGGAAGGATCCGGCGCGCTATGAAGACACGTATTGGTCGCGCGTTCCGGACACCTGGGTGCATGGCGACTTTGCCGTGGTGGACCCCGACGGCTTCTGGTACATACTGGGGCGCAGTGACGATACCATTAAGATGGCGGGCAAGCGCCTGGGCCCGGCCGAAGCCGAGGGGGCGCTGGCCGCGCATTCCGCCGTACGGGAAGCGGCCGCCATCGGGGTGCCGCATCCCGTCAAAGGTGAGGTGCTGGTCTTGTTCTGTGTGCTGCACGCGGGCCACGCTTGGGACGACCGGCTGGAAGCGGAGCTGTCCGCCACGGTGGCGGGCCACCTGGGCAAGGCGCTGAAGCCCGACCGCATCCACGCCGTCACGGAATTGCCGAAAACCCGCAACGGCAAGGTGGTGCGGCGCGCGCTCAGAGCCGCGTATCTGGGACGGGACCCCGGCGACGTGTCCGCCATCGAGAACTTGGGCGCGCTCGACGCCGTCGGCCGGCTGAAGCCGGATGACGGCGCCCGGCAGGTCTCACTCGATGGGGGGAACCCCGTCGGGGGCGGGGTCGGGGGTTGAGGGAAGCAATGTCATGAGCGGGCGGCTGCGGAGCAGCAGCAGGCCAGAGAGCGCCATCCAGATGCCGCCCGCGGCCATAATGACGCCTGCGCCCGCCGTGGTGGCGAGGATTCCGCCGACCAGCGCGGTCGCCGGCGCCGCGGCACCCTCGATGGTCCCCAGGAGGCCAAACGTGCGGCCCATGAGCGCGGGAGGGACCGACGCCTGAAACAGGGCATTGAACGCGGCGCCGCCCAGCGTCTGCCCAAACCCGGCCAGGGCGTACAGCCCCAGGGAGAGGAGGAGCACGTGCGAGAAGCCCAAGGCCGCCATGGCGCACCCCGCCATGGCGGTCGTGGCCAGCATGAGGGGAGCCATGGCGATCCGACGCGTGGCCCACGCCGTGACCAGCCCCCCGGGGACACTGCCCACGACGGCGCCGGCCTCCACCAATCCCAAGGCCGCCGGTCCCCCCGGCAGGTTCCGGAACACGACCACAGGCAGCAAGGCCAGCACCGCTCCGCCGCCCATGGTCCCCACACCGGCCCACAGGGCAAGCGTTTTGAGAGCGGGCTCTAGCCCGATGCCTGCCCAGCCCTCCCGGAGCTCTTGCACAAATTGGCGCTTGGGCGGGTCCCGATCTGTGAGTGACGGGGGGGCGGACGCCGGTGCGAAACGGAGCATGGCCAGCGCCGCCACCGCCAACACGAACGACCCCACGTCAATGAACCCGCTCACCACCGCGCCCACCGCGGCCACCACGACCCCGCCCACCGACGCGGCGAAAAAGCCGTTGGCGGACCCCACGGACTGGTACAAGCCGTTGCCCGCGGCCAGCTGGTCGCGGGGCAGGATGCGGCTCATGACGCTGTGAAAGGCGGGCCGCTCCATCATCGCGGCCGCCGTCAGGGCAAACAGGGCGGCATAAATTGCCCACACGCCCAGCACGTGACGGAAGGCCAGCACCGCCGTCAGCAGCACCACGCCGGTGCTCACCACGTTCACGCCCATCAGGGTGCGCCGCCGATCCCAGCGGTCCACGTACACGCCGACGGCGGGGCCGGACAGGGCGACCCCGAGCCGCTGAGCGACCGAGACGGCCGCCGTGCCCAGTGCGGAGTGGGTGTCCTGGTACACAAACCAGACCAGCGCGATGGAGAAGATGGCATCGCCCCAGCTGGAGAGATTCTGGCCCACCAAGAGCGTGAGGTAGTTGCGGCTCCGCAGTGGAGCCCAAGGGGAAGCGGGGTCAGGCGTGGATAGTTTTGGGGTGCGGTCGATTCCCATGGCGCCTCCCGATGGCGTGTTTAACCGCCATATCGGGAACGCCCGCAAAAAGGTTCAAACAACGTGCGCGTACACCACCGGTGCACGCGGCAGCGCCGCGCAGTCGCGCCACACCAGGACCGTGCGGCCGTGAACGCGGCTCGCATGGTGCGGTGGGGGGGTGGCCTGCTGAACGATCAGGGTGGGGGGCAGTTCGATTACCGTGGTGCCGCTCCCCCCGTCGTGGTAAGAGATGTCCGTCCGCAGCTGAACCTGGTGTCGTCCAGATTCCAGGGCGCCCACGTGTTCGGCATCGGCCGCGCTGCCGTGCGTGCTGACGCGGAAAGCGGACCCGTCCCGCGGATACAGGTCGTAGGTCCACAAAGGGGCATCTACCGACACGGTGCGTCGGACGCGGCCCAGGAGACTTTCTCCGCGTACACTCCGGAGTTGGGTGATAGGGCCGAAGTCCGCGCGGGAGCAGCCGTAGGCACGCGACATTTGCGACTGCCGCCGCCAGGGGAAGTGGCAGCGGGCATCCAGTGACAAGCCCAGCGCGCTGTCCCACGTGAAGTACGTCAGCTGGAACGGCGCATCGGGGTCAGTCACGGACGCCAACAGGTGCCAGCCCGCGCGGTCGCGTTGGCAACTGGGGCACGGCGGGATGCCCCACAAGTCGCTGCGAGCGTGGCTACACGCTCTGTCACCGCTGCGGGCCTCCTGGTACCACTCGTGGAGGTGGCGCCGAAGTGCCTGACTCTGATAGTGCAGGCGCGACTTGATCGTACCCACAGGCAACCCAAAGTGACGAGCCAGATCCGCGAGGGTCCAGTCGTCGACGACCCGCCGCCACAGCAGGCTCCCCGGTACGACGCCGCTTCGCTGCAACAGATGGCTCGTGAAGTCAGGGTCACCGGCCCCGTCTGGAGCCCCGGTCCACGGACCGGGCGCGCTCGCCGCGCGGTGCCAGTCGGCCGCGCGGCGATCCGCCAGCGTGCGCAGGAACGCCCGCCGGTGCCCCTCGTCGCGGTAGTGGACCCCCGCGGCCCAAAACGAGGCCCAAACCTCCTGCAGGACGTCCTCGACCGCGTCGGCCGGGACTCGCTCGCCTACGTGCCTTGCGAGCCAGGGACCCTCGTCGTGCAGGAGTTGGCCCCAGTCATGTTGGTTCACGGCGTCTTCGCCGGTCGGTGGTGACATGGCGACCTCCCCCGGGATTTTTGACAGACGCCAGCCGCCAAGCCGAAGCGCGGCGGTCGCGTCAGCTGGCGGCGACCGTCACCTCACGCATGTGGTCGCCAGCCCGCACCGCGTCCACGATGTCAAGTCCCTCGATCACCTGGCCAAACACCGTGTGCTTGCCGTCCAGGTGGGGCTGGGGACTGTGGCAGATGAAAAACTGCGATCCTCCGGTGTCCTTGCCGGCGTGGGCCATCGAGAGGCTGCCCCGCACGTGCTTGTGGGGATTGCCGGCCGTTTCGCACTTGATGGTGTAGCCGGGACCGCCGGTGCCGTCACCCTTCGGGCACCCGCCCTGAATCACAAAGTTGGGAATCACCCGGTGAAACGTCAGCCCGTTGTAAAAGCCGGACTCCGCCAGCTTGGTGAAGTTGGCCACCGTGCCGGGCGCTTCCGCGGGGAACAGCTCCAGCACAATATCGCCTTTGTCGGTCGCCATATGGACAGTAGGATTGGCCATATCAACACACTCCTTTGGGGTTGGCGGTGGCGCCGAACCCTAAGGCACGGTACCGCACTTGACCGCATGGGACAAGCGCGGTGGGTTCGGCCCAGCACCCTCTCCGTGACAATACGGGCGCAGGAACTCCTGGTCGAAGCTCGTGGATGGTCACCCGCGCACGCATCGTGTCGGCCTCGCCGGGTGGCCTTCGGGGCGAAGATGGGAATCCGGGACGGGTGGTCGCGCCGGCGGACACCCGGTCGCGCGATCTCATCGCGTACCCCAGCGTCCGTGAAAACGTCCGCCCGGCGGACTGTCATGCATCCAAGGATTGGGCCTGACGGTCGGCCCGCGTGAGAACGCCGGCATAGGGGCACCCCGTATCGTAGTCTTTACAACGGCTCTTCCGGAGATTGCGCACCCCGGTTCAGCATCTTCTGGTCAAAGGTGTAGACCCGATGCTGTGGCAGATGACTCAACAGGACGCAGTCGGCCCAGTCCAACCCGCCCGCGGAAAACAGCTGCAGGGCGTCCAAGGTCGCCTGCCGGTCCACGATGTCGAGACCGTCCAATTGCAGAAACTGCAACAGCTCCTCGGCCACCGCGCGCCGCGTGAGACCGAGTCCTTGTGGCGACCCCGCGACATACACGACCTCAGACAGCACAACCGGATGGACGGCCAGGCGAACCACCCCACGCCGTGCTGCGTCGAAGAGCTGTTCGGCGGCGTCCGCCTGCTCGGGCGGCCACCCTTGGAGAAATCGCAAGATGACGTTGGCATCCACGAAGGCGGTGCCTCCACCCATCTAGTCTTCCTCCCGGTAGCGCGTGGCCCAGTCGCTGGCTCGCTGCTGGCGCAAGGGAGCCAAATCGTCTACAGGCACTTCGGTGCGCCACACGCCTTTGAAGCTGGACAGTGGTCGCTGCCGGATGGGCGTCAGCACAATGCCGTCTCCACGGAGTTCGAATCCCACGTGGTCTCCAGGTTCCAGGTGGGCTGCCTCCCGAATGGCTTGAGGGATGCTAATCTGACCCTTTGAACTCAGCTTTGCGATCTGCATGCGCCTTACCTCCGTGGGCCAATCATACCACGCGCAGCCGAACCAGGGGTATCTGCGAACCCGGTGCCGACTCCCCGGTTGGAAGCGCAGGCCTGCGAATGGTTGGTCGCGCTTGCGCCGTTCGTCGCGGCAGCTACTGGTGTTGGAACGACACCTGGATCAGGTCGGCGGCTCCGATGCTCGTGGAAGACGGGGCGTACCCGGGTTTAAGGGCAAACACCAGCACCAGATTGTTTCCCTGGGGCACCAGGGTCTCGCTGGTGGCCCAGTTGCACGTGACCGGCCGCGTTTGGTTGGTGGGAAAGCTCCCCGCGGACGTGTCGACGAGCGTTGCCCGGAATGTGGATGGCGAGCCCGGGGTGACATACGGGTCCCAGTAGGTGTTGGGGGTGGTTCCGTGCGTCGTGGTGATGATGAGGGCGTTGGCGGTCACCGTGAGCTGCTCCAGTGTCAGGGAAGGGATGGCGTGGCTGGCTCCCCCCGATATTGGGTAGGGGCGCAGCGACACGGCCATCCCCCGAGCCGACCTGATGCGCGGCGTGGCGGCCGTGCCATCGGTTGTCGTGGCGTACACCCGGGTTCCGTCCTGCCAGGCGACGGTGGTTAGGACCTGGGTGGCCGACGGCGTCCCCGTGATGGCCACGCGGACGGTGCCCTGTTCATCGGGTACGGGGAGAAAGTGCTGGTGCAGGCAGGCCGCCACCGTGTTTGCCGCAGCGGTCGGATCCTGTTGGCCGTTGACCGAGCTGCTGATGGCAATGGCCCAGCGCCCCTCTTGCCAGGAAACCACCGCGGTCGGCAGCACGGCCGGCAGCCGCAGCGACGCGGTAATGCCGGCGGTGAGGGGGAGCGGCTGGGCCGTCAGGGAGGACCACTCCCCGGCGTGATACTGGCTCACCGTCTGAAGCACTCCCGTGGCGGCGGCGGGGGACGGCTCCTGCCATCCCGCGTAGGAGCCCACCAGCGTGCCCACCTGGCCCGGTGCGCTGTTGACCGGCAGGGCGCGCTTCCCCTGGCAGAGATCGACGCTGTACATGGGTGCGGCGGAGAAGGTGCCAGCATTGAGCACCTGGCCGCCCGACGTCGCGGGAACAGTGGTGGGCGCTTCGACGAAGGACGCGTAGCCGGATCCTAACGTCGCCATGGCGCTGGCGACGACAGAAGGGAAGGCGGCAGCCGGCGGCGTCGCCGCCGTCGTGGCACGAGAAGTGCCCTAGTTGGGTGTGGATGTCCGGTGGGCTTGGGCAGGGCTGGTCTGAGCCCGCAGCGCGGGATGCCTCACCGGGGTGCCGCGTGCAGCGGGTGTGGCGGCCCCGCAACCCGCCAGGAACACCACGCTGGCAGCCCCTACGCAAGCCACCTGTTCTCTCAGGTGGGCACCGCAGTTGGCTCTTCCACGTGTCATGCCGCATTCCTCCTCGAGACGGTATGCCGGTACGGTGGACGGCCGGTCGCGCGCCACAGTGCCCTTCTACAACGAAGGGGCTGCGAGCCGGGTTACATGACGTGCGGGCCGCGCCAGCGTGGGTTGACACCGCCAGACTGACAGCCCAGCTCCCGTCCGCTGTTTGTCCGAGGAAGCGCCGCACCGGAATCCCGCCTGTGAATGGTCGCGTGGCCGGTTGCGGCCGTCGACCTGACTTGAGGCACCGTCTCGTCGCGGCGCGCGCGGGATCGCCGTTCATGCGGGCCAGGCTGTCCATGGACAACCGGCATCACGGCGCGGATCTTTTCCGATCCGGATTTACCGTGTCCCGTGGCATGATGCAAACAACGCGATCGGAGGTGCACGTGGACATCCGGTGGTCGGTACACCCCCGCCCCGCTCGGGGGTTCGAAGCGAAGGGTGAGACATCTTGAAAAATAACGATCTCACGGCCCCCATTGCCGTGGTCGGCGCCACCGGCAACCAGGGCGGCCAGGTGGCGCGGGCGCTGTTGCGCGCTGGGCATCCGGTGCGGGCGCTGACGCGGACACCCGCCGGCCCCCGCGCGGCGGCGCTTGCTCAACTGGGGGCGACCGTGGTGGCGGCGCACCTGGAAAACCGGGCGAGCCTGGAGGCGGCCTTTGACGGGGCGGCCGGGGTATTCAGCGTGCAGAACTTCTGGGAGGTGGGGCGTCGGGAGGAAGTGCGGCTCGGAGGGGCCGTGCTGGATGCGGCGCGGGCCGCCGGCGGACCACACGTTGTGTACAGCGGCGGGTTCGGGGCGGAGCGGGCGCGGGGCGTCGCAGCCATTGACGGCAAAGCAGAAGTGGCCGTCGCGCTGGCGCGCTCAGGTCTGCCGTTTACGATACTCCGGCCGGCGCTGTTTATGGACGACCTGTTGGGGGCGTCGCTGCCCTTCGCTCCGTGGCTGAATCGCCGACTCGAACGCTATCGCCGACAGGTGGGCCACTTGTTCCTGGCGGTGTTGGCAGCCGCCTTTCCCCCCGCCGCACGGGTTCCGCTCACCTGCCTCGAGGACGTGGGGCGGACCGCCGCGTGGGCGTTTGCCCATCCGGCGCTGAGCTACGGCGCACAGTGGGACCTGGTGGGGAGCCGCGAAACCGTGGCCGATGTGGAGCGGGCTTTTTCGTCCGCATCGGGCGATCGCGCGCGGCACTGGCCCGGCATGGCGCTGGGCCTCCGGGTGGCTCACCCGGAGATGGCCGCCCTGGTGGCGTTTCTTGCGCGCCATCCCGAGGGCGGGACCGCCGCGCCGCCCATGGCCCTCCAGACGCTGTCGGAGTGGCTGGCGGCCGGGCGGTTCCCGACCGGGAGTTAGTAGCCGTTGCCGGGGTAGCTCCACAGGTGGTGGCCAATCGGGTTCTTGGGGTTGCCCGGGGTGATGCCGGCCGGCAGAAAGTCAATCCCGTCGGGGATGTTCAGATAGCCCGGCGCGCTCCCGGGGACGCCCGTGTGGCCATATTGCCACACGATCTTGTTGGTTTTGGGGTCGATGATGAGGACCCGGTCGTTCCGGTCGTCGTTGAGGGCAATCATGCCGTTCGGCAACTCGACGGCCAGCGACGGGTGGTTCAAGGCGGCGCTGCCGGACGTGTAGCGGTATTCCCACAGCACCTGACCGGTGTGGGGGTTCATCTTCACGATGGCGCCAGGCTTGGTGTAAAACGCGACGATCACGTTGCCATGGGGTGTGAAGTTGGCGTCCGAGGGATACGAGAGGCCCGCGGGGAAGTGCAGCGTCCAGACCACTTGTCCGGTCTTATTGACCAGCACCGCGTCGTTGCCGTTGATCTGGGTGATGAGCGTGCCGCCGTTCGGCGCCGGGAAGTCGCCGTTGGGGGCGCCGTAGGTCGTGGGAGGGTTCACCGCCTGCACGTCCGTCTGGCCGTACTGTTTAATGATCTGCTTCGTGTTGCGGTTGATGAACAGGATGCGCTGATTGACGATGTCCGCCACGGTCACCACGTCGCCGCCCGGCTTGGAATACAAAAAGGCATCATCAGGCGTGTTGAGATACCCGGGCAGGGATCCCGGCACCCCGTGATGGCCGTACTCCCAGACAATTTTCTTGCTGTTGAAGTTGATGATCGCGATGGTCTGGAAGTTCTCTTCGTTCGTGATGATCTCGTTGAAGTGGGGCCCGAAGAATGCGTCGTCCGGCTCGGTGAAGGGCTGGTTGGGGGTGGTGCCGGGCGACGGGAACTGCCAGACGATGCGCTTGCCGGGGGTCACGATCAGGATGCGGCTGTTAAACGAGTCCGCGATCATCAGGTCGCCCGGCAGGTACGGGTTGGCGTGGTGGCTCTTCCACCCCAGCTTGACGGGCGGGGTGGCTTTCGGCTGGCCGTGGGAGGTCGTCCGGTTGTGCGTCTTGGGATGGGTGAGCGGTTTCGAGGGAGCGGCCTGGTTTAAGCCGCAGGCGCTGAGCGCGAGCGAGAGGAGGCCGACAGCGGCCAGCAGGCGGCGTGAGGCGGGACGAAACGCATTCATGGACGTACCCTCCTGAATCCGCGGGGGCGAAGCCTGGGCCTGGCCGCCGCGTCGTATGGGCGACATGGTACTGGACGAGGGGCCGTGGGGACAAGTCCCGTGTGCGGGGGGCGGCGCAGATGCTGGAAACTCGCGGTACAATGCGTCCACACGCGCGAGGGGGCTTTTTCGGGTGATGGACCGCGAAATGCCGCTGGAAGACCATTTGGCCGAGCTGCGTCGGCGGATCTTCATCATGGGCGGCGCGCTCCTGGTGGCATTTATCGGGAGTTACTTCGTTGCCCGCCCGGTGCTGATTTGGATGCTGCACACCGTGGGACTGCACCGGGTGATTGTGGTGGGCGTCACGGAAGCGTTCTTCAGCATGCTGAAAGTGGCGTTTATTCTGGCGGTGGCGGCGTCGTCGCCCATCTGGGTGTACCAGACGGCGGCGTTCGTGGCTCCGGGCCTCCTGCCCCACGAGCGCCGCCTCTTGGCGATCGTGACCGTGCCCGGGCTGTTGCTGTTTGTGGCGGGCCTGGCCGGCGGATTTTTTCTGATTGTGCCCACCGTGCTGCGCATTATGGCCAGCTTCACGGGCGGCGCGATTGTCCAGCGCTTCACGCTCTCCAGTGTGTTGGCGTTTATGATTGGACTCACGCTGCCGTTTGGCGTGATTGCCGAACTGCCTCTGGTCGGGGGGGCGCTGTCCCGCATGGGCCTGGTGTCCCCCGCGTGGTACGCGCGTCAGCGACGCTACGCGATTTTGGTGGCGTTTACCATCGCCGCCATCCTGGCGCCTCCCGATGCCCTGTCCATGATTCTCATGGCCGTGCCCATCTACCTGGTTTACGAGCTGACGGCGCTGGTGGCCCGGCTCGCGTGGCGTGGTGGGCCGCCAGACGGCCCGGCGGAGGGCGGGGCCGCGCGGTAGGCTGGCGCTGCGCGGGCGGCCGGTCGGCGGCATGAAGTAAAATACGAGGTGAGGTGACCCGGGGCGCCAGGGCTTGCGGGGGTGAACAGCCCGCCACCTGGCGGCAGGCCGGCCGAGCTCGGAGGGGGCAGCGCATGGGCGTTGAACATTTGGCGTTTATTCTGGCGGTGGCGCTCGGGTTTCTTTGGTTCTTTGCCCTGCTGGCGGAGAAGTTTCGCCTGGTGGCGCTGGGGGGACCCATCGTGCGGTGGGACCATCCCGTCGAGCGCCTCTCGGGGTGGGTGTCGGGGGTGCTGGGACAGCGCAAGCTCTTTAAGGACAAGGCACCTGGCGTTATGCACTTCTTCATCTTCTACACGTTTGTGGTCCTGCTGATCATCACGCTGGACTTTTTGGTGCGGGGCATCTTTCCTGGGGTGCTGCCCTACCAAGGGCCGGTGGCCAGCGTGCTGTCGACGCTGTCCGACATTTTGACGGTGCTGGTGCTGGTGGCCCTCGTGATGGCGGCCGTGCGGCGATACGTGGTGCGAGTGCCGCGGCTCGAGCGCAACGTGGACGCGGCCGTGATCCTGGGCTTGATCGGGGTGGTGGTGCTGGGCGACTTCGGTATCGAAAGCTTTACCCTGGCCCTTCATCCCCACCTGTACTACGCGCCGCTCGGACTCGTGGTGGCGGGGTGGGTCCGGCCGATAGGCCCGGTGGCCCTCTCCCACACGCTGACCGTCATCACCTGGGTGAAGCTGGTGGACCTGCTGTCGTTCATGGTGTACCTGCCGTACTCGAAGCACTTTCACATGGTGGCGGCGCCGGTGAACGCCTACGTGCGCAATCTAGAGCCTCGAGGGCGGCTGCCGAAGCTCGACCTGGAAGACGAGAGCCGCGAAAGCTTCGGCGTGGGGCAGGTCACCGACCTGACCTGGCACGATTTGCTGGACGCCTATGCTTGCGTGCAGTGTGGGCGCTGTACCGCTCAGTGCCCCGCGCACCAGGTGGGCAAGTCGCTCTCGCCCAAGCAAATTATCGTGAACCTGCGCCAGCAGCTGGAAGCCGTCGGTCCGATTCTCTTGAAGTCGGCGGTGGACCGGACCGCCGAGGAGGTGGGCATGCTGGCCGTGCCCATGGCCGGCGGCGTGGTGGCCACGGACGACCTGTGGGCCTGCACCACCTGTGGCGCCTGCGTCGAGGCGTGCCCCGTGTTTGACGAGCACGTCGTGAAAATCGTCGGGATGCGCCAGCACTTGGTGCTGACGCAGGGAGAATTTCCGCCTGAAGCCCAAAGCTTCTTCCGGAACTTGGAGAGCGCCTCGAATCCCTGGGGACTGCCGCGCGAGCGGCGGGGCGAGCTGAACCAGGAGCTGGCGCTGAAAGATCTGTCGCGGGGGGATCATGCGGAGGTGCTGTTTTGGGTGGGCTGTATGGGCACGTACGACGACCGGGCCCGCAAGGTGACCGTGTCGGCGCTGCGCCTCATGAAGGCCGCGGGGGTGGACGTGGGACTTTTGGGCCCACTCGAAAACTGCACCGGGGACGCCGCACGACGGCTGGGCAATGAGTACTTGTACCAAGCCTTGGCCCAGCAAAACGTGGACACGCTGAATGACTTGGGCGTGAAGACGATTGTGACCACGTGTCCACACTGCTTCAACACGATTCAAAACGAGTACCCGCAGTTTGGCGGCGAGTACACGGTGATTCACCACAGCGACTACCTGGCGCAGCTGGTGGCCGAGGGCAGACTCACCCCGGCCGCTGGCGATGCTCGGACGGTCACGTATCACGATTCCTGCTATCTGGGCCGGTACAATGGCATCTACGACGCGCCGCGGGCGGCGCTCTCGAGTATTCCCAACGTGACGCTGGTGGAGATGGACCGCAGTCGCGAGAAAGGCTTTTGCTGCGGTGCCGGCGGAGGACGCATGTGGCTGGAGGAGCCGGTCGGACACCGGGTGAACGTGAATCGGTCCGAAGAAGCGATCGCGACCGGCGCCGACGTGGTCGCCACGGCCTGTCCCTTTTGCCTCACCATGATTCGCGACGGAGTGCAAGCCGTGGATGGGGAGGACGGCCGGGTGCAGGTTCGGGACTTCGCCGAGCTGTTGGCCGATTCGGTGCTGGGCGCTTAGGCCCAAGGCGCATGAGGAGTCGGGGGTGGCCCCGGCTCCTTGATTTATTTTCGCCGCCCCCCAAAAAACCTCTTGACACAGTAGCTATACAACATATAGTAATAAGAGCGGCCTGCAAGGCCAGCTTGTCAACAGGAGGGTGCTCACATGGACGTGCTCGTCTTTATCGGCCGAGTGATTTTCGGTCTGTTTCTCTTGTACTCCGGCGTCAAACACTTCACCGGCTACCAGGGACTGAAGGGGTTTGCGAGCTTCAAGAAGCTCCCGATGCCGGGAGCCAGCGTCGTGGTGTCCGGGCTGCTGCTGGTGTTTGGTGGGGTCACCGCGCTCGCAGGGTGGCTCTTGCCCTACGGTATGATCGCGGCCGCGCTGTTCTTGCTGCTGGCCAGCGTCACGTTGCACAATTACTGGGTGGAAACCGACCCTGCGGGTCGATCGGGCCAGCAGGTGAACTTCAACAAGAATCTCGCCCTCATGGGCGCGGCCTTGGTGTTCGCCCAGATGCCCCTCACCGTGTGGTGGATTCACTGACGGCGGTGTGAGCCAACGGGTCACAGGCAGCGGCGGCCTCGCCGGGAAGCTTCGGGCTCAACCGGTCGAGGCGCCGCGTGCAGCGGTGGACGTCGTAGGCGGAGCGATGATGCCGGCCCCCGGGGTGTGGACCGGGCCTGGCGAGCCACCGATGAGCGGGGCGTACGGGCGCCCCCGGGGGCGTCACGCCAGCGGGTTGTTCATTTCCCGATAGAGAATCCATTGCCCGGGACGCTACGCGTACAACTCGAACCAGCGCCCTTCATCAGTGTGGACGACGAGGCGGCGTCGGTGTCGGCGCAACCGCCAGTTGCGGCGATAGTCCGGTTCACGAACGTCGGACAGCACCTCGGCAATTCGATACTGGCGCTGTCGCCAACGGAACGCGGTAGGCGTTCCGGGGGCTCCCCACTCCACCACCACCGGTTCGCTGATCACACGCTCCATGCGCCACCTTCCTATGGCCAGTGGTCAGTCTCCCCGCGTGGGGTGCCCGCGACGGTCGCCGACCATGAGCAGGCCTGGCCGCCACGTCGTGTTCACGAGGATTCCGTGAGCCGCATGCCGCTCGGATGACGGACGAATCCCAGTCGTTCATAAAACGCTTCGCCGCCGGCGACGCTGAATAGCGCAATGTAGGAAAAACCTCGGCCCCGGAACGGCGCCACCGCCTTCTCGACGAGGGCGGTGCCAATCCCCCGTCCCTGATAGTCCGGGTGCACGATGACGTCCCACACCGTGGCGTAGTACACGCCGTCGGTGATGACTCGGGTCGTGCCCACCAGACGCTCTCCGTCCCAGGCGGTTACCACCAGATTGGATCCCAAGAGGCAGCGCATGACGGCTTCCGGATCCCGCCCCTCCGCAAAAGGGATCGTGTCCCAGAGGGCCTTGACCGCATCTGGTGTGCGGGGGGGTTCGGTCGACAGCTGAATGGCCACACCATACCTCGCTTTCCTGCTGCGGTGCTGCCGGCTGGCCGGCGCTTCCCCAGAGCGGAGCACCCGGAGCGCTATACTCGGGACAGCGGCCCACCGAGCATGCTCTGCTGGCAGCCGCCCGGGATTCAAGTCCCAAGGAGGCTGGTCATTCATGGAACCATCGGACGCGGACGCCCAGGGAACGGCCACCCTCGGCTCTATTGTAACGTTGCAGTCGGCCACGCTCGCGCTGACCTTGCTGCCCGAGCGCGGCGCCCTCGCGTGCTCGCTGGTGCATCGGCCGAGCCATACTGAGCTCTTGCGGCGGCCGGCCACCCTGGCCGAGCTGGATGCGGAACCGTTTACCCACGGCATCCCGATTCTTTTCCCCGCCGGGCGGATCGCCGGTGCCCAGTGCACGGTGGACGGGCACGCGTTTCATTGGCCCGTCAACGACACCCTGGGCCCGAATCATCTGCACGGGTTTTTGTGGAACATCCCCTGGCAGGTGCGGGAGCAAACCGGGCACCGGGTGCGCCTGGAACCCACGGACCGCGGGATGAAAACGGCGTCCGAGGCATTCGGGGCGGCGTTTAGCGCGCGCATCGTGTACACGCTGGAGGACGCGTGCATGGAGTCGCGGCTCACGATCGCCAATCGGTCGCGTCGTGCGGTTCCCTTTGGGGCCGGGTATCACACATCCATCGCGCTGTCCAAGTCCTGGCTGCTGCAGTTGCCGGTCGGCCGCGAGTGGGAGATGGACCGTGAAAGTTTGCCCACCGGGCGCCTGTTGAACCAGCCGGCCACGCTGGTGAACGTGGACCGCGGCTTGTCGGTGCCGGACCTGGTGTCCGACACCTGCTATCGGCCGGAACCCGGCCCGCCCAACGTGGCCCGTCTGTGGGATCCCCAGTCGGGCCTGGCCATCACGATGGAGGGCGAGGCGCCGCTATCCCAGTGGGTGGTGTATCGGCCGAACCTGGGTGCCCACTTTGTGAGTGTGGAACCCGTCACGTGGGTCCACAATGCGCCCAACCTGCCGCTGCCGTCCGACCTGACGGGCCATGCCGTGCTCAAGCCGGGCGAGGAGCGGAGCCTCACGTATCGGTGGACTGTCACCGGACCGTGACGGGAGGGCTCCATCGGCTGCGGCGGGCGGCCGCGGCTTACCCGGCCCCGGTGTGGCGGCTGATCGTGGGCACCGCGATCCACAGTGGGGGCTTTTCGTTTTTTTGGCCGTTCACCACGCTGTATGTCCACGTGGTGCTGGGCCGCTCGCTGGCGCTGGCTGGCCTGGTGCTGATGGCGCAGTCGGCCGCGGGCATCGGGGGGGCCGCCGTCGGCGGCGTCCTGTTTGACCGATGGGGCGGCCGCCGCTCGATGCTCTGGGGCGTCGGGCTGTCCGTGGTCCTGATGACGGGCATCGCGCTGGTGCACGGCTTTTGGTGGTTCGCGGTCCTGGTGGCGCTGTTTGGGTTTGCGTCCAGCCTGGTAAGCCCCTCGCTGTATGCCTACGCCGCCACCATCTGGCCCGAGGGCGGGCGACAAGCCTTCAATGCGCTGTACGTGGCGCGCAACGCGGGCGTCGCGTTTGGCACGCTCGCCGGAGGGCTGGTGGCCGCGGTGTCCCTGCATCTCACCTTCCTGGCGGCTGCGCTGTTGTTTGTGGCGTTCTGGGTCATGGCGCAGTGGGGATATCGGGGACCCGCCTTCGACCGCGTCCACCGCGCTCCCTCGGCCCTGCTGGCGGCGCCGCGATTCCGCCGCGTCTCACCCGGGGTGCTGCTCTTGATGGTCGGGCTGGGTCTCGACTGGATGGCATACACCCAGTGGCAAACGACGACCGCCGCGTACATGCACAGCGAAGGGTTTTCGCTGCCCGCCTACAGCGTGCTGTGGACCGTAAACGGCGTCCTGATTCTGGCGGGCCAGCCTGTCACCAGCTGGGTGGCCCGCCGATGGCCGGCCGTGCGGCACCAGCTGCTGGTGGGGAGCGGCTTGTTCTGCGCCGCCTATGGCTGGTTGATGCTGTCGCACGCGTACGCGGGCTACGTGGTGGCCATGGTGCTGGGAACCCTGGGCGAGATGCTGGTGTGGCCGGCCGTGCCCACCGCGGCGGCGCAGCTGGCCCCGGCGGGCCAAGAGGGACGGTATCAAGGGTGGGTGGCCAGCGCCACGTCCGCCGGGCGCATGGTGGGACCGGTCGTGGGCGGTCTGCTGGTGGCCGGGGTGGCCCGGCCGCTCTTTTATGGAGCGATGGTCGGGGCGTACCTGGTGGCGCTGGCCGCGTACTGGCTCTACGGACGGCTGGCAGGACGCCCCACCGCCATGAACAGCTCGGGAGCCGCGGCAGCTGGAGGCTGAGGAGTCGGGCTGGCGGCCCACCGGCCAGCGGCGATACGAGACACGACCGAGCGCCACCCCATCAAGGGATCGGAGGGATGCCTACGGGGGGCGGTGCCACGACACCCCACAGGACCCCCCATCCCCTGCTGAACGCGGGCGCGTTCGTCCCGAAGCGGCCGGACGGCGGCCTCATCACGCGCGCACGAACAGAGTAGTCACACGGATGCTCCCCCGCGCAGCATACAGTCACCGAGTGCACTATCCGGAGGTCGCTTATGGGTGTGGAGTGTGCGCCCGTGCCTTACGGGGCTCCGCTGGCGGCGGAAGATGTCGTAGGCGGCAGGCAGCCTTGGAGACGATCGAACGCCGGCTGCGTCTGGGATCCAGGGTCATGGTTCCCGCGCCCCGGCGAACCGGGAAGACGATGGCGGCGGCGGAGGTTCCGCGCCGGTTTATGGTGGGGAGGCGCGCGTGCTCACGGTACGTGTCGACCTGTTGGCTTGCTCCACGGCCGAAGAATTCGCCGTGAAGCTTACGACGGCGGTCTTGGCCGACCGCCATCGCGCGTTCGGAACGATGACGCTGTCCGGAGCGGACAGCGAGAGAGTGGCTGGACGACGCGTTGTCCCTGCCGGAGCGTTTGGCTGTGGCGGCTGCCGCATCGTGGTGCTGGTCGATGAGTTCCAAAAGGTGGAGCGGCTTGGCGGCGAACGTCTGACGCAGCGCATGCGGGCACACTGCCAGGGTCCGAAGTTGGCCGCCTACCTCTTGCTGGGCCGCTGTCCGACGGTGATGTCTCATCTGTTTGCGGACCGACACGCGGCGCTGTGCCGGTTCGCCGACGCAGTGCCCGTGCGGCCGCCGGAACCCGAAGCCTGGGTGGCGTACATGTCGGCCCGTTGGTGACGGCGGGGTTCGAGATCGCCCCGGCGGCGCGGGGCCTGCTGTTGGACGCGACGGGGGACATCTCGATGCCACGGTCCGCGCTGCCCATAAGGCATTCTCGCAGGCGCGTGCCCTCGGACGTGGTGAGGTGAAGCTGGACACCGGGCACAGGGCGGTGGACCGTACGACGGAGGGGCTGGCACTGGGCTCTTCGCAGTTGAGCGAGGCGGATCGATGCGGGATGTCGAGAGACCGCTTGCGCGAGCTGGCTTACGGCCGGCGCCCCTATGCCGGGGGGCGGGATCCTTCCACCGTACGCCGGACGTTGGGTCGACTGGTCGCGTGGGCGCGGGTCGCAAGGTGGAGGCGGACCCAGGACCGGTTTGTCGAGACACTCTTTGGCCGCGACATCCGCCGTGGATTGGGATGATGGCCGCAGCCAATGGGCTCCGTCCGCCCACGTCACCTTGCCCTGGAGAGGGCCGGCCGATGCCATGGCCACTGTGCTATCCTGCACCCAAAGACTTTCGGAGGCGGTGGGCATGCCGGATGACGTCGCGGCCACGGTGGTAAAAAACATCGTCGATGCATTTCCGGAAGTGGAGCGCGTGATTCTATTTGGCTCTCGCGCAAGGGGAGATGCGCGCCAGGACAGCAACTGGGATTTTTTAGTCATCATGCCCTCGGCCCTGCGCCCGGTGGCGCGCGGCGTGTCCGTAAGACGAGTGGCGCGGGTTCCCGGCATCCCGATGGACTTTCTCGTACGAACCCCCGAGGAAGTGCGGGAGGGATTTCCCTTCTTCGCAGACGACATCGCACGCGAAGGGCGTCTGCTGTATGAACGACCCCGCTGAGGCGTGGGTGCGCCGCGCGCAGGAAGATTTGGCGGTCGCGCGCCACGCGAGTCAGTCGGGATGGCATGCCACCGCGTGTTTTCATGCGTAGCAATCCGCCGAGAAGTGGCTGAAGGCGTTGTTGGTTCAGTCGGGCCTCCGGCCCCCGCGAACCCATGACCTGGGCGTCCTGGCGGATACTCTGGCGGCATTTGTGGCTGTGGACGCGATTCGCGAGGCGGCGCTGGTTCTCACGGAGTACGCGGTGGACGCACGTTACCCGGGGACGGACGTGGACGCGGACGAGGCGACTCAGGCCGTCGCGTATGCGGAGTGTGTGCAGCGATGGCCGGAGACGACCGGTCTCTGACCTAAGGTTTCGTGTGGTTCAACGGGGCGTCCTCGGGCTAAGTCCTTGGTTATCAGCTAGGCCTCGTGCGACGAAAAGCCTCGGCCGATATACTGGACCGGGGGGGATCGGGGTGCAGGACGCCAATCGGCTGCTGGTGGGACTGGCCGCGCTGTTGGTGGGGGCGATGGTGGTCATTCAACTGCGCCTCGAAAACGTGGTGCCGACACCTTCGGGCAACCAGCAGTTGTTGAACCTGCTGCACCAGGCAGACGCCAAAAAGGCCACCCTGAAGCGCGAGCTGGGGTCGGCCCAGGCGCTGTTGAACCAGAAGTTGTCCGAGGCGTCGGCGGCCAAACACCTGGACCAAGAGCTGGTGCAGGCCGAAATGCTGGCAGGCACCATCCCGGTTAGCGGTCCGGGTGTGGTGGTGCACTGGGGCAACGGCACGGCCCCGTCCGCCTTTCAAATTGCCGACATTGACCTCCTGCTGATGGTCAATGAGCTCCGCGCCTCCGGGGCGGAGGCCATCGCCATCAACGGGCAGCGCATCACGGCCGAGACCCAAATCCGGTCGGCCAGCAACTATATCTTGATCAACCAGAGCCAACAGGCCGCGCCCTTCGTGATTCAAGCGATCGGCCCGCCGCACACCATGCTCCAGGCGCTGGAGCTGCCCGGTGGCCTAGTGGACCAGTCCACCCAGGAGGGCCGCACCATTTCCGTGGCCACGGCCAAGCACCTTCAGCTGCCGGCGGTCACGACCGTCTCCACCCAATACAGCCATGCGCCTTAACCTCGGTCGGGGGACGTGGGGCGATGGCGCCTGGCGGCTGGTGGGCATGATGCCGTGGCGATCTCGAGAAGGGGGAGTGCGTGTGCCGTCCTGGATCATGCATCTGGTGGTGGCCGAGGGCGTGGCGGCTGGCCGGCCCGACTTGGACGTCGCCGAAGTGTGGCTCGGCGCGCTGGCGCCGGACGCCTCGGGCGACAAGTGCCGGAGTCATTTAAAGGGACCGCGTTACCGCGCGTCGGATGGGGCGCCGTTTGGCCTGGGACACTTTCTCCACCAATTTGGTCCCCAGCTCCGGGATCCAAAGACAGCGGCGTTCTACGTGGGCTACTGGTCCCACTTGGTGGCCGACGACCTCATGGCCCAGTGGCTCTACTTCAGCGGGCTGAAGGAGCAGCTGGCGGTGGCTGGCGGCCGGCGCATCCTGTACGGCGACTATGACCGGTTGAACGCCTGGCTGGTTGACCGTCTGCCCGCGCGGGACGTGGTCCATCGGCGCCTTTGGGCCGCGCCGCAGGATGTGGCGCGCGTCTGCCCGCTCATCGAGGCCAACCAGCTGCCGACGGTGCTGGCGGGAACTTGGGCCCACGTGAACGCGCCGAAGCCAGCCCGGAACCTCCAATGGCTCGCCCCCGCGCTGGTGGATGGCTACTTGGAGCGTGCCGCCGCCCGCACCCTTGAGGGCTTGAGCGGAAGCGGGTAGCGGGATCTCCAGGCCGGGCTGACTCGCCGCCGAGAGAAGTTGTCGGCGGCCAGCGGCTGAATTGTGTATGATGTCATGGGTATCGGTGTCGGTGAGTGCCGTAGAAAGGGGTTGCCGCGTTGGAGACAGCGGCCCAGCTGCAAGGTATGCGCATTCGGTACGACGAGGGCCAGCTGGTGGTCCCGGACGTACCGATTATTCCGTTCATCGAGGGCGACGGCATTGGACCGGACATTTGGCGCGCCACCCAGCGGATGGTGGACGGGGCCGTGGAGAAAACATACGGCGGTCAGCGGCGCATCCAGTGGCTGCCCCTGTTAGCCGGCGAGCGGGCGCACGAGGAGACGGGCGAATGGCTGCCGAAAGCCACGCTGGAGGAGATTCGGTCGCACCGAGTGGCCATCAAGGGACCGCTCACCACCCCGGTGGGCGGCGGCATTCGGTCGCTCAATGTCACGCTCAGGCAGGAGCTGGACCTGTATGCCTGCGTCCGACCGATCCGATACATCGCGGGAGTGCCAAGCCCCATGCGGGCACCGGAACAGGTGGACATGGTGATTTTTCGCGAGAACACGGAGGATGTGTACACCGGGATCGAGTGGCCGGCGGGGTCCGAAGCGGCCCGGCGTCTGGCGGCCTTTGTCACCGACGAGCTGGGCCAGCCCGTGTCGCCGGAGGCGGGGATTGGGGTAAAGCCCATGACGCGCGCCGGCTCCGAGCGAATCATCCGGGCCGCCATTGACTACGCGCTGGCACACGGCCGCCGCTCGGTGACCATGATGCACAAGGGCAACATCATGAAGTACACCGAAGGCGCCTTTCGCGAGTGGGGGTACGCGCTGGCCGAGCGGGACTACTCGGGACGCGTTATCACCGAGCAGGCTCTGTGGGACGAGTTTGGCGGCGAGGTCCCGGCCGGCAAAGTGCTTTTGAAGGACCGCATCGCCGACATCATGTTTCAGCAGGTGATCCTGCGCCCGGCCGAGTACGACGTGATTGCCTGCCCGAATCTCAACGGAGACTACCTGTCGGATGCGCTGGCGGCCCAGGTGGGCGGCGTGGGCATGGCGCCCGGCGCCAACATGTCTGACGGACTCGCGGTGTTTGAGGCCACGCACGGCACGGCGCCCAAGTACGCCAACCAGGACAAGGTCAACCCGGGATCGCTGGTGCTGTCCGCCATCATGATGCTGGAGTACATTGGGTGGGGCGAGGCGGGGCGCGCCTTGGATGCGGCGCTCAGCGCCACCATCGCCGAGGGCGTGGTGACCTATGATCTGGCGCGGCAGCGGGCCGATGCCCGTGAGGTGAAAACCTCGGAATTTGCCACGGCCGTGGTCGCGCATCTCGGAGGACACTAGGAGCCGTAGGATGATGCAGGGACGAGAGGGGAGAGCCAACCGATGTTTGAGAAGTTCAAGCGGCCCAAGCTGACCGTGGTGGGTTCGGGCGCTACGGGAGCCACCACCGCGCACATTGCCGCATTGAAGGGGCTGGGCGACATCGTCCTGCTGGACGTTGTCGAAGGGATTCCGCAGGGCAAGGCGCTCGACATTTGGGAATCCGGCCCTATCGAAGGGTTTGACAGCCGCGTAGTGGGCACCAATGATTACGCCGACACGGCCGGCTCCGACATTGTGGTGATTACGGCGGGCATGCCCAGAAAACCTGGGATGAGCCGGGACGACCTCCTGAAGGTGAACGCGGGGATCGTGCACGACGTGGCGGCGGCCGCCGCTCAACACTCTCCGGACGCCATCATCGTGGTGCTGACCAACCCGGCCGACGTGATGACGTTCGTCGCCCAGCAGGCTACCGGCTTCCCGCACCACCGCGTGCTGGGTCAGGCGGGGGTGCTGGATTCCGCTCGGTTTCGGACGTTTTTGGCTGATGCGCTGGGCGTGTCGCCGAAGGACGTCTCGGCATTCGTCATGGGTGGCCACGGCGACGCCATGGTTCCCCTCGTGCGCTATTCGTTCGCCGGAGGCATTCCGGTGGAGAAGCTCCTGCCGAAAGCGCAGATCGAGGAGATTGTGCAGCGCACCCGGGTGGGGGGCGGCGAAATTGTCAACCTGATGAAGATGAGTGCCTATTACGCGCCCGGGTCGTCCCTGGGAGCGATGCTGACGGCGATCCTGCAGGACGAGCGCCGCATTCTGCCTATCATCGCCTATCTGAACGGGGAGTATGGGGAGCGGGACATCTACGTGGGGGTGCCGGCCATCCTCGGCGGAAACGGCGTGGAGCGGGTGCTCGAGGTAGACTTCACCGACGAGGAGCGCGTGATGTTTCAGAAGTCGGTGGACAGCGTACGGGGCCCGCTGGCACTGGTGAAGTGAGGGCCGTCCTGGAGCCAGAGTTGTATCGGGAGGGTAGAGCACATGAAGCTGTATGAGTACTTGGCCAAGCAGATTTTGGCCGACGCGGGGGTGCCGATTCCGCCGGGGCGCGTCGTGGACACCCCGGAGGACGCGGCGGCCGCGGTGCGCGAGATCGGGCCCGTGGCGCTCAAAGCGCAGGTGCTGGTGGGCGGCCGCGGCAAGGCCGGCGGCATCAAGTTTGCCGAGACGGCGGACGAGGCGCCGCAGGTGGCCAAGCAAATTCTGGGCATGGATTTGAAGGGATACCGGGTGGAGCGCCTCTACGCCGAAGGCAAACTGGCCATTGAGCGCGAGATTTATGTGTCGGTGACGACAGATCGATCCCGGCGCTGCCCCCTGGTCATGGCCTCCGCCCATGGCGGGGTGGAGATCGAAGACGTGGAGGACCGCCACATTGTGCGCCGCCATGTGGATCCGCGCGTGGGCGTGCTGCCGTACTTCGGCAAGGAGATGGCCTACGCCCTGGACCTGCCGGCCGGCCTGGCGCGGGAGTTTGGTGACCTGGTGGAGAAGCTTTATCACATCTATCGGCAGTACGACGCCGAACTGGTGGAAATCAATCCGCTCGCGGTGGTGGACGGTCATCTGGTGGCTGCCGATGCGCGCCTGAATGTGGATGACAGCGCGCTCTTTCGCCATCGGGCGCTCCCGGTGGTGGAAGAAGGCACTCCCACCGAGCACAAGGTGAGCGAGATTGGCCTCGCGTTCGTGGAGCTGGACGGCGACATCGCCATCATGGCGAACGGCGCCGGGATGGCCATGGCCACGCTGGATACGATTCAGCATTTTGGCGGCCGCCCGGCCAACTTCCTGGACGCCGGCGGCGGGGCGTCGGTCGAGCCTACGGCACAGGCGCTGGCGGTGCTGGTGGGCATGCATCCCAAGGCGATTTTCGTCAACATCTTTGGCGGCATCACCCGATGCGACGATGTGGCGAAAGCCATCATTCAGGTTAAAAACACCGAGGGCATTCCGGTGCCGCTGGTGGTGCGCCTCACGGGCACCAACGAAAAAGAAGGCGTGGCGCTCTTGGAGCACGAGGGCATTTCCGCATATTCCGAGATGGACAAGGCCGCGCAGCAAGTGGTGGCCCTGGCCGGGGAGGGCCGTTAGATGGCGATTTATCTGCACCGAGGGCAAAAGATCCTGGTTCAGGGCATCACGGGGCGCCAAGGCACATTCCACGCACAGCAGATGCGCGCCTTCGGCGCGAACGTGGTGGGCGGCACGTCGCCGGGCAAAGGCGGCACGCTGGTGGACGGCGTCCCGGTTTTTGATACCGTCCGCGAGGCCGTGGGGGAAACGGGGGCCACGGCGTCGATTGTGTTTGTCCCCGGCCCGTACACCAAGGACGCCGCCTTTGAGGCGCTGGAGAACGGGATTCGCCTCCTGGTGCTCATCCCCGAACACGTGCCGGTGGCAGATTCCATCGACATCGTGACGCGGGCCCAGGACTTGGGTGCGGACGTCGTGGGCCCCAACACCTTCGGGGTGATTTCGCCCGGCGAAGGCACCAAGATGGGCATTATGCCGAATCACATTTATCGACCGGGCGAGGTGGGGGTCGTGGCGCGCTCGGGCACGCTGTCGTACGAGATTGCCTACCAGTTGACCAACGCCGGCCTGGGACAAAGCACTGTCGTGGGCATGGGGGGCGATCCGGTGGTGGGCGGCACCTTCGTGTCCGTCCTGCAACGATTCCGCGAAGACGCGGCCACGCGGGCCGTGGTGCTGGTGGGCGAGATTGGCGGGAGCGCGGAGGAAGAGGCGGCCGACTATCTGTCGACTTTGGACAAACCGGTGGTGGCGTATCTGGCGGGGCGGGCCGCGCCGGCGGGCAAGCGCATGGGTCATGCGGGCGCCATTATCGAGCGCGGCCGCGGAACCTTGGAGAGCAAGGAGCGGGCGCTGTCTCAAGCCGGCGCCCGTGTCGTCACGGTGCCGTGGGACGTCGCGCCGGCGGTGGCGGAGGTGCTGCGCTAACGCTGACCATGGTCAGAGAGGGGGGAGCTTTATCCGCCTGATGGTTCTGGGCGTCAACCACGTGCGCGCCGACGTGGCGCTGCGCGGGGACTTGTCGCTGGATCAGCCCCCCCTGCTGACCGCGCTGTATACGCGGCTGAAGCGTGAAGCCGGGTTCGAGGGGGCGGTGGTTTTATCGACGTGCAATCGCACGGAGATTTACACCACTGAGGCCCTGCCCGTGGAGCGGGTAGCGACGCTGTGGGGCGAGACCGTTGGGGTTCTGCCCGCGCAGTTTGCCGACGCGGCGTACGTGCATGGGGGCGACGGGGCGGTGGCGCACCTGTTTCAGGTGGCGGCGGGCCTGGACGCGATGGTACTGGGGGAAACGGAAATTCTGGGCCAGGTGAAAGACGCGTATGCCGTGGCCCAGCAGGAGCACGCGGCGGGTGTCCTGCACCGCGTCTTTCAGGCGGCATTCAAAGCCGCCAAGCGGGCGCATGCCGAAACGGCCATTTCCGAGCGCGCCCTGTCGTTGGGCTACGCGGCGCGGGAACTGGCAATCAAAATTTTTGGGGACGACCTTCCAGGGCGTCGTGTGCTGGTAGTGGGTGCGGGGGCCATGGCCGCCAAAGCGTTTCGGCATCTGCGCGATGCCAGCGCGGACGTCACGGTGGTGAACCGTACGCCCGCCCGGGCGGACGCCCTCGTGGCGAGCGCGGGGGGCCGGGCAGCCCCTTGGAGTGATCTCGCCTCGTTGGTGGCGTCGTCCGACGTGGTCGTGACGGCCACCCGGTCGCCCACGGTGGTGATTCCCACCAAATGGGTGCGTGCCGCCGCTCCGCTGCGGCGGGGCGTACCCTGGCTGTTTCTGGACCTCGCGGTGCCCCGCAACGTTGCACCGGGAGTGGGACGGGTGCCGGGCGTCCTGCGCTACGATCTCGACGACTTGGACGCGGTGGTCCAAAAGAACCGGGCCCGGCGGGCAGCCGAGGTGGACGCGGTGCGGCAGATTCTAGGTGAGGAGGCGGCGCGGTTGGCACGCGAAATGGATACGGCGGCGGTGGGACCGGTCATACGATCGCTGCGCGAAAAGGCGGAGCACATTCGGTCGGACGAGCTGGAGGCCCTGTGGCGGCGGCTGCCGGATTTGAGCCCGGCGGAACGCGCGGCGGTGGAGCAAACCACCCATCGGATGCTGACGAAGCTGTTGAACGACCCGATGACCAGCATCCGGCAGTGGGCCAGCGTACCGGATGGTCCCGTGTATTTGGATGCCCTGCGCGAGTTGTTTCGCCTGGATGCCCCGTCGAGCCAGCCGCAGCCCGACTGAGCGACGAGAGGGCAGGCATGGAGGCGTGGCTGGTGGCGGGAACGGGGACCGCGCTGGCGGGATCCTCGGTCGGGTTTGTGTGGGGCTTCTACGAGCCGCGCCACGAGCGGTGGGCCGCGGGCGGGCTGGCGGCGGCCTGGGTGCTGGCGACGGTGTGGCTCGCGATGGCTCTCGCGCTCTCCCGGCCGTCCCTGGCGACGCCGGCGGTCGTCGGCAATCTTGCCGTGTGGATGGCGGCGACGGGCTTTCCGTGGTGGAGCCGGCGGCCCGGGTGGGGCCCGCTGGCAGGGTTTGCGGTGCCGGTGCTCACCCTGGTGTGGGTCGCGAGCCAACTGGCGAGGCCGTGGCTGCCGGCGGCGAACGCGTCGCCCACGCTGTGGGGATGGGTGAATCTGGGGCTCTTGGGGGCCGCCATCACCAGTCTGCTGCTGGGGGCAGCGGCCGCGGGGATGTACCTCGAGCACGAACGGGAACTGCTCCACAAGATGCCGCGCGTGTTTTACTATCGCCTGCCACCGCTGGGGGATCTGGACCGCTGGAGCTACCGACTCACGGTGTGGGGTTGGGCGAGCCTCTCGGGGTCCATCGTCACGGGGGGGTTGCTGACCGTCCCGGCGGGGGTATATTGGGTTCAGACGATTGGGGGCGCGGGCATGGTGGGCGTGTGGCTCGCCTACCTGGCCTATGTGATCCTGCGGGCCCGGGGGTGGCGGGGCCACGGGTCGTCTTGGCTTACCGTGGCCGCCTTTGTGGCGTTGGCGGCCGATGTCGTGGGAGCGGGGGGCGTCAGCCACGGCGTGGCCGCTGGCGCCTGGCACGCGTGGTAGGCCTGAGTCCAGTCCGCCGGGGGCCGTCGCGAGAGGGGAAGGGGTTAATGAGGGGGTCCATGCGACGAGGGTGGCGCGTCGGCACCCGGTCGAGTCCCCTGGCGCTGGCCCAGGCGGCGTGGGTGGTCGACCAGTGGGCGTTGGGTGGAACACCCGTGACGGTGGTGCCGATCGAGTCGGAGGGGGACCGGGTCCTGGACCGGTCGCTGGACGAAATCGGCGGACGGGGTGTGTTCACCACGGCGCTGGAGGAGGCCCTGGTGGACGGTCGTGTTGACCTGGTGGTCCATTCGCTGAAAGACTTGCCCACCCGGCTCGCGCCCTCGCTCCAGCTGGCCGCGGTGACGCGGCGGGAAGATCCGCGCGATGCGGCGGTGCTCCGGCGCCCCGGGCACCTCGATGCCCTGCCGGCCGGGGCCCGGGTGGGCACATCGAGCTTAAGGCGGGCGGCGCTCCTTCGGCAAGCGTACCCGGATCTGGTGGTGGCCCCGGTCAGGGGCAATCTAGGCACGCGCCTGGCCAAGCTGGCGGCGGGGGACTATGACGCGCTGGTGCTGGCCGCGGCTGGGCTCGTCCGGCTGGGCCGGGCGCACGACATTGCGGATTACCTGGATCCGTCGTGGATGATTCCCTCGCCGGGGCAGGGGGCGCTGGCGGTGGAAGTGCGGGCCGACGATCTGGACGCCGTGCGCCTGGCGTCGTCGCTGGACGATGCCGAGGTGCACCAGGCCACGCACGCCGAACGACAGGTGCTGGACGCGATGGGGGGCAACTGCCAGATTCCGCTGGGCGCGTACGCCGAGCGGGACCCGAGCCGCGACGAGTGGCAGCTGTTGGTGTTTGCGGCCGGGGGGGGAGCGCCCCCGGCGCGCCTGTCGTGGCGGGGGACCGCGCTGGACGTGGGCGTGGCGTGGGTGACGTCCGAGCTGGTGCGGTGGGCGGCGGCAGACAGGCGGGCAGGGGCTGAAGAGACAGGAGGGCAGCGATGATGGGGGTGCCGTTGGTTGGCTGGCCATCGGAGGCGGCGTGTCTCACCAGTGCCCAGGTGGACGCTCTGCTGATGGCGGATGTTCTGGTGGCCGACGAGGGGTTCGAGCCGCCCGCGCGGGACCGCTTCGTGCAGGCCGGTGCCGAGTGGCTGGCCGTCGGCACGGAAGCCGAGGCCCTGCGGATCTTGACCGAGGAGGCTGCCGCCGGCCGCGCCGTGGTGCGGGTGGTCCCGGCTCATCGGATGGTGGCGGCGTGGCGGGACAGTGCCCGCGTGGCTGGCGGCGCGGGACCGTACACGCCGGTGGCGGGCATGCGGCCGCTGGACGTGCAGTTGGCACGCTGGCAGCTGCCGGCGGCGGCCCTGGCTTTCGATGCCTGGGCCGCCGGCGAGGACGATCTGCGGCCCGAGCGGGTGGTCTGGGTGGACGCGGCCGAGGAGCCGGTGACCGCGTTCCCCGAGGCGCCGGCGGATGCGCACGTGGAGCTCATGGCCCCCCGGGGCGAACAGGTTTACGCCGGGCCCCTGGCGGCCGTGCCGGGTGAGGCGTGGCCGGAGCCCCTGTTGGCCCACTGGCAGCCGCGCGCCGCCGTCCGGCGTCCTCGAGTGCTCATCCTGCGGGCGGACGGCCAGGCCGGCCCCTTGCTGGAGGCGGTGCGCCGCGAAGGTTGGGTTCCTGTCGCCTCCCCGATCCTCACGTTTGAGAGCCCCGACTGGACCGCGGTGGACGACCGGCTCACGCATCTGGACCGATACGCGTGGGTGGTGTTCACATCCGCCAACGGCGTCACCGCGTTTTTTGACCGCCTGCGCTTTTTGGGCCAGGACGTGCGCCGTCTCACAGGCCGCGTGGCGGCCGTGGGGCAGGAAACCTGCCGACGGCTCGGCGAGCTGTGTCTCACGGTGGACCTGGTGCCGGCCGGGGAGTCCAGCCAGGAGGGGCTCCTGGCCGCTTTTGGGGCGGTGAGCCACCTGGCCGGGCACAACGTGCTGCTGGTGGTGGGGGATCGGCGGGGAGCCGCGCTGGCCACCGGTCTGCGAGCGGGTGGCGCGCTGGTAAATGAGGCGGTGGTGTACCGTACCGTTCCGCGGCCCGTGGATGAGAGCGTCCGCCGCGACCTGCTGGCCAATCACCTGGATGCGGTGGTGTTCACCTCCGGGTCGACCGCGCAGTTTTTGTGGGCGGCGCTGGGCGCCCGGGAGCGCGACGCGCTGGGGCGGCTGGTCCGCGTCAGCATCGGGGCCAGCACGTCGCGCACCCTGGACCGGCTGGGTCTGCCGCCGACGGCGGTGGCGGCGCGGCCCGATACCCCAAGCCTGGTGGAGGCCCTGCGCGCCGGCCTGGCCGGATGCGCAGCCGGGCGGCAGGGGGCCGGGGCATGACCCGCCTGACGCTGGCCGAACGGCCCCGGCGGCTGCGCCAAAGCGCCGCGGTGCGGCAGATGGTGGCAGAGACGCGGCTCAGTCCGACCAACCTCATCTACCCCCTGTTTGTTCGCCCGGGTCACGACGAGGCCCGGCCGATTGGGAGCATGCCCGGCCAGCACCAGTGGTCCGCGGACCGGCTGGTGGGCGAGGTGGGGCGGGCCATCGGCGCCGGGGTGGGCGCGGTGATGCTGTTTGGCATCCCCGCCGCCAAGGACCCCCAAGGTTCGGCCATGCACGATCCGGACGGGGTGGTGCCCAACGCCGTGCGCCGCCTCAAAGATGCACACCCGGACCTCGTCGTGATGGCGGACCTGTGCCTCTGCGACTACACGGATCATGGACACTGTGGGATTCTCGCCCCCGACGGCCGCGTGGCGAACGATGCCACGGTGGATCGCCTCGCGACGGCGGCCGTGCTGTTTGCGGAGGCCGGTGCGGATGTGGTGGCGCCCTCGGACATGATGGACGGACGCGTCGGCGCGATTCGGTCCGCGCTGGACAGCGCGGGACACGTGGACACGCTGGTGCTGTCCTACGCGGTGAAGTACGCGTCGGGCTTCTATGCGCCGTTTCGCGAGGCGGCCGAAAACCGGCCGCAGTTCGGCGACCGGCGGGGATACCAGATGGATGTCGCCAACGCCCGGGAGGCGCTGCGTGAAGCGCGCCTGGACATGGCCGAGGGCGCTGATCTCCTGATGGTCAAGCCGGCGCTGTCATCGCTGGACATTCTGGCGCGGCTGGCTCCGATCGTGGACCGGCCGCTGGCAGCGTACCAGGTGAGTGGGGAATACAGCCAAATCATGGCGGCCGCCGAGCGGGGCTGGCTGGACGAGCGCACGGCGGCTTTGGAAACGCTGCTGGCCATCCGCCGGGCCGGGGCCAGCCTGATCTTGACGTACTTTGCGGTGAAGGCGGCCCAGTGGGTGTCCGAATGACGGGAGGGCGGCCGCCGTTGGCCATCTGGCCATACGGCGGCTAGGCGGGACTCTAGAGAGAGGGCCGTTCGTCGGCAAGGGAGGCGCAGGATCGCATGGATGATCACCGGTCGATGAATTCCCATCCCCGTGCCCGCGCGGTCTCATCCGGACCCCGCGGGGGCGGCGCCGCCACACCCGACCCCAACCGGGCCGAGTGGCTGGATCTCGCGCACACCGATCAGGCCTTTGAGGAGTGGCCGGCGGTGGTGGAAGACTCCAGCCTCGGGCTCACGCTGACGGAGGCCGAGCCAGTGGATCGGCGGGCGGCGCGGCGCCGTCCGGGGCGATGAGTTGAGCGACGCCGTCACGCCGGCCCCCGACCGCGGGGCCGTGTCCGCTCGGCTCCGGCAGCTGCCGCAGGTGCACCGGCTGGCGGACAGCCTGCCCCACCCCATCCCCGCTGTGTACCGCGTAGCCGCCAGCCAGGCGGTGCTGGACCGCGCGCGGCGGGCGCTGCGTCAATCCGCGGATCCGGCCGCGGCCCGGGTGGCCCAGCTGGCCGACGATGCGGCGGCCCTGGCTGCGCGACTGGCATCCCCCCACCTGGCCCGGGTGATCAACGGCACGGGCGTGATTCTCCACACCAACCTGGGGCGGGCGCCACTGGCGGACGCGGCGTTGGCGCACGTCGAACGCGTGGCGCGTGGCTACTCGACTCTGGAGTGGGACCCAGAGACCGGGCGCCGCGGGTCGCGCATGAGCCATCTTGACGAGGTGCTGCCCGCCCTCACGGGCGCCGAGGCGGCGATGGCCGTCAACAACAACGCGGGGGCAGTCCTGCTGGCGCTGTTCACGCTGGCCGCGGGGCGTTCCGTGATCGTGTCCCGCGGCCAGTTGGTGGAGATTGGCGGCGCGTTTCGGATTCCCGATGTGATGCGGGTGAGCGGTGCTCGCCTGGTGGAGGTGGGCACCACTAACAAGACCCGGTGCTCTGACTACGCGTCGGCCATTGTGCCTGGCGAGACGGCGCTCTTGTTGCACGTCCACCCGTCGAACTTTCGGCAGACCGGCTTTGTGGAGAGTGTGGCGCCGGGCGAGCTGGCGGCGCTGGGTCGGGAGGCGGGGGTGCCCGTCATGGCGGACCTGGGGTCGGGGGTGTTGTTCCCCCTCACCCGGGGAGGCGCCCAGGAGCCGGCGGTGCGGGACGTGGTGGCCGCCGGCGTGGACGTCACGACCTTCTCAGGTGATAAGCTGTTGGGCGGGCCCCAGGCGGGCCTGATTGTGGGGCGGGCAGAGTTGGTGGGAGCCATGCGCCGTCACCCTTTGGCGCGCGCGCTGCGCCTGGACAAGATGACGCTGGCCGCCTTGGAGGTGACGCTCCGGTTGTACCGCGAGGGACGTCAGGACGAGATCCCGCTCTGGCGGATGCTCTCCCAGTCGGAGGATACCCTGACCCAGCGGGCCCGACGTCTCAGGCGGCTGGTGATGCGCCAATTGGGTGGCGTGCCCGGTGTGCAGCTGGCCGTACGGCGCACGACCGCCCCCGTGGGCGGCGGCTCGCTGCCCGAGGTGATGTCCGCGACGGCCGTGCTGGCGGTGCGGTCGGCGCACCTGTCCGCCGAGGCGCTGGAGGCGCGGCTCCGCGCGGGAACGCCGGCCATGGCCGTGCGAGTGGCGGAGGACGCCGTGTGGGTGGATTTGCGCACGGTGGCGCCGGCCGAAGAACGCGAGGCGGCGGGATGTGTCGCCCGGGCGCTGGCGGGACCTGAGTTCCGGTGGCCAGGCACGGAGGAGCCACGCCATATATAGGCGCGACACCAAGGACTGGGCAGGATCGAAGCAGGTGAGAGAGGGTGGCCGGGGATGAAAATTGCAGTGCTGGTTAAGCAGGTGCCGGATACGGCCACGCGCATTCAACTGGCGTCGGATGGCTCTGGCATTAACACAGCGGGCATCAAGTGGGTTTTGAATCCGTACGACGAATTTGCCATTGAGGAGGCGCTTAAACTTCGCGACCAGCACAGCGGTGAGGTGGTGCTGGTGTCGTTTGGACCCGCCCGGGTCGAAGAAGCTATCCGCCAGGGGTTGGCCATGGGCGCGGATCGGGCCATCTGGGTCAGTGACGACGGGGTGGCGGACGTGGACTACCTGGGCCGGGCACAGATCCTCGTGGCGGCCCTCAGCCAGGAGGCGGACTGGGACCTCGTGCTGGTGGGCAAGCAGGCGGTGGACGACGACGCGGCGCAGACCGGCCCGCTGGTCGCGGCGCTGCTGGACTGGCCGCAAGCGATGGTGGTGCTGGGACTCACGGTGGATGCCGCGGGGCGCCGCATCACCGCCACGCGCGAGCTGGAGGGTGCCACGGAAACCGTCGAGCTCACCCTGCCAGCGGTGCTGGGCGCCCAGCGGGGCTTGAATGTGCCGCGCTATCCCACTCTGCCCAACATCATGAAGGCCAAGCGCAAAGAGGTCCGGCACACCAGCGCAGCGGACCTGGGTTTGGATGGGGCACAGCTCACGGCGGACCGCCGGGTGGTGGTGGAGGGATATCAGCTGCCCCCGCCGCGGCCCGAACCCAAGGTGCTGACGGGCGACCCGGCGGAGGCAGCGGCCACGCTGGTGAAGCTTTTGCACAACGAGGCCCAGATTTTATGAGCCCTGGGCGCACGTTCGGGACGCTTGGCCGAGGCGGCGCGCCGGCGCAAGAAGGGATGACAGCATGAGCGGCATTTTGGTGGTTTTGGAGCAGTGGGAGGGCCGGGTGCGGCGCGTGGGCCTGGAAGCGTGCGCGACGGCGGTTCGGCTGGGGCACGGTCCGGTGTCGGCGGTGGCCTTCGGAGCAGGAGCCGAAGCGGTGGCGGAGGCGGTGGGTGGTTTAGGAGTGGAGGAGCTTCTGGTGCTGCCGGACACCCCGTTTGACCGATACAGCTCCGACGCGTTTGCCGAGGCGGTTGCCGAAATCGTGCGGCAGGGGGAACCGTCGCTGGTCCTGTTTGGCGCGACGGCGTTCGGCAAGGACTTGGCTCCCCGCGTGAGCGGGCTTTTAAAGGCGGGCCTCGCCAGCGATGTGACGGGCATTGACCCCGACGGGGACGACGTCGCGATCACGCGGCCGGTTTACGCCGGCAAGGCGCTTCAACGCGTGCGCATCGTGGGCACCCCGAAGCTGGTGAGCCTGAGGCCCAACGTGCAGCCCGTCGGGGCCGGCGGCGGTCCGGTCGCCCGCGTGTCCAGGCCCGCCGTCGAGGTGGGCGCCCCGCGGGCCGTCGTGACGGGCACCGAACGCAACGACGAAACCGTGGAGCTCACGGAGGCCAGCCGCATTGTGTCGGGCGGCCGGGGTATGAAGGCGTCGGAGAACTTTCGTCTGCTGGACGAGCTGGCGGCGGTCCTGGGAGCAGCCGTCGGGTCGTCGCGGCCGGTGGCCGATGAGGGCTGGGTGCCGCATTCGTACCATGTGGGGCAGACCGGCAAGGTGGTGAGCCCAGATCTTTACGTGGCCGTGGGGATTTCCGGCGCCATCCAGCATGTGGCCGGCATCTCCAACTCCAAGTGCATCGTGGCCATTAACAACGACCCGGACGCCCCGATCTTTAAAGTGGCGAACTATGGCGTCGTGGGCGATCTGTTCCAGGTGGTGCCCGCCCTGACGGCGGCGCTGAAGGCGCATCTGGACGCCTCCTGACCGGCACCGAGGCATGCGTCCGCCGGCTTGCCCATACGGTCAGGCGGGGGGATCTGATGCGGCGGCCAGTCACGAGCTTGCTGCTTCTGGTGTTTCTGGTTGCGACCCTGTATGTGGCGCGGCCCGTCCGGGCGCCGGCCACCCTGCCGGTCGTGGCGCCGGTGCAAAAGGTGCTTCCGGTGCCCGCCGGGGTGGTGACGCGGGCGAGTGGTACGTACCTGGTGGCCCAACACCGGGCGTGGCGGGTGGACCCCGCGAGCAGCCTGGGCCTTAAGCCCACCGTGCTGCGCTGGCTCGACATTCCGGAACCGTCCGGGGCGGGCGTCTGGCGCCTCGCGGAACTACCAAGCGGCCACACGCTGTTTGGGCTGGGTGGCCCCGTGTATCCACGGCCCGAGCACGCCGAGACTCTGCTGCTGGATCCTGGCACGCGCCATCTGTATGAGATGACCAGCGGTAGCGTGCGCGGCACGACGCCGCCCACGGCCGTGGCGCCTGCGGTGCAGGTGGCCGGCCTGCGGTGGGCGGCCACCGGCCAGTTTGCCG
Source organism: Bacillota bacterium (assembly GCA_021795575.1). GTDB lineage: Bacteria > Bacillota > Sulfobacillia > Sulfobacillales > JAIMBI01 > JAJZWV01. The sequence goes on from JAJYPH010000017.1 coordinate 33,130, forward strand.
TGCTCGTGGGGGCGGGACCCGACGGCGTGGGACTGTACCGTTGGTCACCGCGCGGTGGGACCACCTGGCTGGGTGCAGCGCCCGGCGTGGCGCAGCTGGCGGCGCTGGCGGAACCGGTCGTCGTGACCAGCACCGGCGACATTTGGTGGTTCGGCCATGAGCGCTACGCCCTAAACCTCACCAGTGCCACCGTGAGTGCGGGCGGCACCGTCCTGGGCTTTGCCGGTGGCGACGCCGTGTGGTGGGCTGCTGGCCACACCGCGGATATCAAGGTACCCGGCCTGCCGCTGGCGACGCCGCAGTTCTCGCCCAACGGCCGGGATGCCGCGTATGTGGCGCAGGTCGGCCGCAGCAGTGAGCTTATCGTGGTGTCGGGACGCGGCGTGGTCGCGTTGCGCGTGCTGCCGAGTGGGCGTGCGCTGGCCACCGGCTGGATTGGGCGCGGTGTCGGGGTGGCGGTGCTGACCGGGAGCGATGCCGGGACGTATCTGGTGTCGCCATAGCAATTGAAGGGGCACGGCACAAAAATTGCGCGTCGCGGCGCTTGACCGGTCGGGCATGGCCCGCTATAATTGCCTCCGAGGGCGACCTGGGCGAATAGCTCAGCGGTAGAGCACCTGCCTTACAAGCAGGGGGTCACAGGTTCGATCCCTGTTTCGCCCACCACTTGAACGCGGAGGCGTGGTGTAGCTGGCCTAAC
>JAJYPH010000018.1 GCA_021795575.1 Bacillota bacterium
AAGCCCGGCTGGTGGCGGCGATGTACAACATTTTGGAGCTGGCGCGGGTGGCCGCGTTGCCCCGCCCACCGCGCCCCGCAAGGGGGACGTATGCCTAATCCGCGAAATGGAGCCCCCCAACGGGGGGGAATGCGCTCCGTTGGGGGGCCAAAACGGCCGCCCGGAGGTAATGGTTGCCATTGGCCCCCTCCCCGGGCACGCCAGGAGCATCTCCGTACCTAAAAATCACACCATCCCTAGAGGGCGCTGCAATTTGACGGGCGTGGACACGCGGTGAAACGCGGCCCCTTCAAGCCGAGAAGGCCGTGCGCCGTGGGTGGCCTCAGTGCCGTCGGCTTGATCATAGCCACCAACGGGCCGGCATCGATTTCTACGGCCCGTGGCTCCATCCCTGCCAGCCGCCCCAGCACCCGCGCCCAATGCTCAAGAGGGCCTGCCGACAGGCCCTCAGTTTGCAGGGCGGCCAGCCATTGGTCCACCCACCATCCCGTTTCCTCCGCCGAGTACCCCGGCAACAACTCCATTCGCGGACCTCCTGTGCCCAAGAGTATCGGCTCGCTGTGACGGAGACAGGTGGTTGCGGCGACGAGCTTCGAAACGCCGCGACACCAGGCCCGCCGGGCACAATTGAGAGGCTGGAACGGGACGCCTGACCCTGCATCCGGAACAGGAGGGAGGACGAACGGATGATTGACCGGGAACCCCGCACGGGCACCAAGGACGACCGCGTCCTAGCCGAATTGCGCCGAGCGTTGGCGGCCATTGAGCGCAAGCTGTGGCACCTCGAAAACCTGCTCTTGGTCACGTTGCTGGCCGTGCTGCTGGTTGGGGGGATTCTGCTTGTGGCCGTCGTACGAGGGTAGCAGGGCGGGGGAGACCAACACAGGAAAACGGTCGGGGCAGGAACATTCGGAGCCGCTGGCGAACCCGTTGACACGGCAAGCACAGCAATGCAGACGGGAGGTAGGCCCATGCCGCACCGTCCCCGCAACCCATCCGGCTTTGTCCGCAAGCACCCCGACACCGCCTCCTTGCGTTGGCAGGGCGTGGTGAAGTATTGGGATGTTACCGAGGAACGCTGGCGGCAACGGTCCGCCACCTTTGGCCTTGCGGCAGAGGCTGAGGCGTGGGTTGATGTTGCCAAGATGGAACATAGGAAGACCCCGGGTTATCGTCCGCCAACACATGAGCGGTTGCGCGACTATCTGCCGCGCTGGTTGGAGTCGGTCGTTCCCCAGGTGCGAGCGACCACGGTCCGTAGCTATCGCCAGATGCTGGCCCACAGCATTACGGCCAGCGGGGACGTGCCGTTGGACGCGCTCACGCCGCTTGATTGCCAGCGCGTGGTTACGCACGTGTTAGCGGCGGGGCGGAGTCCCCGGACGGCCCGATACGCCTTTGTCGTCCTCCGCCACGCGCTGAAGGACGCCGTGGATTGGGGGCTGATTTCGGTAAATCCGGCGGACCGGGCGAAACCCCCGCGCACGCCCCGCACCGAGTTAGTGGTCCCCACGGCGACCGAAGCCCAAGCGCTTGTGTCTGCCGCTGAGGAGGACCGATTTTACGCACTGTGGGCGTTGCTGGCGGTCACGGGCCTTCGCTTAGGCGAAGCACTCGGACTGCAGTGGTCGGACCTTGACTTGGCGCGCCAGCGACTGGTTGTCCGGCGAACCTTGAGCGGGGGAGGGGGGCGCAAGCGACTCGAACCCCCCAAAACCGACCGCGGCGCACGTACGGTGGCCCTGGATTCCTGGCTCATCGGCGTGCTGGCGGACCATCGTGCGCGTCAGCGGGAGGACCAGGCCGCCGCCGACACGGAGTGGGCGAGCACCGACTTCGTCTTCACAACCCGGCGCGGCACGTGGCTAGACCACTCGAACATCCACCGGGCATACAAGGCCGCCTTGGCGCGTGCGGGTCTTCCGACCCGCTTCCGCGTCCATGACTTGCGGCATGCCATGGCGACGGCGTGGCTGGCCGGCGGCGTGAACCCCAAGATCGTGTCGGAGCGCTTAGGCCATGCGAGTGTGGCCTTTACCCTCCAGGTGTACGGCCATGTGCTGCCGGACGCGCAGGGCGACGCCGCCGAGCAGATGGCCCACAGCTGGGGCGGCGTCACCATGCCGTCACCACGAGCCGATAGAAACCCTGATGATCCAGATAAAGTAGGAGACACCCTCGAAGCGAAAGGCTTGATTTAGCGCCATTTCAGAGGATGGTGTGGAGTCAGTAGACAGGCTACACGCGTTTTCTTAATCAGCGTGTCGCGGGTTCGATCCCTGCCACGCCCACCACTAAAAAGTGAAGCCCCGCAAGGTTTGCGGGGCTTTTTCAGGCCCCTGAACCGTCCCAGGTCCGTCCGCGACAGCACACGGCGTCTCGGGACCACGACCACGGGCCTCCGCGTGCGACGCGGCGGATCTCGTCGGCGCCCGCCTGTCCGGCGGAGTTGTACGCGAACCGCACATATGGGGGCGATAAGAGCAGCGCCGACATGGGAGTGGGCTCTCCGCCACACGCCAGGACTCTCCGTAGACGAGGTGGCGGCGACCCTGAACACCTGGCGGGCGGCCACCACACGGCCCGCACGGCCGCCGCACAGGTTGACCGCGCCTACACCAGCCGCGACCGCTAGGGCGGGAGGAGCACGATGACCGCCCGGCATCGGGAACCCGCCTTCCGCCAACTCTGGTGTGCACAGGTGACCGAAGAGGCCGGGGCAACTGTTGTGGGAATAGGCCTCGGTTAGCCGACTAAACGGTTGCCACGAGGTCCTGGCCGCCGCCGAGCCGGATTTCCTGAGCCGCCCTCCGATGACGTCCTGTGAATGTCTCTACGAGGGTTTCCTATCTGCCCAGAACCGTCTACCCTGTGGGTGATGTGGCTCTAGCTGGCCGAGACCGTCCCAAGGGGCGTAAGGTGACCGCTCAGAACGCGATAACCGTATTCAAGTGAGTACAGCGATAGCAAACCACAGTGACCGCGGCGGAAGGAGGCCTTTCCGATGCGGCTCAAGAGTCTACACCGTCACAGGATGTCCCATCCCGGAATACGGGCAGTCAGTGCATTGCTCGTTCTAGTTGCGCTGGTGTGGGTGGGCTCGCCATTGATCCATCACCTGGGACGTCCAACGTCAGCTGTGGCCGCGGTTGTTTCTCCCGATGTGTTCCACGGCGTGAATCAGGCAGCCTTGGCGCACTGTATCGCGCAGCATCAGAACTGCGCTGCCACCGTGCCTGGCTTGGCCCGCTGCATGAAGCACTACCGAGTATGCAACCAGGCTGGTGCTGCGACCGTGCTGTCGGGAGGGGCTGCGCTGGAGAGCAAGGCGCAGGCAGAGAAGGGATGGGCGCAGCAGGGGACTATCACGCAAGCGTTGCTAACCACGTATGGGGCCTTGCACCGGGCACTGCCGAGCCTGGCCGCCAGCCTTGTCATCAACCCGACGTGCCCCGTCTGGGTGACACGGTGCACTACAGTAGTCCCCAATTGTTTCAGGGACCGCAGCCTAGTGGCTCTGGTCCGGAATACTTCACCTGGGTCCGAGTTGTCCTCGATGCAGCGAGTGGCGCGATGACCGACGAGTCAATGTACGGCACGACGCCGCCCCCGATCGCGCCCACCATCGGAATCGGCGGCTGAACGAGGGTTCTGACAGTTCCGCTTGACATTATCCGAACATGTCCATATAATGCTAATCGTGGCGGGAATGCTCCCCGCCGGAGCAAGCCAGCTGCCGGATTTCTTTACCGGCTAAGGGGGAACCACCATGGGAAATCCGCCTTGCCTCGCAAGGAGTACCAGCGTGGGTGCCCGCTTCACCCGCCAGGGGACGGGAAAGGAAAGAAGGCAGCGGTTGGGGGCCGAATCCCCCCTGTCGCCGGAAGGAAGCTCAGTACCGGAGGGAAGCCGCCTGAGGGCTTTCCGATGAGGGGAACGGTCACGGCTACCGGCAGGACTTCCGAGGTTGCGGTGCCGACCCTGCGGAGGGATAAGGCCGAAAACGGCCAGGAGCACAAGTGCGGCCCGCGGAAGAGCGAACAATTCCAACGAAATCCGTTCATACCCTCATGGTCAAGTTTGAGCAGGTTTCGTATAGCGGCTGCGACAGTCTTTTACCGGTAGCAAAGGCCCCGCCCGATTGGGCGGGGCCTTTTTTGAGAAGCCCAGCGTCGGCCGCGATCTCGCAGCGGCCCTGGCCCCGTCCGGCCGCCCCGACCGCCACAGCGGCTATCTGACGGCGGGATCGGACTACATCGTCAGGTGGGCCTTCGGGCATCTGGTGACCCTGGCGGAGCCCGAAGCCTACGACCCCGCCTGGAAGCGTTGGGCGTGGGAGACCCTGCCTTGCTGCCGGACGCCTTTCGCGTGACCCCCACCCCGACCGGCGCGGACCAGTTGGCCGTCATCGGCCGCCAGCCGACCCGGCCGGACGTGACCTGCATTCTCGTCGCTGCCGACGCCGACCGCAAGGGGGAGCTGCTGGCCCGCTGGATCCTGCGTGCCCTGCAGGCGACTCAGCCGGTCGAGCGCCTGGGGCTCAGCGACAACACCCCGGACGCCATCCGCGCGGCCCGGGCGCCCCGTCAGCCCGCCCGTGACGACGACGGCTTGGCCGCCGCCGCCGAAGCCCGGGCGCAGGCGGATTGGTTGGTGCGGCGCCACGCGACGCGCGCCTCACTCTGCGCCATGGCACCGCCCCCCTCAGCGTCGGGCGCGGGCAGACGCCGACGGTTGCCCTGATCGCGGCCCGGGACCGGCCGATTGCCGACAGGCTATACCACGGCCAGCAGTTCCTGCAGGACGGCCGAGGCCATGGCACGCGCGTCGCCAAACAGCATGAGGGTCTTGTCCAGCCCAAACAGCTGATTCTCCACGCCCGCGAATCCCGGCGCCATGCTGCGCTTCAAGACCACGACGCTTTTGGCCTGGTCCACGTTCAGGACGGGCATCCCGTACAGAGGACTGCCCGGGGTGCTCCGGGCGGCGGGGTTGACGACGTCGTTGGCCCCGATCACCAGCACGACGTCGGTAACCGGGAAATCCGGGTTGATGCGCTCCATCTCGTACAGTTGGTCGTACGGCACGTTGGCCTCCGCCAGCAGGACATTCATGTGTCCGGGCATGCGCCCCGCCACGGGATGGATGCCAAACCGGACGTCCACCCCGCGCTTGGTCAAGCCGTCGCACAAGTCCTTCACCTCTTTTTGGGCGCGGGACACGGCCATGCCGTACCCAGGTACCACCACCACACGCTGGGCGTAGGCCAACAGGAGCGCCACTTCTTCGGGACTGGTCGGGTGAATGGTGCCCTGCTGACCCCCGTCCGCGTCCTGGGTGTTTTGGAAGCGCCCAAACAAGACGTGGCCAAGCGACCGATGCATGGCGCGGCCCATCGCGAGCGTGAGAATGGTCCCCGAGGCCCCCACCAGGGCCCCGGCCACGATAAGAAGATCGTTGGCCAGCACAAAGCCCGTGGCGGCGGCGGCCAAGCCGGTCAGCGCATTCAGCAGCGAGATCACGACCGGCATGTCGGCGCCGCCGATCGGCAGGACGGACCAAAGACCCAGGGCCAGTGACGCCGCACCGGCCGCCACCGCCGCGGACTCCAGCGGCATCACCCCAACCAGGGCGGCGGCCATCAGGGCCAGCGCCAGCAGCAGGAGCACCCCGTTCACCATGTGACGCCCCGGGAGCGCGAGCGGGCGGCCACTCACGATGCCCTGCAGCTTTAAGACCGCGACGGCGCTGCCGGCCAAGCTAACGCTCCCCACCCACAGCGTCACAAAGGCCGGCACCACGATGGCGGCGGGAAGCCCGCCCGGCCTGGCACTGGCGCGGAGCACGGTCAGCAGCGCCACCAGTGCCGCCGCCCCGCCACCGGTCCCGTTGAACAGCGCCACCAGCTGCGGCATGGCGGTCATCCGGACGGTGCGCGCGACCACGACCCCCGCGGCCGCGGCCGCGGCAAACACGACCAGCATCAGGAGAGCATGGTGCAGGGGGCCGTTCCAGCCGCTCGACACCAGCGCCACCAGCATGCCCACCGCCGACAGGGAATTGCCGCGGCGCGCCGTGGCCGGAGAGCGCAGGAGCATCACGCCCAGGATGAACAGCACGGCGGCCGCCAGATAGCCCGCGTCCACCAGCTCAGCCACGAGGGGGTCCCTCCCCAGGTCGGCGGGACGTCCGAAACATGGCCAGCATCCGGTCGGTCACCACGTACCCGCCCACGACGTTCAAGGTGCCAAGAAACACCGCCACGCCGCCCACCACGATCTGGAGGGTGCCGTGCGTCGCGGTCATCGCAATCACCGCGCCCACCAGCACCACCCCATGGATCGCGTTGGTGGCCGACATGAGCGGGGTGTGCAGGACCGAGGGAATCTTCGTGATGAGCGCCACACCCAAAAAGGCGGCCAGGATGAACACAAAGGCTTCGTTCAGCACCGTTGCCACTAGGCACCTCCTTGGGGGACGGGGTCGGCCAGGCGCCCGAGGGCTTCCGCCGTGCCGCGGTGCACTATGCGGCCGTCCCGGGTAATGGCGGTGGCCGCCAAAATGGCATCCCGGTCTGGCTCCGGCAGGGTGGGGGGGCCGCCGTCCTCGGAGGAGAGACCCTCGGCCACCATCAGGAGGAAAAAATTCACCAGGTTGCGCGAGTACAGGCGGCTGGCCGGGTTGGGCATCTCCGCCGCCAGGTTCTGGGATCCGTCCACGATCACGTCGTGCACGACCACCCGCTGGCCGGGGACCGTGACCGCGCAGTTGCCCCCCGTGGGCGCCGCCAGGTCCATGATGACCGCGCCGCCGGGCATTGACGCCACCATCTCCTCACTGATCAACAGGGGCGCCTGTCGTCCGGGCACCATGGCGGTGGTGACGATGACGTCTGCCGTGGCCACGGGCCCGGCCAACAATTCGCGCTCCCGTGCCTCTTCGTCGGCCGCCAGCGCCCGGGCGTAGCCCCCCTCCCCCTCGGCCGCCAGCGCAGGCAGCGTCAGGAACGCGCCACCTAGGCTCTCGACCTGCTCCCTGACGATGGGGCGCGCGTCAAACGCCTGCACCACGGCCCCCAAGCGGCGGGCGGTCGCCACCGCCTGCAGTCCCGCCACGCCTGCGCCCAACACCAGCACTCGAGCCGGCCGGACGGTTCCCGCCGCCGTCATCAGCAGGGGAAAGAACCGCTCCACCAGGTGGGCCGCCACAATGACCGCCCGGTAGCCACTGACCGTCCCCATCGCCGACAAGACGTCCATGGTCTGCGCCCGACTGATGCGCGGCATGGCATCCAGACTGTAGACGGCGAGCCCCTGGGCCGCAAGCTGCTCCATGGCCCGGGCCTGCGCCACCGGCGCCAGCAGGCCCACCAGCACCGTGCCCGGCCGCGCGGCCACCAGGAGGTCTCGTGGGGGGAGGTTGATGCACAACCACGCGTCCGCGCTTTGGGCCACGGACGCGGCCTCGTCGACCACCTGGGCGCCCGCCTCTTGGTACGCCGCATCAGCGAAGTGGGCCCCGACCCCCGCCTGGCGTTCGACCAGCACCCGGTGGCCCTGGCGCGCCAGTTCGGCCGCCATCTCAGGAACCAGCGCGACCCGCCGGTCGCCAGCGGCCCGCTCTCGCAGGATCCCTAGGTTCACGCGATCCCTCCTTGTCCCCAAGTCCCCAACGCCATGGAAGGGGTGGTGAAGCGCGGCAGCCGCGATGGCGCTGCCCACGACACTGAACGAGGAGCCGGCATCTCTAACCGTTTACTTGGGGTATTCCCCGCTCATTCGCCACACGGAGCAATATTCCTGCACGTAGCCATACCGGGTATGGCGTGTTGGCCGAAACAAATCACGGAAGCTGCCGGGATACGCGGGTGGCGGTCTGTAGAGCGCCTGCCTGGTCCGGGATCGGGCTCGAGGACCGTCATGGGTCCCAGCGCGTACGTACACAGCCAGTGCGCGGTCGTTCAGACCCACCGCCTCGGGACGAACATCGGTCGTGGCGGTGGACCGTGTCAGAAGCTCGGGGGCTCACCGTGGACCCCTGTGTCGAAGAGGGCACGCGTCCGACCTTCAGGCATCACGTCGTCCCCCGTAAGCGCGGCCTCACGACAGCAGCGCCCAGAGAGCCGTTGGCACGATCCCAAAACGGCATGCCTGCGACCGCGAGGCGGGCGCGCCCAACGCAGCGTGGCGCGCAGCGGGCGAACCAGCGGCTCTGGATGCGGGCCGACGGCGTCCGCACGGGCGTGGGAAACCACGCATCACGGGCCGAAAACTTGGGGCGTTATCCTCCCCATGATGGCCGGCGTGGAGCGACGAGAGCGGCCGGGCAGCCGATGGCGCCACGAAAAACTTCGTCCCACGTCGCCATCACCGACGCCGTATGGCCCATCTGGGATCAGGTAGCCGGGGATCCGTGCACTCGGGGGTTCTGGGACGCCTATCGAGTGGAGGCGAACGCCATGGATCAGCGTGACCAAGTGCTGGACGGCGAGCAGCACCACGTCCTCCGAGTGGTGGGCACTGGCCGCGGGGTCTTGGGCCACCGCCGGTCTGACGATCTAGACATCTTCACCGGCGATGCGACGCTGGCCGAGGCCGTCCCGCCGGTGGAAGCAGAGTGGCGCACGGCCGGGCTGGCTGTGCGTACCAAGCAGCGCTACGCCACATTCACGCGGCTTTGGGTGGGGGAGCGGCCCGTCCAGGTGGAACGGGCGCAGGCAGGCGTACCGGATCGTGCCGTCCTCTCCAGTCTGGGTGACCGTGGACGGCGTGCCCACCCGCTCGCTCGCCGACATGGCCGCCGATAAAACCTTGGACCTCTTTGGCCGGGCCGCCACCCGGGACTTCGTCGATGTGTACCTGCTGCTGCAGCGAGACGAACTACTCCAGCTCATGGCCTGGGCACGCGAGAAGGACCCGGGGTTCGACCGCGACTGGTTCATTCGCGCCCTGGTGCAGGCGGAAAACGTGCAACCGCACCAGGTCACGCTCCTGGTGCCCATCGACGGGGAGCACCTTCGGCTCACGTTGCGTCAAGCGGCGCTGCGACTGGATCGTGAGGCGCGGGCAGCGAATGAAGAAGGCGGACCGTAGAGGCCGGTCCTACCCCGAGACCCGCTCCCAGACCGTGGCCTCCGCGATGCCATGCCGGTACGTCCGCCCAGTCTCCCGGATCACATACGGGACATCGCAGGGGAAGCCGGGCATCAGCCGAAAGTGGGGCTCCAAGAGGCTCTTGAGCCCATCCAGCGTCGTGTACGTCTCGCCGTCTTTTTTGAAGCCCCCGATCCACTCGCTCTTGGGCGTCACGGCGTCCCGCCAGTCGTAGGGCGCGCTCAGCACCAAAAGCCCCCCGGGGTTTACGCGCCGGACCATCTCCGCCAGAAAGGCGGCGGGCTCGCGCAGCTGGTCCAAGACGTTGGCGGCCGTCACCAAATCGTAGTGCTGTAGATTGGGCTTCAAGTTGCAGGGGTCTCCCTGCACGAACTGGACGCGGTCCGCCACCTGGTCCAGTCCCAGCGCCGCGATGTCCGCCCACCGATGGGTCGTCAACTCCCCCTCGTCCACCACCGCGTACGGGTGGCGGCCGCGCTGCTGAAGTGCCACGCCCACCTGAATGATCCGGGCCGACATGTCGAGCCCCGTCACATCGGGCACCACCCGTGCCAGCTCGAACGCGAGCCGGCCCGCGCCCGTGCCGACGTCCAGCGCGCGGTCGGCCCGTCGGCCGGCGAGCGCCGCCAGTGCCAGCGTCGCCACGGCTTTGGGGTAGTTGGGCACGCCGAAGGTCTCCGGACCGTAGTGGGCGTCACAGCCCTGCGCGACGATGGGGTCGGTTTCATACGCGGGCACCGCGGAGAGCGGGTTGTCGGACCGGACATAGCGAAAGCCAGCATGCTGGAAGAAGTGCGGTCGAAACGCGTAGCGGGCCTCGCGCTGGGTTTCGTTGCCCAGGCTGATGAACGACCCGCCCTTGATGAGGTTGTGCTGCTGATCAAAGGTGGGCACCGTGAAGTCGTCGTAGTACGGATGCACCCGAAAGCCGTCGAACGGATGCATGGGGGTGGTGGTCCATTGCCAGACGTTGCCCACGACGTCGTAGACGGCACCATGGGCAAAGCGGTCGACCGGACAGGGCGAGGCCCCGTGGGCGAGGCCAATCTGGGCCGGAGCCTCGGTCCAGGCGTCGCTGTCGGGCAGGTTCGCCAAATCGCGCAGCCGCCGCCACTCCGCCTCGGTGGGCGGGCGCAGCGCCTGGCCCATCTCCGCCGACTTCCATGCGCAGAAGGCCGCCGCCTCGTGGAAGTTGACTTCTACTGGCCAACTCCAGGGCATCGGCCGCTCCTCGGCCAACAGGCGCAGGAGCCACGCGCCCTCGCTCCTCACCCAGAACGTGGGATGCTCGGCGCCGGCAAAGTGGCGCCAGCGCCAGCCTTCGTCCGTCCACCAGCGCTCGTCCCGATACCCGCCGCCGTCGACAAACGGCCGGTACTCCCCGTTGCTGACCAAATAGCGGCTGGCCTCGAAGTCTCGGAGCGTTTCTTCGTGGACGCCGTACTCGTTGTCCCATCCGTAGCGGGGGTCGTCGCGGTCCTTGCCCAGGTGCACCCGACCGCCCGCCACCGGCACCAGCGCGTTCGGCGGCGCCGGGCGATCGTCCGGCGGCTCGGGGGCGAAGGCCGTGACGGGCCGCACCCGGCCAATGGGCGACTGGCGGACCAGCACCGAGCTGGTTTCGAGGTGAATGTACTCATGCTCGATGGCCATGAGCACGGCCCACCAGCGAGAATCCCAGCGGATGGGCAGGGACAGGGGGAGCTCGCGGATGACCTGGTCCACGGTGTCCCGCACCCGTTGGCGATACGCCCGCACCTCTTCGACGGCCGGCCAGTCATAGTGGCTGTCGTCCAAGTCGTCCCAGGACATTTCATCAACGCCGACCGCAAACATGGACTCGAGTCGGGCGTCCAAATGGTCCAGCAGGATGCCCGCCACCACAAACTTGTTGATGTAAAACGTGGCCGTGTGGCCGAAATAGAAAATCAGGGGGAGGCGCAGCGCAATGGGCTTGTCGAACCACGCGCTCGTGTTCGCCAGGTGCTCGAACACGCTCGCATCCAGGCTGAACGTGGCGTGAAACGCTTGCCGAATCTCTTCCCGCTTGGCCGCCTCATCGGGGCCATCGAGGCGTAGAGGCTGAACGCGTAGAGGTGTCATACGGCCTCCCTCAACAGAACGTCCCGCAAAACCGTATTGGTAGCATAGCACAAGCAGGTTCACCGAGTGGCCGCACCCGCCCGGCGCACAGAGCGAAGCAGGAGACTCGGCACCAGTTGGCGAACAGGCGGAAAAGTTCTGGAAGGTGCGGCGGGTCGCGGGCGACTGGAACGCGAGGTGCGGCGTGAACATCTTTGTCGGTCTGACGGACCGCGCGTGGTTCGAGTTTTTGCGTCACCGGGCCGAAGGGGGCGACGTGAATTTCTGGCGGCCGTCGGGGCAGCCCTTTCGGGCGCTGGCGCCGGGCGAGCCTTATGTGTTTCAGTTGCATGCGCCCGTGCGCAAGATTGTGGGGGGCGGGTTTTTCGTCGGCTTCTTCCAGTGGCCCGTCGACGTGACGTGGAGTCACTTTGAACTAGCGAACGGGTCCGAGACGCTGGCCGACATGCGGGCCCAGATGGCGCGCTACAATCGACGGGTGGGACGCGACCCGCATCGTGCCGTCGGGTCGGTGCTGCTGGCAGAGGCGTTTTTCTTCGACGAAGACGAGTGGTTCACCGCCCCGAACTTCCCTGCGTCCGGCGTACAGGTGGGCAAAGGCTACTCGACCCAGGACCCCGCCGGGCGCTGGCTCTGGAACGAGGTGGCGGCACGCCTGGCAGCCCGACGCCACGATGACCGCCCGGCGCAGCGGGCCCTGGTGGAGGGTGCGCGCTTCGGCGCCCCACAGCTGGTGGCACCGCGCTTGGGGCAGGGCGCGTTCCGCGCGCTGATCACGGACGCGTACAGCCGGCGGTGCGCCATCACCGGCGAGCGCACGCTGCCGGCGCTGGAGGCCGCGCACATCCAGCCCTACCGAGCGGGCGGGCCCCACGCGGTGGACAACGGGCTGCTGCTGCGGTCCGATCTGCACCGCCTCTTCGACCTGGGCTATCTCATGGTGCATCCCGACACGCGCGCACTCGCGGTGAGCGAGCGCATTCGGCGCGAATTCGAGAACGGACGCGACTACTACGCGCTGGCAGGCCGGGCGCTGGCCCCACCGCGTCCGGGCCTCCCTGCGCCGCGACGGGAGTTTTTGGCCTGGCATGCGGACACGGTGTTTGTCGGCTGACGGCTCATCGCACCGCGTGCAGGCGAACGGCGACCGAATAGGGGTGCCCCCCGCGTTCGTAGTGGAGCTGGCCCGAGAGCTCCCTCGGCACGGGAAGCCACCCGTGCTGCAGCGCCTCCCACACGAACGGCGAGCCGTCCAGAGGAAAGCTGGATCCCGTCACGCGGCTTGCCGGGGTCGGAGCCGTGAAGTGCACGGCCCACCCGCCCTGTCCCAGCGTGAGCCCGGTGGTCCGTGCCTGATGGCGTGCTGACCCCCGCGCCTGTACTCCCACCCCCACGTTCAGATACAGCGGAACCACCGGCCCCGAAACTTCGGCCCCCGGCAGGAAGGGCGGCGATGGTGGCGCCTTCGGAAAGGTGGCGGGCGGGGGGAGCGGGGAGACCGTGAGGGTGACGGTCCACGCGCGCGTCGTGGCCGTCCAGGTGAGGCGGCGGGGACCCGGGGGCACCGGGTAGGGTCCCAACTGGACCAGACCGGCGGGCGTGGCGACGTACGCAAAGTGTCCGCCCACCTGAACCGTGGCCGCTTGGACCCCACTCACCGCCGCCGTGAGCCGGCCGGTGGGAGTGAGCGCATCCAGCTGGCCGTGCGCGAACGTGACCAGCGTGGCACCGGGACCCATCAGGCCGAGCGGTTCCCCGGCGCCGTGCGTGGGCATCGCGAGCGGTCCCGGATCTGGGCCGTAAGCGGGGGCCAACGTGGCCTGATGGCGAGCCCCCGTCAGGAGGCCCGTCGGGGTGACCACCGCGTCGGCATGCCAACGCAGCGTGGCGCCCCCGGGCGTGACGCCCGACGAGGGGGGCGCTACGGTGGCGACGGCCCCCCGCGCGACAATGGCAAATCCTGCGAAGGTGGGTGAGGGGACGAGGCGCCCGCCGGCGCCCCCGTTGTCCTTAAGAAAAGGGACGACATGTTCGGAGCCCACCAGCAGCCCGCCGGGCTGGTAGGCATACAGCACCGCGTGCGCCGGATCCCACGTGAACAGGGTGGTCTCCAGCGTGTCCGCCACGGCGAGCGACCCGCTGCCCCCGACGAGCTGGGTGAGCGGCGCGCCCGAGGCCGTCACGATCCACGTGGAACCCGTGTCGCTGATGAGCCAGTCGCCGCCCCCCATCGTGCGAATGGTGAAGGGCCCGGGGTGGGGCAAGCGGCCCAGGACCGTGGACAAGAGGGGGGCCGGGATGGACTGGCCGGCTTGGCTCAGCATCTGGACGTGCACCAGTTTGGAGTGCGGCGCCCTCACCACCAAGGCGGTCACGCCCCCGCTTCCCGCGTCCGCGGCCAGCACGGTCGTGCCGCGCGGCAGCGTCACCGACCACAGGCGGACGGCAAGCCGGCCCGCGACGAACTCGGTCGCGCGCCGTCCCTCATAAACCACCAGGCGGCCATCATGCAGGGTCAGCTGCGCGCGGGCGTTGTAGCCCGGCGGCCACGCCAACCGTAAGACTTTGGGTCCCAGACGAAGCGGGGCGGCCCCCGTCGGCAGCAGCGACGGCACCCCGGCCAGCAGAAGCGCGACCGCCACCGCGGCCCCGACGGGAAGCCACCGCCGCCGGGGGGCGATGCGTCGGGGCAGCACAACTGCCGCGGGGTGGGCCCAGGCCGGAAACCGCGTCAGGAGCTCCTCTTCCAGCTGATCGGCAAAGTCACGCATGGGTACCCCTCCCATCAAGGTTTGGTGCGCGGCTCCGGACGGTCCTCGGCCCATTCGCGGTGGAGCGCGGCCCGGGCGCGTGACAGCCGACTCTTGACCGTGCCTACCGGGATGCGCAGGATGCGGGCCGTCTCCTCGACCGAGAAGCCCGCCCAGTGGTGGAGCAGCAGCGCTTCCGCGTGGGCGGGCTCCAGCGCCCGGATCTGCGCGAGCAGGCTGGGCTCGACGGACTCGGACCGCGATGGCGGGCCCGGCGGCAGATCCGCCGGCACTTCGTGCCGACGCCACCGGGCTTGTCGCGCGCGGCGTGTGCGCCACACGACGGCTTGCGCCAGCCAGCTCCAGGTGACGGGTCGCTCACGCTGCAGCTGTTGATGCGCGCGGAAGAACACGTCCTGGACAATCTCCTCGGCCGTCGCCCGGTCGCCCAGCTGTGACACCGCCAGCCCCAGGAGGCGGAGCCCGTACTGTTGGACTAGGGTTTCGACGGTCACCCCGTCGCCCGACCGATGCGCCCCGTCCCCGTCGATGGCGTGACCACCCTCTCCGCGTCGCAGGTGCCCGCCGATGCTGCGTGGCGGGTACGACCGGTACGACCGGTTTGATCGGTAGAACACCGTGTCGCCCGCCGAGGTTCCCATGGGCTCGCGCCACAGGCGAAAAATTTCCGTGGCCAGCATGCCGATGCCCTACAGGGAACGACGTGTGTTCGCCTTGTGCTACGATCCCGAAAGCAACCGGGTCAGCCCCCGGAGGGCGATCGGTTGAGGGCGCGGCCAGCGGCGGGTTTCGGGGTCGTGGTGCGCGTTCCCAGCCCCCGGGGGCCGAGGCACCCAAACAGCCACAGGGATGCGAGGGAGACAAGAGAGGGGAGGATGGCTGATGGAGACCGAGGGGCCCGAAGCCGCGATGGCGGTAGATCCCGTGTGCCACATGACGGTCAGGGTGGCGGAGGACACGCCGACGAGTTCGCACAACGGCCAAGCGTATTATTTCTGCTGTGTGCCGTGCCAGCAAGCGTTCGACAAGGACCCGGCCCGGTACCTGCCTTAGCCGCCATACGCGCACCGAGGGGCGATGACATGACAGCGGAGACGGGCGGGGACCCCGCATCCGGCGGACGCATTTTTGGCGTCGGCGACTATTGGGCGGCGCGTCTGACCGAGGCGGCCCCTCTGCCGGCGGCGGACGTCCCATCGGCCGACGCCTTCCCAGCCAGCCCCGGCGGTTGGGACCGCCGGGCTGCGGACGTGCTGGCGCTCGTCACGGCGCGGGCGCGCGGCCGTCGCCTGGACCAACTCTACCCGGTCACCGACACCGCCACCCCGGAGGGCCCCTGTCGCACCATTCGGTCGTCGCTGGCCGACGTGCCGCCCGCGACGGGGGACCCGCACGAGGCGCGCCGGGAGCTCGCAGGCGCCCTCGAGCTGGTGTGGGGGGTGGGACCCTGGCATGCCGCGGCGCTGCGTGCCGCGGGGACGCGCACACTGGCCGACCTCACGCACCACCCCCGGTTCGGGGTGGAGGCGAGCCGCGTGTGGGGCGCGGTGGCGGCCGGCAACCCGGACGCCGCGTTTTGGGTCGTGCGGCATCGGTGTGGGGCGTCGCACCGGCTGTTGTGGTGCACCCGGGCCCTGTTTGACCCGTCCGCGTTTCTATTCGTCGACATCGAGACCCTGGGGTTTTCCGGGGTGGCCGCCATTCTCATCGGGGTGGCCGAATGGCGGGACCACATGCTGGACGTTACTCAGTACGTGGCGGAGTCCGTGGCGGATGAGCCGGCGCTGTTGGCGGCCCTAGCCCAGCACGCCGTCGGCAAACAGGCGCTGGTGACCTTTAATGGCCTTGCCTTTGACGTCCCGGTGCTGGCGGCGCGGGCCGCGTACTACGGCATGCGCGAGGCGGCGCGG
Source organism: Bacillota bacterium (assembly GCA_021795575.1). Classification (GTDB taxonomy): domain Bacteria; phylum Bacillota; class Sulfobacillia; order Sulfobacillales; family JAIMBI01; genus JAJZWV01. The sequence continues at coordinate 15,898 of JAJYPH010000018.1, forward strand.
TCGCTCGGGGCGCTGCCCCACTTTGATTTGGTGCACTTTGCCCGCCGGGCGTGGCGGCATCGGCTGGGGGACTGCCAGGCCGTGACCATCGAGCGGGAGCTGCTGGGAATCGTCCGGCCCGACGACCTGCCCGGCGCCTACGTGCCGCCGTTTTACGAGGCGTACCAGCAAGACGGCGAGGTGGGGCCGCTGACCTATATCATTGACCACAACCGGTGGGACCTGGCGGGACTGGCCCGCATCTTCACGCACCTCACGCCGGGGGCCCTAGGCTCTTGCGATGTCGGTTGAGTCGCTGCTGGACACGTTGACCCAGCGGGCCCCGTACCGCGATTTCGTGACCCACGTCGAAGAGCGGCCCGCCCGGGCCGCGCGGGATGGCCGCCTGGCGGAGCCGCTTGCGCCGCCGCTCGAGGACTACCTCGCGCGGCGCGGGGTCACGCTCCGGGTGCATCAGACCGAAGCCATCACGGCGATTCGGGCGGGGCACCACGTGCTCCTCACCACGCCCCCCGCCTCGGGCAAGACGCTGGCGTTCAACCTCCCGGTGTGGGAGCGGCTCTTGGCCGATCCGGCGGCGACGGCGCTTTATCTCTATCCCACCAAGGCGCTGGCCCAGGATCAGTGGACCACGCTTGCGGACCTGGCGCGCGCCGTGCCGGCGGCGGTGGCCCCGGCCGTCTACGACGGTGACACCCCCACCGGCCGGCGGGCCCGCATTCGGGCGGAGAGCCGGCTGGTGCTGACCAACTTCTACATGCTGCATCAGACGCTCGCGTGGGCGCACCAGTGGGAGCGGTTCTGGTCGCATCTGGCCTTCGTGGTGATTGACGAGGCCCACGTGTATCGCGGGGTGTTTGGGTCCAATGTGGCGCTGGTGCTGCGGCGCCTGGAGCGCCTGTTGGACGCCGTGCACGCCTCGCCGCAGTTTGTGCTGGCGTCGGCCACGCTGGCGAACGCCGACGAGTTTAGCCACCAGCTCACCGGGGTACACCCGGTGGTGATCGATGAGGCGGCCGATGGCTCGGCCCGCGGCCGCCAGCACTTCGTGTTTTACAACCCCGAGGCGCTGGGCCCCGGGGTGACGTCCCCCCACCAGGAGACGGCGCGGCTTTTGGCCGCCGGGGTGGAGCACGGCGTGCAGACGCTGGCGTTTGCCGTCTCCCGGCAGCTGGCGGAACTGGTGGCGCGCCAGGCACGGGACACGGCCCAGGCCCAGCGTGCCCCGTGGGCCGAGGCGGTGGCGCCGTATCGGGCGGGATATCTGCCGGCCGAGCGCCGCGCGCTGGAGGGGGCGCTGCGCGACGGCCGCATCCGGGGCATGGTGAGTACGAACGCGCTGGAGCTGGGGGTTGACATTGGGAGCTTGGGGGCCGTGATCCTGTCGGGCTTTCCGGGGACGATGGTGTCGGCGCGGCAGCAGGCGGGCCGCGCCGGTCGGGGGGTGGAGGCGTCGCTGGTCATCTGGGTGCCGTTTGCCGACCCGCTGGACCAGTACCTGGCGCGCCGGCCCGCCCTGTTTTTTGGGCGCCCGCACGAGCACGCCCTCATCGACCGCGACAACCCTTATATTTTGAGCGGCCATCTGCTGTGTGCCGCGGCTGAGCGCCCGTTGGACCGCGAGAGTGCCGCGCGCTGGTTTGGCCCCGAGGCCGACACGGCGCTGGACCAGCTGCAGGCGCGCGGTTTGCTGCGCGAAACCCCACGCGGCTTGGTGTATCAGGCGCGGCCGGCCGCCCACCAGGTGGTGGCGCTGGATGCCACCGGCCTGCAGCCCACGGTCAAGGTGCTGCGCGACGACGAGTTCGTGCTGGAGACGATGGACTGGACGCGGGCGCTGTCGGAGGCGCATCCCGGGGCGGTGCTGCTGCACGGCGCAGAAACCTATGTGGTGAGCTCGCTGGACCTCACCCACTATGTGGCGGCTGTTAAAAAGCAGCGGGTGGACTACTGGACGGACCCCATGACCAAGGTGGACATTCACATCCTGGACGAACGGGCGGCCCGCGAGCACGAGGGCGTGCGGCTGTCTTGGGGTGACGTCGAGGTGACCGAGCGGGTGGTGGGGTTTAAAACGCGGCGCGGGGACGAGGTGGTGGCCCAGGATGCACTGGACCTGCCGCCGGTCACGTATCGCACGCGGTCGCTCTGGTTCACCCTGCCCGAAGAATTCTCCCGCCCGCGACGACTCGAGCATGCCAATCTGTTTGGGGGGCTGCACGGTGCCGAGCATGCGCTGGTCGGTCTCATGCCGCTCTGGGTTCTCTGCGACCGGCGCGATTTGGGGGCGCTCTCCGTGGGGCACCACCCCGACACGGGCGCGGCGACGATCTTTGTCCACGAACACGCGGAGGGGGGCATCGGGCTCACGGAGCGCGGGTTCGAGCGCGCGGCAGCGCTCGCCGCGGCCACGCATGAGCTGGTTCGGGACTGCCCCTGCCAGGTGGGCTGCCCCTCCTGTGTGTACTCGCCCACCTGCTCGAATGACAACGTCCCCATGGACAAGGGCGTCGCCATCGACGTGCTGGCGCTGCTGACCCAGCTGTCCGCGGAGGAAGACCCCTCCGCGGATTAAGGACCCCTGTCCGCGAGCGCCACCACCGCCTCGGCCTCGATTTCCACCAACATGGTGGGATCGATGAGGCCCGCCACCAGCACGAGCGTGGCGGCCGGGCGCACATGACCCAGCCGCTCCCGGTGGGCGCGCATGACGGGCTCGGCATCCTCGCGGCGCGTGACGTACATGCGCGTCCGGACCACGTCGTCCAGGTGCGCCCCCGCCGCCTGGAGGGCCGTGGCGATGTTGTCCAGCGCCTGGATGGCCTGACGGTACGGGTCCCCGACGCCCACCAGCCGCCCTTCCGCCCCGGTGGCGGTGGTGCCCGCCACCACCACGCGCTCGCCGATGGCTACGGCGCGCGCATAGCCGGCCTGCGCCTCCCATGGACTGTTGCCTCCGATGTGCTGCCGCATGGCGATCCCTCCTACCCACCACGATCCCGCGGATGAGCATTCGCGGTGGCGCGGGCGAGTCCTGCAGCTTGTCTGGCGGGCTCGTGGGGTCGTCCCGGGTCGCGCGGCATCAGCCCTGAAAACACCATCCCGTATCCGCCCTGGTCGCTCGCGAGGCCGAAGGTTGATGAGGGACACGAACTGCAGATGCCTCGTGCCGACGGCGCTGGACCGCCAGCGAGGCACGGGGCGCGTCGCGTCGGTGGAGACCAGCACGTCAGGTCCCCCGCTCGTCGCGACACGGAAGTTGGGGGCCGCGCAGGGCACGGCCACCAGCGACGCGGCGACGCGGGTCCGGTGCCATGGGCTGGCGGCGGTGGCGGGGGTTTGGGAGCGCACGATGTCGCCCGGTGACGCCACGGCCATACAACCGGCGGAAAAGCAGGAGACGCCCTGGAACGAGGCGCGGTCCCAGGTGGGGGGCAGCGTGACCAGTGGCCGGGCTCCAGCGCCCTCGGTGGCGTGAGTCGTGACCAGGAGGGATCCCTCCGCATCAGTGGCCGCGCACAGGCGCGTCCCGGCACACGACACGCCGGTGAGGACGACCCCCGCGCCGAGTCCCGGTGCGGGGGCGGACGACCACGCGGAGCGACCGCCGGTCGGGTTGGTAGCCGTGAGGATGCGGCCCGCGCCGGCCACGGCCTTGCTAGGGGGGGTGACGGGGGCAGGCCAGACCCGTCAGCGCGGCGTGGGGGTCCATCCGCGCCGCGCTCCAGACACGGCGCTGGCCCGGGGATCCGGTCCCCCCTCTTAGGGGTGCCCGTGGTGGGGTGGCTCGCGGCCGCCACGGTGGGCGGTCTGCTGGTGGTCAGTGGACTCGCGGCTCTGCCAGCCGCCTGGGCCGTCGGACGGCAAGAACCCGTCGGGGTGTTGAAGGGCGCGCGTCGCTTAGGCCTCCGGCGATGCGGAGCGGGTCACGGCAGGACCGGGGTGGCTGTCCGCATCGGCCGGGCCGGACGGGCGCCCAGCAGGCGCCGCCACACGTCGGCCGCCTGATCCATCGCGTGCGCGCCCAACAGCAGCACCGTGTCGCCCGGGGCCACTTCGTTCAGCACCTGGCGGAGGGCTTCCTCCACGGTGGGCCAGCAGCGATAGAGACGACCGTGGTGCGCGAGGCCATCGCGATAAACCTGGTCTTCGTCTGAGGCTACCGCATCGTTGGCGCTGGCCAGATCCAGCGCCCAGGTCAGGTGGAGTCGTGCGTCGCGGGGCGCGTGGCGCGCCAGCGCAGACGCGTTCAACGCGTTGACCGCGACGCCGCGTCGCCCGCGGACGGCGTAGACGACATGGAGGGTGCCGCGCTCGTGGCGGGCGGCCGCTCCCGCTTGGAGGGCCGCCGCCAGGTTGGCCGGATTGTGGGCGCAGTCGTCAATGACCCGGACGGGGTCCTCGGGACCCGAAATCACCTGGAGTCGGCGCCAGAGGCCAGGAAATGCCAGCAGAGCGGGCCAGGCGCGCTCCGGGGGCTCGCCCAGCGCGGCCGCGGCCCCCAGCACCGCCAGCGCGTTGCTGAGACGGTGGCGTCCCAACCCGGGCAGCGGGGCCGCCGCGCGCCACACCCCCAGGCGCACCTGCGCGGTGTCCGCGTGCCAGCGCCCGGCAAGGTCGGCTCCGCCGAGCTGGCCATACCACAGCACGCCCGCCCGGGTGGCCGCGGCCAGGTCGTGGGCGGCCGGGTCGTCCGCGTTCAACACCGCGGTGCTGCTGGGGGCCAAGCCCGAAAACAGCCGCCGCTTGGCCGCCAGATAATCTTGGGCGGTGGCATGGTAGTCCAGATGGTCCGGTGAAAAATTGGTAAACACCCCGACCCGAAACGGCACCCCATCCGTGCGCCGCTGGTCCAGCCCGTGCGAGGACGCCTCCATCACCACGTGGGTGAGCCCGGCCGTGCGCATCGCGTGCAGGTACGCCGCCAGATCGCGGGCGTCCGGCGTCGTGAGCGTGGCGGGGAACGCCCGGCGGCCAACGTCCACCGTCACCGTGCCCACCAGTCCGGTGGGGTGGCCCAGCTGTCCCAGCACCCAGTGCAGCCACGCCGCGACCGTCGACTTGCCGTTGGTGCCGGTGACCCCGACCGCCGCCAGTGCGCGCGCCGGCCACGACCACTCCATCTGCGCCAGGCGTGCGTACGCGCGGCGCACATCGGCCACCACCCGAACGGGCGCCCCCGGCCAACGGGCGCGGGCCGCTGCGGCCAGCGGCTCATCCAGCAGCAGCAGCTGGGCACCCGCTGCCCAGGCGGCCTCGACCGCGCCGAGCGAGTGAAAGCGTCCCACGGCGCAAAATACCGGGGTGGTGCCGTCGGACCGGGGTTCGGTGCACCTAGCGTCGGCGGCCTCTGGTGCTGCTGGTGCTGCTGGTGCTGCTGGTGTTGACGAGGGAAACATCATGCGATAGCGATGCTGCACCCGGTCGCCTCCCGCAGGTACGCTATGTGCCGCGGCGGCTGGGGTTCGCGCGCGCCCGCGGGAACCGGTGGGAGCCCGCTGGGCACACTGCCAGCTGGCGGGACGAACGTCCGACGGCAAGGGACGGCATTCGTTCCTAGGGTCGAATGGGCCCAATGGCCCCTAAACTTGGGCCATTTGGCGGACAGCGGCGGTACCTGGTGGCCGTGGAGATTCTAAAGGCAGACTGAGAATGTTACAGGAGAGCGGCGCGCCCCGAGGGGGCGAGCGCCGCACGACCGACGGACAACGGACATGAGGAGGGTGCTCATGCGGACATGGGCCAAACGCATCCCCTTGGCTCTGGGGCTGGTGGCGGTGATGGCGGGGTGCGGAGGTCCGCACGCGGTGGTGCTGAATCCCGCCGGTCCCGTGGGGCGCGTGGAGCTGAACCTGATGGACTTGGCCGCCATCACGATGGGGATCGTGATTTTGTTCGTGATGGTGCTGTTCACCATTGCGGTGGTGCGGTTTCGGGACAAGAAGGGCAACCGCGCCCCGTATACGCCGAACGTGGAGGGCCACAAGGTGTTGGAGGTGCTGTGGTTCATCATCCCCGCGCTGATCCTGACCGTGATTGCCGTCCCCACCGTGCAGGAAACCTACGCGCTGGCGAAGGTGCCGGCGAAGCACCCCCTCGTGATTGACGTGACGTCCCTGGACTGGAAGTGGCTCTTTGAGTACCCGGGCCAGAAGGTGGCCACGGTCAACCATTTGGTGATTCCCGCCGGGCAGCCCGTGTTGTTCAAGCTGACGTCGGATGCGCCCATGAACACCTTTTGGATCCCGCAGCTGGGTGGCATGGAGTACGCGATGCCGGGCCGCGTCCTGCCCCTGTGGCTGGAGTCGTACAAGCCCGGCGTGTACTGGGGCCACAGCGGCCAGTTTTCCGGGCGCGAGTTTGAGAAGATGTTTTTCTCCGTGAAGGCGGTGACGCCCACCGCGTTCAATGCCTGGGCGGCCAGTCTGCGCAAGACCGCGCCGGCCATGACCGTGGCGGACTATCACCGGCTGCTGCAGTTCACGACGGTGGGGTATCAGTCGTATTCGTCCTACCCGGCCTTCACGTTCCCGAGTGTCACGCATGGCTTCACGCTCAAGGGGGGCATGTACCTCTTGATGCACAACAACCCGGCCCATGATTGACCGGGGCGGCCGTGCGGCGGTGGATGGACTCCCCGGGCTGCGGTTCGCGGAGACTCCGGCGGAGAATTACATGTTCAAGGAGGCGCACTGATGCCCGCTCTCCCATCGTTCGTTCCCTATCTGATTCACACGCTCTTCCCCCCGTGGGTGCGCCGGCCCACCGAGATTGGGGCGGAAATCATGATGACGGCCGGCGGGGCGTTCATCGTGTACTGGCTGCTGAAGAACAAGAAGCTGCAGTGGCTGTGGAACGAGTGGCTCACCACGGTGGACCACAAGAAGATCGGCATCATGTACTTGGTGGCGGCGATCATCATGCTGGGCCGCGGTGGGTTGGACGCCTTGATGCTGCGCACCAACCTGGCGATGCCGACGCTGCATTTTATCAACGCGAGCGAGTACAACGAGGTGTTCACCACCCACGGCACGATCATGGTGTTCTTCATGGCCATGCCGTTGATCTTCGCGCTGTTCAACGTGGTGGTGCCGCTGCAGATCGGCTCGCGGGATGTGGCGTTCCCCCGGCTGAATGCCATCAGTTTCTGGCTGTTTGCGTTTGCCGCCGCGCTGTTTAACCTCTCGTTCGTGGTGGGGGGCTCGCCCAACGCAGGCTGGACCGCGTACCCGCCGCTGACGGAGCTGGCGTTCAACCACACGGTGGGCGAGAACTATTACTTCGTCTCCCTGCTGATGACCGGCATCGGGACGACGATTACCGGCATCAACTTCCTGGTCACGATCCTGCGCATGCGGGCGCCGGGCATGACGTTCATGAAGATGCCGCTGTTCACGTGGGCGACCTTGAACACGTCCGTCCTGATTCTGTTCGCGTTTCCGCCGCTCACCATTGCCCTGCTGGAGTCTCTGCTGGACCGCGTGGCCGGGACCACGTTCTTCGGGCTCGCACACGGGGGCATGCCCATGATGTACGTGAACCTGTTCTGGCTGTTCGGCCACCCCGAGGTTTATATTCTCGTGCTCCCGGCGTTCGGGGTGTTTTCCGAGGTGGTGGCCACGTTTTCGCGCAAGAAGCTGTTCGGGTATCCCTCCATGGTGCTGTCGATGACCGCCATCATGGTACTGGCCTACGGCACGTGGGTGCACCACTTCTTCACGATGGGGGCTGGCCCGGCGGTCAACGTGTTTTTCGGCCTGTCGACCATGCTCATCGCCATCCCGACCGGCGTCAAAGTGTTCAACTGGATCCTCACGATGTGGGGTGGGCGCCTCCAGTTCACCACCCCCATGCTGTACTTCCTGGCCATGATCCCCACGTTCGTGATCGGCGGCGCCACCGGGGTGATGCTGGGCGCGGTGCCGGCGGACTATCAGTTCCACAACAGCTACTTTCTCGTGGCGCACTTTCATGAGGTCCTGATCGGCGGCACCGTGTTTGGCCTGTTGGCCGGTGTGTACTACTGGTGGCCCAAGATGTTTGGCTACAAGCTGAACGACCACCAGGGCAAGTGGGCGTTCTGGCTGTTTGCCGGTGGGTTTTGGCCCACGTTCATCCCGCAGTACTGGCTGGGCCTCGAGGGCATGACGCGCCGCATGTACACCTACCCGTTTGGGATGGGCTGGCACACCCTAAACGTCATCTCGACCATCGGCGGGTTCATCATGGGGGCCGGGTTCCTGGTTCTGGTGTCCAACGTGCTGAGAAGCCGCCTCCATCGCGAGGTGGATGCCACGGGCGACCCGTGGGACGGGCGGACGCTGGAGTGGTCCATTCCCTCCCCCGCACCCGAATACAATTTCGCCGTGATTCCCACGGTCGACGAGCGCGACTGGTGGTGGGAGGAGAAGCAGCGCCGCCAGAGTGGCGAGAAGCCGGCCGGGCCGAAGCCCGAGGACATTCGTCCGATTGCGATCCCCAAAAACACGCCCGTCCCGATCCTGCTGGGCGCCGCGTTTTTCCTGGGAGCGTTTGGCCTGGTGTTCACCTGGTGGCCCGTTGCGCTCACCGGCCTGGCGGGCGTGTTCGGGGTGCTGATTTACTCCTGGTTCCAGTACGACCACTATCGGATCCTGTCGGCTGGGGAGATTAGGGAGACCGAAGAGCTGCTGGGGAGGTTGGGCGCATGAGCAGCCAAGCACTGCATGGCGGGCACAAGACGCCCCCCCAGGAGCTGCCGCCGGAGTTTCAGGACCAGGAAGAGAGCATCAAGATCACCGGGTTCTGGATGTTTATTGTGACCGACGTGCTGATTTTCGCGAGCCTGTTTGCCACGTACGCGGTGTTCGTGAACCGCATTGCGAGCGGGCCCACGCCGGCGCAGGTGTTTCAGCTGAACACCGCGCTCATCGAAACCCTGATCCTGCTGACGTCCAGCTTTACGATTGGGATTGCGATCTGGGCCATGCGGCAGAACCGCCAGCGAATGGTGACCTGGTGGATGGTGCTCACGGTTTTGTTGGGCATGGCGTTCGTGTCCATCGAGCTGACGGAGTTTGCCGGGGACGTGGCCGCCGGCTGGGGATGGCACACCAGCGCGTTTCTCTCGGCCTTCTTCCTGCTGGTGGCCGCGCACGGCACTCACGTGACCATGGGGATCATCTGGGCCGTGGCCCTGCTGTTCCAGCTGCGCAAGCGGGGGCTCACGACGGTGACGCGGCGCAAGCTGTACACGTTTTCGTTGTACTGGCACTTCCTGGATATCATGTGGGTGTTTATTTTCACAGTGGTTTATCTGGGCGGGCGACTGATTTAGCGAGCGGGAGCGAAAGGGGGTCCCTGGATGAACGGCGGCGACGAGCAGCATGAGAGGGCCATCGAGCCGGGGTTTGAGTTTATCAGCCCCCGCTTTGAAGAGCCGAAGTTTCCCATGCACCAGGTGTGGGGCTATGCGGCCTCGCTGGTGCTCACGTTTGCGGCACTCTGGATGACGGTGAACCGCATCATGAGCCCGTCGGTGCTGCTGGGCGTGGTGCTGGCCATGGCGGTGGGCCAGGCGGCGCTGCAGCTGGGCGTGTTCATGCACGTACGCGAGAGCCGGGGCCCCGCGTGGCACTTGGTGCCGTTGGGCCTGGCCTTTGCCATTGGCATCGGCTTGGTGGGCATGTCCGCCTGGATCATGCTGTTCAAGTCGGGCGTGTCGTAGCGGCCGAGGACACCCGGTCCGCGGGAGCGCCGGTCACGTCAGTGGCCGAGGTGCGCGGCGGGGTGAGGGACCTGTTGGCGCATTGGGGCCTCTCCGCGGTGGACCCGGTGGTGCTGAGTAACCGGGGAAACCTGATCCTGTGGTGCCGGCCCTATGCGCTGGTGGCCCGGGTCGCGACGGCGTTTCCCGGGGACGACCCGGCGGCGTTCGTGTCGGTGTGGCGCCGCGAGCTGGCGGTGGCGGAACATCTCCGACGCCATCACATTCCCGTTGTGGAACCGACGACGATGCTTCCCGCCGGTCCCCATCCGGTCGCGGGTACGTGGATGACCCTCTGGACCCTGGCTGACCCCGCGGGTTCGGCGCCCGCGGCTCCGCCCGCGCTCGGCCTGGTGCGCCGCCTCACGGAGGTGATGGAGCAGTTCCCGGGCGAGCTGCCTGCTCGGGGAGCTTGGATCCATCCGCAGGAGGCGTTGGCGCGGCTGCATTCTCTCCGGTCCCGCGATGCCGACGTGGCCCGATTGGCCACCGAGGTGGAGCGCGTGGACGATGAGATGGGATCCCGGGCGCTCTGGCCTGCCCACGGGGATGCCCATGCGGGGAACCTGCTTTGGGCGGGGGGCACGTGGCGCTGGATCGACTTTGAAGATGCGTCGCGGATGCCGCGGTTGTGGGACCTGGCGACATTTGTCGCCCAGGGCGGGCTGGCAGAGCCGGCGAGCAACCGACTCCTGTTGGAGGCTCTGGCTTGCCCCGAAGTGGCCGCGGACCGGGATGCCTTCCGATGGGCGGTCGCGGCGCGCGTGACGGGTTCGGTGGCCACGGCGCTGGGGTTGGCCGTGGTCGGGCAGGGGGATCTGGACGCAGCACGCCACCAACTTCGGCAGTTTGCGGCCTTTCGGGACCAGTGGATGCGAAGCCCTGGGTCTTAGCGGCGCGCCGCGTCGGCCCGCGCGAGGCGCCGGCGAAGGCGTCGGTGCAGCGGCGCCACCAGCACGATGCGGGTGCCCTGGTGGGGGCGGCTCGCGATGGTGAGGCTGGCGCCGAGATTGGTGGCCCGCTCCTGCAGGTGGGTGAGGCCGTAGTGGTTGGCCGGCGTGCCCGCGTCTGTCTCAAAGCCCACGCCATTGTCGCGAATCTCTACCCGAAACTGATGCGCGGAGGCGCGCCAGGACACGGAGGCGCGGGACGCCTGGGCGTGGCGCGCCACATTGGTGAGCGCCTCGCGGACAAAGCTCAGGAGGTACGTCAGCTGGCGCGAGCTCAGCTGGCGGTAGCTGTGGTCCGCGAGGCGCACGTCCGCGATGCCCGACAGGCCAAGCTCCGCGATCATGGCGGCCAGCGCCTCGGGCCAGTCCTGCCGGTCCTGCTTTAAGTCAAAGACGTAGTGGCGAATGTCGTCCGAGATGCGCGCCACCCGGTCCCCGAGGACATCCAGCGCGGTGCGCAGCGCGGAGAGGGTCGGGGGGGTTTCCGCCAGCAGCGTGTCAATGGTGAGCATGACCCCGTACAGCGACTGAATGGTGCCATCGTGCAGGTCCATGCCAATGCGCTGCCGCTCTTCCACCACCGCCAGGCGTTCCAGTTCTTCATTGAGCCGCGCATTGGTGATGAGCACGCCCGCCTGGCCGGCCAAGAGGCCCACCAGCTCTTCGTCGTTGGCGGTAAAGGGGCCGGTGGGCTTGTCGGCCAGATACAGATGGCCCAGCACCTGGTCGCGGAAACGGACGGGCACCCCCATGGTGGGAATTGGGGGGACGGCGCCATCGCCCAGCCGCGCAAGGGGGTTCTCGGCCGTGGCGAGATCCGGGGACGCGTCTTCGCGATCCAAGAGCGCCGCCTCGTGGGCGCTGAGCCCCGAGGTGATCAACCGGCCCGGCACGCCATCGGGATTCCAGACCGACAGCACCCCCAAGCGGGCGCCGGTGAGCTCGCGCGACAGCTCCACCACGCGCTGCAGGATCGCCTGCCAGTCGCGGTTGGCCGCCATGGTGGTGAGGGTTTCCTGCAGGAGGCGCAGGCGATCGCGCTGCAGCGAGGTGGTGTCCAGCAACCGGTCGGTCTCTTCGTACTGGGCGCGGATGCGCGTGAGAAACCCGTGCGAGTACAGAAACGTCAGGACCAGGGCCAGCACGAAGGTGGCGCTGTCGGCCTGGGCCAGCGGCCACACCCGGGCCAGGACCAGACGGTCCAGCAGCGCCAGAAATACCAGGCCACCCAAGGGGCTCAGGTAGGCGACCCAGTACCCCAGAGGCGTCAGCGGGGTGACCGGAGGGCGGCGCGGAGCGTCGGACGGGGTGTCCACGGCTACGGCTGGGAGGGAGGCAGCGCGCCCCGGCGCGCGAGATACGCGGCCACTTCCGCGCGACGCGACAGCCCCAGCTTGGCCAGGATGTTGCTGACATAGTGCTTCACGGTTTTTTCGCTGAGAAACACCTGCGCGCCAATCTCGCGGTTGGTGAGCCCTTCCGACATGAGATGCAGGATGCGCTGCTCGCTGTCGGTCAATTCGTCCAGCGGATCGGGCGCCGCGGGCGTGTTGACGCGGTGCAGCACCTTGGCGGCCACATTGGGATCCAGCAGGGACCCGCCGTCGGCCACGGTGCGAATCGCCGACAGCAGGGTCCGGCTGCGCGCGTTCTTCAAGAGGTAAGCCGACGCGCCCGCCTCCAGCGACGCAAACAGCAGGTCGTCGTCGGAAAACGACGTCAGCATGATGATGCCGGTCGAGGGCGAGGCCGCCTTCCACTGGCGGCACACATCGACGCCGGACCCGTCGGGCAGCCGAATGTCCAAAAGCAGGACGTCGACGGGCGTGTCGTCGAGGAGCCCGAGGGCCTGCTCGACCGACGCCGCTTCCCCCACCAAGACGCAGTCGGCCTGGGCCTCCAAGAGACGCGCCAGCCCGACGCGCACCACCTCGTGGTCGTCGACGACGGCCACCCGAATCGCCGCAACCGCTTCGGCCATGCCCATCCTCCTCGCCGGTGGTGCGATGCTCGTGAAACTCACTGTCCACAGTGTACCGCGATCCGCGGGTGTGCGCGCGGGGGAGCGTTCGCGACTCCTCGAACGCATGCGGGCTCCGCATATGCCGTGGCGCGCCAGAGAACAAGCCTGAGTCTGGGGCGGCCGGATCTTCGGTACGGACCGGCCCAGTCCTGGAGAGAGCGGACCGGGCCAGGACACGACGGGACCGGACAGGGAGGCAACGAGGACGGCGGTTCCCGACGTGGCGCTCTACCACTCGCCGGGGTGAGGCGGATGTCGAGCTGCGGCGCAGTTCTTGAAGGAGCAGGGGATTCCGTTCACTGAGAAGGATGTCACCGCCGACGACGCGACGATGCAGGAGATGCTCCAGTTGACGGATGGAGCACCGGGCACTCCCGTGCTGCATGTCGGAAGCCCGGTGTTGCGCGGCTGGGATCGCGACCGACTGTCCACGGCCCTCGGCCTCTAGCGGACGGGCCTCCCCCCGGGAGGTTCTTTTTTGCCCCAAGCACTGCCACAAGTACTTGACGTCCGCGTGCCCTACTAGCAATACTGAACCGAGAAAGGCTGCAAACATTCTGATTACGCAGCGCCGTAAGGGAAAGGGGCCAGATCGGTGAGTGACACGAGTGGGGATGAAGGGCGTGTGAGTGAGTCGGAGATTGCCGTCCACTGGGGAGAGGAGGGGTACGTCCAGCCGTCGGCGGCGTTTGTGGCCCAGGCCAATTTGACTGACCCGTCTATCCGCGAGCGCATGCGGCTCGAAAACTTTCCCGACTACTTTGCCGAGCTGGCCGACCTGCTGACCTGGGACCGGCGTTGGGATACGCTCTTGGACACCAGCCATCCGCCGTTCTGGCGCTGGTTCGTGGGCGGGCGGCTGAATGCGTCGGCCAACTGCATTGACCGCCACCTGGCGGACCGTCGGAACCAGACGGCTCTGCACTTTGTGGCGGAGCCGGAAGACGAACCGATGCAGCACGTCACGTTTCAGGAGCTTTATGTGCGGGTGAACGAGCTGGCGGCGTACCTGCGGGACGAAGCCGGGGTCCAGGCCGGCGACCGCGTGACCATTCATATGCCGATGGTGCCGGACCTTCCGGTGGCGATGCTCGCGTGCGCCCGGCTGGGCGCGATTCATTCGGTGGTGTTTGCCGGCTTCTCGGGCAAGGCCTGTGCCGACCGCATGGTGGATTCCGAAAGTCGCGTGCTGCTCACCATGGATGCGTACTATCGGAGTGGGCAGCTGTTGGACCACAAGGAGAAGGCGGACGTCGCGGTGGCCGAAGCCCAGGCCGAGGGCCAGACGGTGGAGCGCGTGCTGGTGTTCCAACGGTACCCGGGCCGCTACGAGAGCCATGCGCCCTTGCAGGAGGGCCGCGACGTGCTGATGGGACCGGCGCTCGCGGCGTATCGGGGCCGGCGCGTCGAGCCCGTGTCGATGCCGGCCGAGGCACCACTGTTCCTGATGTACACCAGCGGCTCGACCGGCAAGCCCAAGGGCGCGCAGCACGGCATTGGCGGATATCTTGCCTACGCCGCGTGGACCACCAAGGTGATTCAGGACCTGCACCCGGAGGACGTGTACTGGTGCATGGCGGACATCGGGTGGATCACTGGCCACTCGTACATCGTGTACGGCCCCTTGGCGCTGGGCGCCGCGACGACGCTGTACGAGGGCACCCCCACCTATCCCGATGCCGGGCGGCCTTGGCGCGTCGCCGAGGCGTTGGGCGTCAACATCTTTCACACGTCGCCCACTGCGATCCGGAGCCTCCGGAAGGCCGGCGGCGGGAACCCGGAGCGCTACCAGTATCACTTCAAGCACATGACCACGGTGGGGGAGCCCATCGAGCCGGATGTCTGGAAGTGGTACCACGAGGTGGTGGGCAAGGGCGAGGCCGTGATTGTCGACACGTGGTGGCAGACGGAGACGGGCGGGTTCCTGTGCAGCACCGTGCCGGCGCTGGATCCGATGAAGCCCGGCAGTGCGGGGCCGGCCCTGCCCGGCATCCACCCCGTGATTTTGGACGACGATGGTCAAGAGATTCCGCACGGCTCCGGCCGGGCGGGCAACATCTGCATCGTGAATCCCTGGCCGGGCATGTTCCAGACCATCTGGAAGGACCCCGCTCGGTTTGTAGCCACGTATTTCGCCAAGTACAACCGCGATCCCGAGAGCCACGACTGGCGGGATTGGCCGTACATGGCGGGAGACGGGGCGATGCAGGCGGCCGATGGCTACTATCGGATCCTCGGCCGCATCGATGACGTGATCAACGTGGCGGGACACCGCCTGGGCACCAAGGAGCTGGAATCGGCCGCCCTCACCGTGGCAGACGTGGCGGAGGCGGCGGTGGTGGCGGCCCGCGACCCCATCAAGGGCGTGGTGCCAGAGATTTTCGTGGCGCTGCACCCCGGCCGCGAGGGCGGCCCGGACCTCATGCGGCGCGTCTCCGAAGCCATCGCCAAAGAAATCAGCCCGATAGCCCGCCCGCGCCGCGTGTGGGTGGTGCCCGACCTGCCCAAGACCCGGTCTGGAAAAATCATGCGCCGCATCCTGATGGCCATCGCGAATGACAGCCCCGACGTGGGCGACATCACCACCCTGGCCAATCCCGAAGTTGTCGACGCCATCCGAAACCTGCATACCGCGGGCTGACGGGGCGTGCCCGAGGGGCGGCCACCGCGCCTCGGGCTCAGGTGGCACGGCTCGGTGTCGATGTGCTCTCGTTTCTCATTCTTCACGTCAAGGAGGAGTCCGACGATGCAGAAAGCCAATCCTGCCCCCCTGGGGCTGGCGGGGTTCGCGTTTACCACCTGGATGCTTAGCATGGTGAACGCGGGATGGTACTCGGCCCACGACCTGGGCATGGTGCTGGCGCTGGCGATGGCGTACGGCGGCACCGCGCAGCTGGTGGCCGGCGTGTTGGAATACACCGCCGGCAACACGTTCGGGATGATGGCGTTCTTTTCGTACGGAGCGTTCTGGTGGTCGTTCGCGCTGTTTGTGCACTTCTTCGCCGCCGGGGTTTCGGCCCAGTACGTGGCGTGGTACCTGCTCTTGTGGGGTGTGGTGACGTTTTACCTGTGGCTCGGGACGTTCGACAAGACGCGCGCGCTGCAATATGTGTTTCTGGCTCTGTGGGTCACGTTCGTGCTGCTGGCGATCGGCGACTTTGGTGCCGGGGCCATCTTCGGCACGCTGGGTGGCTACGTGGGCTTGGTGACCGCCCTGCTGGCGTTCTACACGTCGGCGGCCGAGATTGTCAACGTGTCGCGCGGCAAGACCGTGCTGCCCGTGGGCCCGTACAACCGCGCGGCCTAAGGCGGGCTCGTCCAGGGGCCGGGGGATTCCCCCGGCCCCTTTTCTCTGGTCAGAGAGCACGGCAACAAGGCTGGGGGCGGCGGCAGCCTGCGAACCAAGGCGATAGGCGCCAGGCGAGGTTAAGTTGCCGACGGCTACCTCCTTCGCACCGCCAAGGCCGGCCCGGCGTCATGGAACATGGGAAAACCTCGGCCCGCGGCGGGAAGGCCGGTCCTCGGTCCTCGTTTGTTATCTTGACTGCCTTGATAAAGTTGTGATAGTCATGTAATCACTGATGAATATGTATTCACCGTGCATTAAGCTGCCGCCGTGGTATGATGGCCCTAAGGAGTTGGGGCACGTGGCTTTCACGGTCGACGAGTTTCACGACCTCGTTCGGTTGCTGGACCAGCACCCGGACTGGCGACGCGAGATGCAGCGGTTGGTGCTGAGCGACGAGGTTTTGCGGCTCCCGGGACAAGTGACGGCCCTGGTCGCCGCACACGAGCGGACGGACGCACGCTTGGAGGCCCTCACGGATGCGGTGCACGACCTCGTGTCAGCGCAGGCGCGCACCGAAGAACGCATGACCGAGTTGGCGGCGGCGCACGGACGGCTGGAAGAACGCATGACCGAGTTGGCGGCGGCGCACGGACGGCTGGAAGAACGCATGACCGAGTTGGCGGCTCGGCAAGACCGGTTGGAGGAGCGACTCAGTGAATTGGCCGGCGCGCAAGCCGTTACGGAGCGGCGCCTCAATGAGTTGACCGAGGTTGTGCGGCGCTTGGTGGAGACGGTGGAACGGCTCATTGTGCGCCAGGACCAGTTGGCTGGGGATCAACGCGTGGCCAACAACCGCTTGTCCCGCCTGGACGGCCTCTATCTTGAGCAGTCCTTCCAACAGAAGGGCCCCGCGCGGCTGGGACAGCAAGGGCTTAAGCGCGCGCGGGTCCTGACGTCGCACGAATGGGTCTCGCAGCTTGACGACGAGGAACGCGCGGGTCGGTTGAGCGCCGACGACGTACAGGAATTACTGCGCGTCGACGCCGTGGCGGAGGCCCGCGACGCCGCAGGCCCGGTTTGGCTCGCCGTGGAGGTGTCGGCCACGGTCGACGTGCACGACGTGGAGCGGGCGGTACGGCGCGCCCACCTCCTCGCCCACCTCCATGTACGAACGCGCGCCGCCGTTGCCGGATACCACTTGACCGATGGCGCTCGTCGCGCCATTGCCGCCGACAACGTGGTGTTGCTGAAGTGGACGGACCCGTCGTCCCCGGACGTGCAGTCGGGTTAGGGCACCCGCCTCGTTACGCCGGGCCGGGGACGCGTGCCTTCATGGTGACCGCAGTCCGTGGCACGGCGGTGGCCGTCGAAGTCGCGTGGAGTGCCTGCATCCGGCCTCCATGACACGACGGATTGAGGCGGACCGGTGAGCCTGGGACCCTGGCGGGCGAATGGGTGATGGGGTTAATGGATGCTGTCCGTGCAGCAGACGCTGAGCCGCCGGCAGGAGGTGCGGCTCGCCTTCGGTCGCGTCCGCGTGGCGCAGCAGGAGGCGGTCCGCGTCAGCCCGGCCGGAGATGCGCCGGGGCCAGGAAGGGTTGGCCGGAGGGGTGGCGGCGGCGTGGGCGTGGTGCGACTGGGGTGGCAGCCCTCGTCCAACTGGCAGCCGCGCGGAACCACGCTGGGACGACGCCGCCCGGAGGAAGCACGGAGCCTTCGTACCACGTGGGTCCGCCCAGCCCGGCACGGCGCCGTTCGCCGACGACCACGCCATTCCACCGCGGGGCGCCGGCCCGCGGGGCACCAAGGGTTGGCTCGTC
>JAJYPH010000163.1 GCA_021795575.1 Bacillota bacterium
CCCGGCCGGCTCCGTACCGGACCAGGAATCCGGGCTGAGCTGCCCCGCGCCATTCTGCGGGCGCACACGCGGTGTGGTGCCTCACCACGGCCATCGAGCAACCCAACGAGGGGCATGCAGGAGGCGCTCCGCGGGCAGGGATGGCGCCGCCGTTCATGTACCCACTTCTCTGAGTCAGCAAGGTGGCCGCTGGCACGGTGATGGCGTCTGTGGGATGGTGCAGGAGAAGACGGGCTCAATGCCTTCTGTTGTAAGGAAAGGCTGTAAGGAAAGGTTGTACGGAAGGAATAGGTGGCGTCAAGAAAAGAGGCGGGGTGGCTGTGGTGCCTCGGGACGGGGGTGGGTGCTGTTACGGGGAGTGGGATAGCGCGCGATAGCGAGAAACTGCGGCCGCGGATGGGCAACACGGATCGCAGCAGGGATGCGCATGCAGCGCAGTGTGGGTTGGCCACGCCCGCGGCGGGCGGCAGCACGCCGACACCGGTACCGATGCGCGCGGGGGAAGGCCAAGCAGCCCGCATCGGCCGGCATTGCCCAATCCCCCGGCGCCACGGGCCCCGCACCGCCGGCCTCCGAGTCGATGCGCGGCGGTGTGTCACGAACATGGGGTTCCCGTGGCCTGCGTGGAGACCACCGGCGCCGGCGCGGGTGCGCTGAGAGTCCTGCCCGACACGGACGGTGGAGTGGCTGAACTGGTACCAGGCGGACGCGGATTGGACTATCTCGTGGGTCGTCCGGCTGACGTCCGCCCCGATGCTGCGTGCTTCCGGGCGTCCCCCTGCACGGCTGGTGCTTGTGGCGGCACAGGCGGTGCCAGTGTCGTTCGGTCCCCGAGACGGTTGTCGCGTCGCCGCGGCGCACGGGTCTGTCACCTTCGTCGAGCCTAGTCGTCGCATCCCTCTCTGTATGGCGTTCGGCGCCGTCTGCGGTCCGCCGAGGCCGCCGCCATTCGGGGTGTGGCACGCGCGCGATGGCGCTACAGAGCGGCGGCGGATTGAGGCAGCGACCGCCCCAAGCGCCCTGCTGGCGGGTGGTTGCTGGCCCGCCCCCAAGCTGACACTGGGCCTGTTGACGCCGTGGCTCGGGTCTCAGTGGTGCAAACCTCATTCGCAAATTCGCGAGGCCATCACAGATTCCGCGAGTACCCGTCCCAGCAGAGTGACGGCGCCCGCGGGTGGCCTTAGCGCTGAGTCGCCATGCGTGTGGCTCAACAGTCCGCATCACGCAAGCCGCCCCGCCATGAGGGGTCGTGCGCTTGACAGCCCGCGAGCCCTCCGGCATGGTCAGTCTAGTGAGAAGCAGTGTGGGGAGACGGTGAGGACAATCGACGCGGCGACAAAAGAGGCGAGTCCCTCCACTGTCCGGGCCGGGTCGTCTTGGTGGCTTTTGCTGGTCGTGTTCATCCCGTCCGTGGTGCGCGCGCCGTTCTCGCTCGACGTGTCGGAGTATCATGCGTACGCGATGGCTTTTCTGGCGCACCCCGGAATGTCCTGGCCGCTCGAATACCCGCCGACAGCCATTCTGCCGATGTTGCCAGCGGCCGTCCCGCTTGTGTTTGCGTTTGCAATGGCGTCTGTCGGCGCCGTGCTGTACGGCGTACTGCGGCAAAGCGATCCGTCGGCCGCGCGGACGTGGCTCCTGGGGTGCGCACTGGGCGGCATTTTCATCCTGTGCACGCGGTTCGATATAGTCCCCAGCCTGCTTGTGGTGTTGGCGCTGCTCGCGGCGGAGCGTGGTCGGTGGTCGCGCGCGTGGGCTTGGACCGCTGCCGCGGCCGCCCTGCAGTGGTTTGGTGCCGTTCTCGGCCCCCTCTGGCTCGTGGCGGAGTGGCGAGCGACCGGACGGTGGCGCTGGGACCGCGCCGTGGCAGCCGGCGGCGCTGTGCTGGCGTCCTATGGGCTGGCCGCGCTTGGCACGGGGGCCCACGCCTTCAGCAGCATCCTGTGGTACGTGCATCGCCCGGTGGAGATCGAGTCGCTGGCCGCAACCGTGGGCGCGGTCACGGGTCCTTTGCACCTTTCGCACGCTTTTGGTTCCTGGAACGTTCTCGGGCCCCAAATGCCGGCCATTCGCCTGGTTTTGGTCATGGCGCAGATTGGAGGACAGGGTGCGCTGTGGGTCCGCTATAGCCAGGGGCGCTGCACACTGCGAGAGGCCACCGCCCTCAGCGTGACGTGGCTGGTGTTGGCCGGCACCCTGTTTTCCCCCCAGTACCTCTTGTGGATGCTGCCTTTGTGGGCATTGGCCGATTGGCGCCCCCGCTGGCTCGTGTTGCTGGTTTGCGTGCTGACGACGGCAGACTATCCTTTCGCGTTTGCCATACTTCACACACAAGCCGGGGTGCTCCTCGTCGCGTCCGCCCGCAACAGCGCGCTGCTGGCGCTGGTGGGCGTGGTTGGTGGCTGGCGCCTGCGCCCCGGCCAGTCCTTGGCGGCCTCAGGGACTGCGGGTCGAGCGGTGGTGGCAGACCCGGCGCCCGAGTAAGGTTGGCCCGAGGCTTGTCGCGAGCGGGTTCATCCGTCAAAAAAGCGACGCGCCTCCGGCGCCGATCCCGCCATCGAGCCGGGGGCGGTCGGCCACGCGCGCCGCGCTTGCGGCGCCGCACCGCCCGTGTTAAACTCGACGGGCATCGGTGGACGATGCGCGTCGCGGTGGATGTAGCTCAGTTGGTTAGAGCGCCAGGTTGTGGCCCTGGAGGCCGGGGGTTCAAGTCCCCTCATTCACCCCAAGTTTTGTTTGTGCGCCCGTAGCTCAGGGGACAGAGTGGCAGACTTCGAATCTGAAGGTCGTGGGTTCAAATCCTACCGGGCGCACCACTCGTTTGCATGATCCCACCCTGGGTCGAGCCGGCCGCTGTCTGTGTGGACAGGCCGGCATTTTTGGGCCCGGCGGACCGTGCCAGGACCCGTGCTATAATGCGGGCACGGTGGGCGAGGGTGATGGAACCGGCAGACATGCGAGACTTAGGATCTCGTGCCTTCGGGCTTGAGGGTTCGAATCCCTCCCCTCGCACCAGAGGGTCCAGGAGGACCGTCACCCGTACTATGGTACCAAGGCATTTTGACAGCGCGCCGCGATGAGGCGGTGAAGCGGTTTTAGGAGGATGCGGGTGCAGGGGCAAGAACAGGAACAGGACCAGGGGCAGGAACTTCTGTCCCTGGCAGTCCAGGTGGATCGGCTGCCGAAAGCCATGGTGCGGTTGACCGTCACCGTACCGGCAGCGGAAATGGGGCCTGCCATGGCCCAGGCGTTCCGCAAGCTGGTGGCGCGGTACAACATTCCGGGCTTTCGACGCGGCAAGGCCCCTCGACATGTGTTTGAGCGCTTCGTGGGCACCGGGCCGCTCGTGGAAGAGGCGGCGCGCATCCTCATTGATAAATTTTATCCCCAGGCGTTGGAGCAGGCCGATGTGGTGCCGGCTCAGGAGCCGCGGCTGCAAATCACCGAGGTTGGCGTGGACGAGCCGCTGGTGTTCACGGCCGAAATGGGTGTCATGCCCAGCGTGGAGCTTGGGAAGTATCGGCAGTGGATCGACGTACCGCCGGTGGTGCCCGAGGTGACCGACGCGTTGCTTGACGAGGAGCGGCGCCAGGTCGCGACCCGCCACGCGGAGTGGGTGGTGGCGGGCGAGGAGGACCCCATTGAAGCGGGAAGCCGTGTGGTGGTGGACCTCGAGGGCCGCGTGGACCTCGAGGGGGAGACGGAGCCGTTTGTTGAGGCGGAGGACCACGTGATCGAAGTGGGACAGGGTGCCACCCTGGAGCCGCTGGAGGCCCAGCTCATCGGCGGGCACCTGGGGGAGGATCTGACGGTGCGGTTCAACTATCCCCCGGACTACCCGGATGCCAGCCTGGCGGGGCAGCCGGCCATCTTCCAGGTCAAGATCAACGAACACAAGCGGCGTGTGGTGCCGACCTTTGACGAGGAGCTGGCGCGCGCGGAAGGCTTGGACACGTTGGACGAATTGGAGGAAAAGGTTCAAAAGGCGGTGGCGGACCGGCTGGAACAGGAGTCCAAGCAGCAGCGGCTGGCGGAGCTCTTAGGCAAGCTCAAGGAGTCCGCACCTTTTGAGATCCCGGAGGCGTTAACCCAGCATGAGCTGGTGCATCGGGTGTCCGACATGCAGCGCACCCTCGAGCAGCTGGGAGCGGATTTGGACCAGTATCTCCGGGCGCGGGCGCTCACGCTGCCGGCTCTGCTGGAGGAGTTGCGCCCAGCGGCGGAAGATCGGATTCGCGACGACGTCCTGTTGCACGCGCTGGCCAAGGCGGAGGGGCTCACGGTCACGGACGAGGAGCTGGAGGCGTACGTCACGCAGCAGCTGGCGGACGACCCCAAGCAGGTGACGGAGGCCTTGGCGGCCATGAAGAAGTCGGGTGATTTGGAGGCGGCCCGCGAGAGCCTCCTGATGGAGAAGGTGGTCCGCTTGGTGTCGGGCCCCGCGAGCGCATAGGATATGACGGCGTCGTCAGGCGTGAACAGGCGTGAAGGAGACACAAGCATGAGCATGAACTACCTGGTGCCGATGGTCGTGGAGCAAACCAACCGGGGCGAGCGGTCGTACGACATCTACTCGCGGCTCTTAAAAGAGCGCATCATCTTCTTGGGCAGCGCCATCGACGATGACGTGGCCAACCTGGTGGTGGCCCAGCTGCTGTTCCTGGAGAGCGAAGACCCCGAGCGCGACATTCAAATCTACGTCAATTCCCCCGGCGGCTCGGTCACGGCGGGATTGGGAATTTATGACACGATGCAGTACATTCGGCCCGACGTCTCCACGCTGTGCGTGGGCGCCGCCGCCAGCATGGGCGCGGTCCTGCTGGCCGGCGGCACCGCGGGCAAGCGCTTCGCGCTACCCCATGCCCGTGTTATGATCCACGAACCGTGGGTGCAGAACCTGGGTGGCAAGGTGACCGACCTGGACCTGTATACGAAGGAGATGTTGCGGACCCGGCAAACCCTGGTGGACATCTTGGCGCACCACTCCGGCAAAACGTCGGAGCGCCTGCTGAAAGACACGGAGCGTGACTTTTGGATGCAGGCGGAGGAAGCCAAAGAATACGGCTTGGTGGATGGGGTCACCCCGCCGCGGTCTAAGACGGAGGCACAGTGAGGGGCGGCCAGCAGCATCCGGCGGTCGGGGCGGCTCAGTAAGGGGGGCGGCGATGTTCAAGTTTACTGACGAGAAGGGCCAGCTGAAGTGCTCGTTTTGCGGGAAGTACCAGGACCAGGTCAAGCGCCTCATTGCGGGACCGGGCGGGGTGTACATCTGCGACGAGTGTGTCGAGCTCTGCTCAGAAATTATCGAGGAGGAACTGAACGACGACGTTGAGTTTGACCTCAAGGACATTCCCAAGCCCCAGGAGATCAAGTCGATTCTGGACCAGTACGTGGTTGGGCAGGAGCGCGCGAAGAAGACGCTGTCGGTGGCGGTGTACAACCACTACAAGCGCATCAACACGGGCAGTAAAGTGGATGACGTCGAGTTGCAGAAGTCCAACATCCTCATGCTGGGGCCCACCGGGTCCGGCAAGACGCTGCTGGCGCAGACCCTGGCGCGCATCCTGAATGTGCCCTTTGCGATTGCGGACGCCACGTCGCTCACAGAGGCCGGGTACGTGGGCGAGGACGTGGAGAACATCCTGCTGAAGCTGATCCAAGCGGCGGACTACGACGTGGAGAAGGCCGAGAAGGGCATCGTGTACATCGACGAGGTGGACAAGATTGCGCGGAAGTCCGAGAACCCGTCGATTACCCGCGACGTATCCGGCGAGGGCGTTCAGCAGGCGCTGTTGAAAATCCTGGAGGGCACCGTGGCCAGTGTGCCGCCGCAGGGGGGCCGCAAGCACCCGCACCAGGAGTTCATTCAAATTGACACGACCAACGTCCTGTTCATATGCGGTGGCGCGTTTGACGGGGTGGAAAAGCTCATCAAGCACCGGGTGGGCAAGAAGGGCCTGGGATTTGGATCGGAGCTGCAGCCCAAGCAGGACCGCAACATCGGGGAGATCCTGGCCAAGATCATGCCCGAGGACCTTTTGAAGTTCGGGCTCATCCCCGAGTTTGTGGGCCGTCTCCCCATCACGGTGACGCTGGATGCGCTGGACGAGCCGGCCCTGGTGCGCATCCTGACGGAGCCCCGGAATGCCTTGGTCAAGCAGTACCAGAAGCTGTTGGGGCTGGACGGCATCGATTTAGAGTTCAAGGACGATGCGGTGTCGGCGGTGGCGCGCGAGGCGATGCGCCGCAACACCGGGGCGCGCGCACTGCGGGCCATCATCGAGGACATCATGCTGGACGTCATGTACGACATGCCCAGCCGGCAGGATGTGTCCAAGTGCATCGTGACCAAAGAAGTGGTGGACAACCACGAGCAACCGCTCATGGTGACGACCGAGCGCGGCAAGCGGCCCGTGGGCAAGAAGCAAAAAGAAGAAACGGCATAGGGCTCCGACAAACGGGACCCACCGGCGGGGTGGGTCCCGTTCCCATGCCGACCCCCGCTGATAAGAGACACCAATGTCTCTTATGTGCTGTCGTGGGCCGGGTGGAGTTTCATGGGGCGTGGTGGCGGACCGCTTACGGTCCTGGGGGCGGGCTTTCGCCGCTTCTGGATCGCCGCGGTGGTGGGCCGAGGGATTCCTGTCGGTGGTGTTTCAGGCCGGGCGCACGCGGGTGCTGCCCGTGCTGGTGCCCGACGGCGCGCTGCAGGCGGCCAACGCATATCTGGGGACCGGACTCTCCGCGGCGCTGGCCGGGGCGGCGGGGCTGTTGGTGCTGGCCGGGAGGGCGGCCGAGGCGGATGCCGCCCGTGCGACGCGGTAGGATGCGGTCCGAGAGGGCAGACGCCGGGGGTGGGGTGATGGCGCCACGGGTGAGTGCCGCGTACCGGGAACGGCGCCGGCGGGAGGTGCTGGAGGCCGCCGACAGGGTGTTTGTGCGCCTAGGATACCGGGATGCGACCATGGAGGACGTCATGATGGAGGTGGGCTTGAGCCGGGGCGGGTTCTACCGATACTTTCCCGGCAAGGCCAAACTGTTTTGGGGTCTTTTTGTGCAGCAAGACACCGAGGCGCTGGCACGGCTCCGCGCGCTCGCTGATGATGGCGACCCGCTTGGCGTTCAGATTTTTCACCTGTTCACGGCCCAGGTGGGCCACGCGGCCGTGGAGGGCCCCCGGGTTCGCATGATCCGCGAGGTTCGCCTCCAGCATGCCGAGGAGCCGCGCTACGCGGGAGCGCTCGCAGAGCGGGCGCGCCGGTACCAGGCCGCGCTGGCGTTCCTGCTGACCACCGCCACCGCACGGGGGGAGATGCGCCCGGTCGCGTCGGCCGATGACACGGCGCGATATTTGCTGGGGCTGCACGACGCGTGGCGGTGATGTTAGGCGCTGTCGCAGAGTCGGGCGACGGCCTGCCCACCCTCACAAGCCTATGGGAGGCGTCGCTGGTCGCTGCCATGGGGTTGAGTCCCAATACCGTTTATTTAGGGTTGCAGTTGGTGGTAGGATGATCCTGGGAGGGGATCATTATGCCGCGGAGGGGATGGCGTAAACCGCCGCCGGGCGCCCGGTTAACCGATCATGTGGCCTTGGGCGTGCTGACCCAGACGGTGCCGCCCGCCCTGGTGGACGCCGTGGTGGCGGCGACGGGCCGGCAGGAGCAGCGCCGGCGGCTCCTGCCGGCGCGGGTGATGGTGTACTACGTCTTGGCGTTGGCGCTCCATAGTGAGACCGGCTACGAAGAGGTCATGCGCTACGTGGTGGACGGCTTGGCGTGGGAGACCCAATGGCAGGAGGCCTGGCAGGTGCCCACGAAGGCCGCGTTGTTTCAAGCCCGCCGCCGGTTGGGCGTGGAACCGCTGGCCCAGCTGTTCGCCCAGGTGGCGCGCCCGCTCGGCGACGTGACGCG
The DNA here is from genome assembly GCA_021795575.1 of Bacillota bacterium. Lineage (GTDB taxonomy): Bacteria > Bacillota > Sulfobacillia > Sulfobacillales > JAIMBI01 > JAJZWV01. The sequence continues at coordinate 7,911 of JAJYPH010000163.1, forward strand.
GCCGGGCATCGGGTATCGCGGGCGGCGGCTCCTGAGTCTGGATGGCACGACGTGGGACGTGGCGGACACGCCGGCGAATGTCGCGGCCTTCGGGCGGCCGGGCACCGGGCGCGGCCCCGAGGGGGCGGGGGCATTTCCCCAGCTCCGGCTGGTGGCGCTGGCGGAAACCGGCACCCATGCCGTGGTCGGGGCGGTTTTGAGTCCCCTCCGGCTGG
>JAJYPH010000019.1 GCA_021795575.1 Bacillota bacterium
GCCCTCGGTGCCGCCGGCCCAGACACACGGCCCTGGTGCATCAGGGAGCGCCGCCCCGCTGGCCGGCTGCGCCCACAGCCCCGCGCGGCCCTGGGTCCGCGTCGCGATGCGGACCCAGGGCCGCAGCTGTTCGGCTGGTCGCGCCGCCGCTGTGACCGGTGGGAACTCGTCTGAGCATCGGCGGCGCCGGGCATGGCTGCCCCGTCCGGGTGTCCAGGCCGGTCGGACATCGCGGGGCGAGGGAGACCAAGCCCCGGCGGCTGGTAGGGGGCCCCTACTGGCGGGCACGGTCGGGCTCCGGGCGCACGGCGCGGTCAGCCAGGTCTGGCCACGGCCGCCGGATGTATCGGTCGAGGACCTCCCACACATCCGCGATGCCCTGCTCCGCCAGCGTGGCGAGGTGGGTGTGCACGGCTCGCATTCCGCCGGTCGGTGGCCCGTCCGTCCGATCGAGGGCGCTGATGAGCGCTGCCAGCTTCACGTTGAGTCCCGGGGGGAATTTCAAGTAATCGAGCGGCACGCGGGCGCGTGGCTCCACGAACGTGGTTTCCACGCGCGCCAGACACTCGACGGCCGTGGCGGGGACGGCCTCGTGGTCGCCGCTGAGCCGATCGCGAATGGCCCGAATGATGGCGGCCGTCTCGTGCACCCGGCTCAGGGTTTCCACCAACTGCTGGTGAAACCGAAACTGACTCGCCAACCCATCGGGGTCGATGGGCATGCGGGGATCGGGCTTGATGGGCAGGATGGCCGTGGCGGTGTGGCCGCCCGCGACCAGCCGCACGGTATAGGGACCAGGCAGCACCACGGGCCCCGCGGTGCTGCCGCCCCGCAGGACGGCGCCGGGCAGCGTGGTGGCCCCAGGGTGCCGCATGTTCCAGTAGACGCGCTGGGTGCCTGACCCCCACGGCAGGTCGTTCCCGGTCCACGTCCGCAAGACCTGTCCGGCGGCATCGAAAATGGTCAGCGTGGCGCCATCGTGGAAGGCGGCGGGCAGCCGATACGTGACCGCCGCACCCTGGGGCGGGTTCGTCCCGGCGTCGACCAGGGTGGTGCCCTCGGGTCGCCGCTGCCAGCGCACCACCGCCGTGTCCACCGACACGTAGCCGGTCTCGGCTCGGGGCGCCAGCGCGGGCGCTCCCCGCGCATGCCAGCGCGGCGCGGCGCGGGGGGCCGCCAGGACCGGGTGATTCTCGCTGGCCGTAAATGCGGGGTGCCGGAGCGCGGTCATGTCGTCCAGGATCCAAAAGGACCGCCCGTGTGTCGCGGCCACCAGATCACCGTCGGCCAACGCCATGTCGTAGATCGGCACCCAGGGCAGATTTTGCTGCAGCCGGTGCCAGCGGGCGCCGTCGGTCACCGAGTAGTACACGCCGGACTCCGTGCCCAGAAACAAGAGACCGGGGCGCTCGGGGTCTGCGCGGATGACCCGGGCAAAGTCGTCAGCGGCCACGCCGTCCGTTGTCATGGTCCACGTGTGCCCGAAGTTGTCCGTGCGCAGGACATACGGGGCCAGGTCGTCGAGCTGGTATCGATTCGCGGCCACGTAGGCTACCGCCGGATCGTGGGGGGACGGCTCCACCGTGCTGATGCGCGCCCACTCCGGCACTCCGATCGGCGTCCGATCGTGCCAGGTGCGGCCCCCATCGCGGGTGACGTGAATCCGGCCATCGTCTGAGCCCGTCCACAGGACCAGCGGGTCCAACGCGGATTCAGCCACCGAGGAAAGGGTGGCATACAGTTCGGCGTGCCCGTTGTCCCCGGTGATGACGCCGCCAGACGGTCCCAGCGTGTCGGGGTCGTGGCGGGTGAGGTCCGGGCTGATGACATCCCAGTCCTGCCCCTCGTTCCGGGACCGAAAGACGACGTTGGCGCCGACGTACAGGGTGTTGGGGTCATGGGACGACAGCAGGACGGGAAAGCTCCACGCGAACCGGTAGGGTAGGTCTCGGCCCGCAGATCCCCGCACCTCCTCCGGCCAGGGCGTGATCACCCGCTGCTGTCGGGTGGCATGGTCATAGCGGGTCAACAAGGATCCGTTGCTGCCGGCGTAGACGATGTGGGGATGGTCGAGGCGCACGGCGATGGCGCCACTTTCGCCGCCTCCGACACTGTAGCAGTCGGCCAGCGTGATGCCGGCCCCGGTCGTGCGGCTGGGCGTGGACAGGGTGCTGTTGTCCTGCTGCGCGCCATACACGCGGTACGGGGTCTGCCGGTCGGTGGTGGCGTGGTAAAACTGGCCGGTGGGTTGGTTCAGCGTGGAGGACCACGAGGCGCCGCCATCATAGGAAATGGCGGCGCCGCCGTCGTGCCCGCTCACCAGGTGGTGTGGATCGCTGGGGTCGATCCAGAGGTCGTGGTGGTCCGCGTGCGCCGTGGGCAGCACCGCGAACGTCCGGCCCGCATCCGAGGAGCGCCACAGCTGCAGGCTGAGCGCATACACGGTGTCGCCGGTGGCGGCCAAGCGGCTGAAGTACCACGGGCGGATGGCGAGCGACGCGTCGCGGTTCACGCGCTCCCAGGCGTCTCCGCCGTCGGCGGATCGAAACAGCCCGCCCTCATGGGCCTCCACCATCGCCCACAGGTACGGCGTGCCCCGGGAGCAGGCCAGGCCGATGCGTCCCCAGGGTCCGGGGGGCAGGCCGGGCTGGTTGGCCAGGCTGACCCACGTGGTTCCGGCGTCCTCGCTCCGATAAAGCCCACTGCCCGGTCCACCGCTCTCGAGGCGGTAGGGGGAGCGGTGGACGTCCCACAGTGCCGCGTACAGGACGCGCGGGTTCTGGGGGTCCAACACCACGTCGACGGCGCCCGTGCGGCCCGTGGCGACCAGGACTGACTCCCAGGTGCGGCCGCCATTGCGCGTGCGGTAGACGCCCCGTTCGCCCCCGGGCCCGTAGATGTGGCCCAGCGAGGCGGCGTAGACGACGTCCGGATCGCCGGGGTGGACGACCACTCGCGCCAGATGGCGCGAGTCGCCTAAGCCCCGCGGCTCCCAGGTGCGTCCGCCGTCGGAGGAGCGGTAAACCCCCGACCCGTGGGCCACATCCGTCCGGATGTTGGCCTCCCCCGTCCCGGCGTACAGGATGGCGGGATCCGCTCCGGATAGGGCCAGTGCCCCGATGGCCGGGGTGGGGAGGAACCCATCGGTCACGTTGTGCCAGGACAAGCCCCCGTCGGTGGTTTTCCACACGCCGCCGGCCGCCGCACCCAAATAGCCGGTCAGCCGGTGATGGGGATCGCCCACCACCGCGGACACGCGCCCGCCCCGGAACGGCCCGATGGGCCGCCAGGAAAATGCCTGTGACACGTGCCGCCTCCCTCCCTGGTTTCCCGCATCGGTGCTTACAGCCGAGAGCCAAACCACCGCGCGATCCGCCACAGACGGTCGACGCGGTGATACGGCTGGCCGGCGCGCGACAACTCATGACTCTCCCCGGGATAGCGAACCAGCTCCACCTCGCGCCCCAGCATCTTGAGCGCCTGGAACAGCTGCTCCGCCTGCTCGATGGGGCAGCGCCAATCTTCTTCCGCATGCAACAGCAGCAGCGGCGTGGTGATCCGGTCGGCGAACGCCAGCGGGGAGCTGTCCCGATAGTGCTCGGGATGCGCCCACGGCCCCCCGTACTCCTCCATCCCCCGAAAGCCCATGTCGCTGGTGCCGACGAAGCTGTAGCGGTTGGACACGCTGCGCTGGGCAATGGCGGCCCGGAACCGGTCGGTCTGGGTCAAAATCCAGTTGGTGAGATAGCCACCGAAGCTGCCTCCGGTGATGCCGAGGCGCGCCGGGTCCATCCATGGAAACTGAGAAGATTGGCCCAGCGCCGCATCCAGGACGGCCAGCACATCGTGCGCCGTGTCCACGCCCCAGTGATCCATCACCGGGGTGCAGTGATCCTGGCCATACCCGGTGGATCCGCGCGGGTTCGAGTACACCACCCCGATACCCAGGCCCGCGAGCATTTGGAATTCAAACATGAAGGCTTCCCCGTACCCGGCGTGCGGGCCTCCGTGAATCTCCAAGACGGCAGGCCCGGGCGTGTCGGCCTGAGGGGGCAGCGCCCAGGCCTCCACGGTCAGCCCGTCTGGGCTCGCGGTGCGGAATGCCTTGGGGGTCGACAGCCAAACCGCTTCGAGCCACGGGTTCGCATCGGTGATGCGTGTCAGCGCGCCCTCGAGGCGGCCCACATAAATCTCCCCCGGCGAGCGGGCGGTGGCGGCGGCTAGAGCCGCCTCGCCCGTCGCCGTGTCGACGCTGAGCCCGTACACCGAGCGGAGCGCGCCCAACAGCGGCCGGACGGGAGAACCGTCCCGCGGCACGCTGTAGACGCCCGTGGCGCCGCCGTCGTCGGCTACGACCCAGAGTTCGCGGCTGTCTGGTGTCCAGAGGGGCCCCGGCAGTGAGGCGGCGCCCCGCGCGTCCGACAGCACGTGGCTGCCCGGCTCCCGGTCCCACGCGGGTGCGACGCGCTGGGCGGCACGGCGGCCGTCGGCCGCCACCTCCCACAGCGCTGCACAGGTAGCGCGGCCGAAGCGGCCATCGTGACCATAAAAAGCCAGCGTGGTGCCGTCCGGGGACCAGCTGGGGAGCTGAACCGCCAGGTCCTGGGTGAGACGGGTCCATCGCCGATCCGCGAGGTCGAGGCGCCACAGGTCGCGAATGAGGCTGCCGTCGGCGTCCGGCTCCCGACGGGACACCACGGCGACGCTGCTCCCGTCGGGAGACCACGTCGGCGACGCGTAACTGTAGGCGTCCTCCGTCAAGGGAGTGAGGTCGCGTGTCAGGTCCCCCGCGTCCAATATGTACAGTGCCAGATGCCGCTCTTCGTGCAGCTTTTCACCGTTAGTGCGATAGTGGCGTCGGCGGACGGCCAGGACGTCGTCCGCATACCCCGGGAGCAGAGGTTCCGCCAAGGATTCGGCGGCCGTGAGGGCCAGGCGCCGCGAATCCGGTGCCCAGGCCACTCCCGTCGGGGCGAAGGGCAGCGTCGTGAGCTGTCGGGCCTCCCCGCCCCCCAGCGGCAGCAGCCACAACTGCGTCGAGCCGCCCCGGTCGGACAGAAACGCCAGCGAGCACCCGTCCGGCGCCATCTGCGGGGCCCAGCTGTTCCCCACTGGCGTCGACAGTGGGCGGGTGCCCTCGGCGGGGGACCAGACCCAAAGATTTCGCTCATAGCCCTTGTGATCCGCCCGCACCCTCCGCTGGACGTACACCACGTCCGGGGTTCCGGGCCGGCGTACGGGACTCTCCACCCAAATCATCCGGTACAGGTCTTCGGGGACCAGTCCTTGGGTCATGCGTCGCCTCCTCCATGCTCGTACGGTTCGCGCGCCTCCCGTTGATGCCGCAGGCCACGGTCTGGACGTTCGTTGAAAATTTGTCTAACGCGAGCCATCATACCCCATGGTGTGACCGAGGCGCTATCCGATCGGGTATCCAAACCGGTGGAGCACCGCGTGCACCAATTCATCGGTGGCATCAAACGTGGGCGATGGCCGGGCCGCATGGGCATACACGGCGGGCAGTTCGGTGCAGCCCAGCAACAGTGCGTCGGCGCCGTGTGCCCAGCGTTCGCCCGCGAGCTCCGTCAAACGACGCTGGGCGGACTGGGGATCGTGTCCGGCCTTGATTTGCTGGATGACCGTCATCAGGTGGGCCTGCGTGGCCGGGTCCGGCGTGAGGAGGGTGACCGCGGCGCGGTCGGCCGGCGCTCGATACAAGCCCAGCTGCACGGTGGGCGTCGTGGCCAGGAGCGCAATGCGACGCACGCCCCCAGCGGCCACCGCTTGCATGACGAGGCTGGGCAGGTGCAGGATCGGCGCGGGCACCGCTCGGGCGATGTCATCGTAGTACGCGTGGCACGTGGCCGACGGAATCACCAGCAGATCGGCCCCGGCGTGGACCAGCGTCGAGGCGGCCTGGATCAGGTGCGGGAGCGGTGTCGGGCCCAAACCGGCCAGGTGCTCGAGGCGGCTGGGCGCGGACGGTTCCGTCACCATGGTGACCGGAACGTGCTCCGCATCCTCGGCGGCGGGCGTCAGTTCGACCAAGCGGTAGTAGAAGTGGGCGGTGGCCAGGCTGCCGAACCCGCCCAGAATGCCCAAGCGCGTGGGGATGGGCGGCGGCTTTCCGAACGATGCCATGCGGCACCTCCTCGGCCGACAAGGTATCAGCCTCGCAGGACGGCCGCAAGGAGCGAGCCGCCTGAGGGCAGTTTCGTGCGTCGGGTGCACCACCGCGCTATATTACGAGGGTATGCTGGCATGGGAGGCGACGTAGTTGGCGTTGAAGGCGTGGGAGTTGGACAATTTTCGGCGGTTGGCAGAGAACCTGTCCGCGCTGTTGGGTCCGTCGGCGGAAGTGGTGATCCACGACTTGGATGACCTGCAGCACTCCATTGTGTGCCTGGCGGGCGACGTGACCCATCGCGAGCCGGGGCAGCCCATGACCACCGTGGGGCTCGAGGCCCTGCGGCGCGGCACGGAGATTTCGTCGTTGCAGGGCAGCTATCGCTCGGTGCTGCCCGACGGCCGCGTGTTGAAATGTTCGTCGACCTTCCTGCGGAATGCGGCCGGACGCTCGGCGGTGGCGCTGTGCATCAACATTGACGTGACCCAGTGGAACCAAGCGGCCGATCTGCTGCTGGACTTTGCCAGCGTCGGTGCCCGAGACGACCTGCAGGAGGAGTACGTGCACTCGGTGCCCGACATGATAGCGAGCATGGTGAATGGGGCGCTCGACACGATGGGCAAGCACCCCGACCACATGGATGGCGCGGAGCGGCTCGAGGTGGTGCGCGCGCTGGACGATCGCGGCGTCTTCCTCATCAAGGGCGCGGCGGGATACGTGTCCAAGATGCTGGGAGTATCCCGCGCCACCCTCTACAACTATCTGCAGCGCATCCGCGCGGACCAGGTGTTTGCCCACGTGGAATCCTCGAAAGTGCCTTAGGGATTCGGTCTGGGCGCTTTTCAGGGTGGGGCACCGCCAAGCCCCAGCTCCCTGGGCACTGGCCACGGGGTGTGAAAGGACGGAGAGACCAAGAAAAAGCGGCCCTTGGGCGCTTGACACGCGCGGGACGCGTGAGTACGCTCCCCCCTGAGGATCAGTTAGACTAAATGTCTACCAACGACGAGGGTTAGCGTTCCCGGGCAGTACCCCAGGATTCTTCAGGAGGAGCGTGACGACAAATGGTCCACCTATCGCGGCGGGGAAGTGTCCGCGGACGATTTGCGTGGGGGGGGATGGCGGCGGCGGTCCTGTTGTTGGCGGCCGCCTGTGCGCCCAGCGCCGCGACCAGCACGAAGCCGGCGAGCCACACCGGGTCGGGGCCGCAAGCTGGCGGCACCGTGGTGGATGCGCTGGGGCCGGTCACCGGCTTCGACTGGTATCTCCCGCTGATGGCCGTGGCGTACAACAGCACCACCAACGCGACCGCCCAGTCGCTGCAGTACCTGGGACTTTATGTGACCGGCAGCAATGGTCTTCCGGACTACCAGCGCAGCGTGGCCAGTGACATCACGTGGAATAAGGCGGGGACCGTGTATACGGTCAAGCTGAATCCCAAGTGGCACTGGTCCAACGGCGCACCCGTGACGGCGTCCGACGTGCAGTTTGAGTGGCACATGATCCAGGCGGCCAGCGCGCCTTCGGCTCCAGCACCCTGGCCGTGGACCGGAGCGGGACCCACGGGCCTCGCCACCCTGGTGAAGCAGTTCACCGTGGTGAACGCCCATGAGTTTCAGGTGACCACGGTGGCGCCCGAGAACCAGCTGTGGTTCCTCGGCCAACTGGGGGGATTCATGCCCTTCCCGAAGGCGTCCTGGGACAAGTACCCCGGCCAGCCGGCCAAGGAACTGGCCTACCTGACCAAGAACGGCAGCAACCCTGCCTTTTTCTCGGTGATTGATGGGCCGTTCCGCTTGATTCAGGCCTCGCCGGAGCAGTCGTGGACCTTTGCGCCCAACCCGCACTACGATGGCCACCGTCCGTATCTGCACCGCCTGGTCTTTCAGTATGAGACGACCGACACCGCCGAGGTGAGTGGGCTGCAGACCGGGACGATTCAGGTCGGCTACCTGCCCGGGACGTCCTACGCAATCCGCAACACCTTGACGCTGGACCGCTTTGTGGCGCAGCCCCCGGCGGCCTTTGCCCGGGTGATGCTGAACTTCAAGAACCCGCAGGTGGGAGCCATCTTAAAGCAGCGGCCCGTGCGCGAGGCGATGCAGATGGGCATCGACCAGCAGACGATTATCCGCGCCGTGTTCAACGGGCTGGGGCTCCCAGGCGCCGGGGCCGTGGTGTCCATGTCGCCGTATCTCGACCCCGCCCTGAAGAAGCCGGTGTACCCCTTCAACATCAAGGGCGGCGTCAAGCTCCTGGAGGCCAACGGATGGCACTTGGCGAACGGCGTGATGACCAATGCCTCCGGGCAGAAGCTCCAGTTCACCATGGACTACCCGTCCGGCAGCAGTTCCATTCTCGCGATGGTGCAGCTGCTGGCCCAGGACTGGTCGAAGGAAGGCATCCGGGTGTCTCTCAATGCGGTGCCGTTCCCGACCATGCTGCAGGACCACCGCCAGCCTGCTAAATGGCAGATCCAGGGCGGACTGCTGCTGACCGGGGGCATCGGGTATCAGATCGACAACTCGGTGTTTGAAACCAACGGACCCTTGAATTTTGTCGGGTACTCGAATTCGCAGCTGGACTCGCTGATGGTCGCTGCGCTGAAGCCGCAAGCCTCGAAACAGGCGGCCATCCAAGCGGACTACGCGTATCAGGAGTTCCTCGCCCATCACCTGCCCAATCTGTGGATGCCGGTGGGCGACTCGTACACGATGATTGCCAAGACGGTCCATGGGGTGATCAGCTCGGTGCCGGTCAAGGGATCGTACGCCATCTACCCGCAGTATTGGTGGGTGAGCAAGTAGACCGCACCGTTGGCACCGGTGGATTCTCAGTAGCCCGGACACCGGGGGCGGGCCGGGCACGGCCCGCCCCCGCGTCCAGGGTAAGGGCGGCAGGAGACCGCAGAGTGGGGGGAGCCCGGTGGGCAGCAGTGGGCAGCATGGTGCGGTGACGACCTGGGATGCCGGCTTGGAGGAGACCCTGCGCCAGATCGTGGGGCGTCAGGCCGTGGACTACGTTGAGTTGCGTCTAGAGGTGAATGAAGCCACCGTCATTGAGCTGATGGGTACGACCCCGCAGCGGGTGGACCACCAGCGGGATGTGGGCGGCAACGTGCGGGCGGTCTCTGGGGGGTACGTGGGCTTTGTGCACTTCGATGGCTGGAACCAGTTGGAGGCGTGCGTTCGTGAAGCCGTGCAGCTGGCGCAGTGGGGCGAAGCCGCCAGCCTGGGTCCACGCGACGGCTGGGCACCCAGCCAGGTGGTTCAGCTGCGCGCGCGGGTGCCGTACGGCGAAGACCCACGCGGTGTCTCACTGGAAGAGAAGCTGAGTCTGCTGCAGGGATATGCCGACCTGGGCCTGTCGGCCTCCTCGGCCATCCAAAATGTGCAAACCCGCTACTTTGACCGCTATCGCCATCTGTTGTTCCTGAACAGCCGCGGCAGCGTGGTGGAGCAGGAGAAGATGGACCTGGGTGGCAGCGTCCTCATGGTGGCGCGACGTCAGGGGTCCGTCGCGCAGCGGGGCGTGAGCTTTGGGTCCTCCAACGATTTTGGTGCGGTGCGCGGGCTCGGCGATGAGGTGCGCGACGCCGCCCGCCAGGCGGTGCTGCTGCTGGAGGCGCCCGAAATTGTGGGCGGCGAGTACACCGTGGTCGTCGACCCCCACTTGGCCGGCGTGTTTGCGCATGAGGCGTTTGGTCATTTGAGCGAAGCGGACGGGCAGGTGGACGATGCCGGCCTCTTGCAGGCGATGCGGTTGGGGCGGCGGTTCGGGCCCAAGAATCTGCACATCTACGACACGGGGCGTGATGAGGGGAGCCGGGGATACCTGCCCGTGGACGACGAAGGGGTGGCGGCCCGGGACATCGACCTCATCAGGGACGGGGAGTTGGTGGGGCGCCTGCATTCGTGCCGAACGGCGGGCACCCTGGGCGAACAGCCCACCGGCAACGCCCGCGCCCTGCACTACCGGTTTGCGCCCATCGTGCGCATGCGCAACACGGTCATCGCCCCGGGCGACACGCCGGTGGAGGGGCTGTTCCAGGGCATCAAGCGCGGGATTTACGCCACCGGCAGTACGGGTGGGCAAACCAACGGGGAAGTGTTCGCGTTTCGGGCGGCCCAAGCCTATCTGATCGAAGACGGACGGATCACCCAGCCGCTGCGGAACGCGGTGCTGACGGGCAACGTGTTTTCCACGCTCGACAACATCACGGCGATTGGCAGCGACTTCACCCGGTACGAGGGGGGAGGCGGGTGTGGCAAGGCTGGGCAGATGCCGCTGCCCGTCAGCCACCACGCGCCGTCGCTGCGCATTGAGCGATGCTTGGTGGGAGGTGGACGATGACCATCACGGATCCCTTCGTGCAGCGGCTCACGAAGCCCCGCCGCGCGGGCGAGCAGGTGCTGCTGATGGAGGTGCATCGGCAGCAGATGAGCGCCCGGGTGCGGGGCGGTCAGCTGGAAGGGATCGATCAGGGGCACGAGCACCACCAGGCGGTGCGGGTCCTGTCGGGGGGGCGGCTGGGGTATCAGGGCTCGCGCGCCGCCGACTGGGACGCACTGCTGGACGGCGCACGTGCTGGGGCGCGGGGTGCGGACTTGGATGGGTTTGTCCTAAGCGCCCTGGGCCAAGGGCCCGCCTCCGACGCTTCGTCCGGGGATGCCGTCCGCGACCCCGCCCCGACCGACTTGGCGCACATGGCGCTCGCGATGGGTCGGGCCCTGTCGGGTGAGGCTCCCGAGGTGGTGCCCCAGGCGCAGGTGCAGTGGATGCGCCAATGGACGCGCCTGGTGGACGGGGACGGCGTGGAGCGGCGGTGGATGCGTACCGAAGGGCGCGCGGCCCTGAGCGGCCGGGCGGTTCGAGATGGGGACTTCATGACCGTGGGGACCAATCGCGGGCAGTCGGGGGCCCTGCCCGATCCGGATGGGCTCTTAGACCACGTCCGGACCCGCCTCGCGTGGGGTCAGCGCATCGTGTCGCTGGAGGCCGCGGCGCTGCCCATCGTGTTCATGCCGCCCGTGGCCTTCAGCCTGCTGGCCCCGCTGCTGGCGCGGCTGTCCGCTCCGGCCGTCACCGCGAAAACCAGTCCGTGGTCGGATGCTCTCGGCACCCGGGTGGCCAATACCGAGGTGTCGCTGGGGAGTGACCCGGGCATCGCCGATGGGCCGCGCAGTGTTCCGTGGGATGACGAGGGGACGGCCACCCGCCGGGTCCCGCTCATCGACCACGGCGTGTTGCGTCACTGGATTCTGGATCGCCGGGCGGCTCACCACCTGGGCCAGCCGGCGCTGGGACTGGGATTCAGCGGAGAGTTGGGCAGTCCACCGACGCCCCGGCCCGCCAATGTCACGGTCATAGCCGGGTCAACGCCTTGGGAGGACCTACTCCAGTCCCATCCCCGCCTGCTGATTTTGGAGGGCTGGGTGGGGGGCCGGCCCGTCAACCCGCTGCGCGGGGAGATGGCCGGCACCGCCACGGGCTTGTACCTGGTGGACCATGGGGCCGTCGTGGGCCGCGTCAAAAATGTGGTGGTGTCTGTCAACGCCCTGGAGGCGTGGGGCAGCCGGCTCTCGTGCATGGGGGACGAACAGCACTGGGTGGGCGGCGGCATGATGCAGCTGGCGCCGGCTTGTCTGCCTCCCATCCTGGTTCAAGACGTCGCGGTCGCCGCCAAGTCATGAAGCGAGGGGCCCAGCCGGGCCCCCTTCGGACCAGAGGGCCACTGATAGGTGTCAGGACGATTGATGAAGAAGGGAGGCACCGATGAGCACCAGTGAGAGCTCCGAGGCGGTGGCGTTGAAAAGCTCCGCGAGCGACGACGTGTGGATGCCCAGGAGCAGTTCGCGCACGGAGCGGGTGTGGCAGCATCCGCTGGCGCGGTGGGGCATTATCGTGCTGCTGGCCATCATTGGGTTCTCGTTTGTGGGGCCGAGCGTGTACCGCGCCAGTGCCTACACCCTGCACATGACGGCTCTCCTGCAGCCGCCCAGCGCGCGGTTCCCCCTGGGGACGAACAATTTGGGGCGCAACATGCTGGCACGGCTCATGCTGGGAGGACAAACCTCGCTGGAGGTGGGGTTTGCCGCCGCCATCGCGGGGATGACCATCGGGGTGGTGTACGGCTTGGTGGCGGGGTACTCGGGCGGATTCGTCGACGCCCTGATGATGCGCATCGTGGACATGCTTCGCGCGATTCCCGGGCTCTTTCTGCTGCTGTTCGTGGACGCGATGGTCAAGCCCAGCCCGCTCATTCTGGTGTTCCTGATCGCCGGCATTTCCTGGCATGGCGTAAGTCGGTTGGTGCGTGGGGAGGTGCTGCGGATCCGGTCGGAGGGGTACGTGGAAGCGGCCGTGGCCGCCGGAGCCTCCAAGGGCCTCATCATGCGGCAATACCTGTTTCCGAACGCCATCGGGGTGATTATTGTGTCCACCACGTTCGCCATCGCCGACGCCATTCTCGCGGTGGCCGGCCTGAGCTTTTTAGGACTCGGCCTGCCGCCGCCGCTGCCCAACTGGGGTGCGATGCTGGCCAACTCGATGGCCTACCTGCCGCAAAACGCGTGGTGGCTGGTTTATCCGCCCGGATTCATCATCCTGCTCACGGTGCTGTCGATTAATTTCATTGGCGACGGCGTGCGGGCGGCCTTTGGGCGCGGCGTGCGGCGGTCGGCACGGAGGGGAGCCTAATGGCGCGCGTAGTGTTGCAGCGGGTATTGCAGTCGCTGCCGACGCTGTTCTTTCTCACGTTCTTGAGTTTCGGTCTCCTGCACATCGTGCCAGGGGGACCGGCGGTGATCATGCTGGGCAACAACGCGACCCCGCAGCTCATTGCGCAGCTCAACCGCTCGATGGGCCTCAACAAGCCGATTTACGTGCAGTACGCGATCTGGCTGGAGCACCTGCTGCACGGCAATTTGGGGTACGCGTACACCCAGCACGCGTCGGTGTTGAGCCTCATCGGGGAGAATCTGCCCCGCACCCTCATCCTGGTGCTGACGGCGATCGTGCTGTCGCACGCCATCTCCATCTGGCTGGGCGTCATGCAGGCTACGCGCAACGCGACCCGCCGCGACCACGCGATCTCGGTGGGGACGTACTTCTTCTACTGCATGCCCGTGTTCTGGCTGGGCCTGATGGTGGTGTCGGTGTTTGCCGTGGATCTGCGGTGGTTCCCCTCGGGGGGCATCTCGAATCCGTTGAGCACGGGGTCGCCGGTCGCAGATTACATTGACCATCTGTTCCTCCCGGTGGTCGTGCTGGTGATTGGCACCGTGGCCGGCTGGACCCGGTTCGTGCGCGGTTCCATGGTGGAGACCCTGGACCAAGACTACATCCGCACCGCACGCGCGAAAGGCATCTCGGAGTTGCGCGTCTTCTACGTGCACGCGCTGCGCAATTCGATCATCCCACTCATCACGTTGGCCGGGATGTCCCTGCCCGGGCTGTTCAGTGGCGCGTTGATCATTGAGATGATCTTCAACTATCCCGGGATGGGCCTCCTGTTTTGGAATGCCGCGCAGCAGCGAGACTTTCCGGTACTCATGGCGGTGGTCCTGATGGTGGGGGTGCTGGGCATTCTCGGAAACCTGCTGGCCGACCTGCTGTACGCCATGGTGGATCCCCGGATTCGCTACAGCTGATGTGATCCCACGCACCGAGGAGGCGATGATATGCAGTGGCCGACGAAGGTTCTGGTGACCGCCGCGTTGGTGATGACCGCCATGGGCGGGGGACTGGGCGGGAGCGCGCCCGCCGCCGCGGCGCCCTACGGATCGAGTGGGGGCCCGGGCAGGGCCACGGTGTTGGGCACCACGCCCGCCACCACCCCGATGACGGTGAGCATCATCTTTAAGGTGCGGCACCAAACCCAGCTGACGCGGCGCATCGCGGCGGTGTCCACGCCGGGGCCGCTGTTTCGGCACTATCTGTCCGTGGCGCAGTTCGCGGCCGCCTACGGCCAAAGCTCCCAGACGATTTCCCGCCTGACGCAGTACCTGTCGCAGTTCGGGATCACGAGCGACGTGATGGCCAACAACCTGGTGGTGACCGCCCAGGGCACGGCCGGGGCGTTCGACCAGGCGTTTCGCGTCCGCATTCAGAACCAGCAGTACGGCGGCCAGACGTTCCACGCGCCTAAGGGCGCCCCCACCATCCCGGATGGCATGGGCGGCAAGGTGCTGGCCGTGCTGGGGCTGAGCAACTACGGGCAGGCGAAAAGCCAGCTGACCATGCCCGTGGGCATGAGTCAGGCCGCCACGAATGCGAACACGCCGCCGGCGGGCATGCGCACACCCGCAGACCTGGTTGGCCAGTACAATGTGGCGCCGCTGTACAGCGCGGGCTTCACCGGCCAGGGCCAAACCATCGGCATCGTGACGCTGGCGGCGCTGAACCCCAGCGACGCGTACACGTTCTGGGCCGACAACCAGATCGCGGTGCTGGCCAATCGGCTGAGCCTGGTCAACGTGGATGGGGGCCCGGGTCCCGTCTCCCTGAAGTCCGGTTCCACCGAAACCACGGTGGACGTGGAGCAGTCGGGTGCGCTCGCGCCCCAGGCGCGCATCATCGTGTACCAAGCGCCCAACGGCGGGGGGACGGGCTTTGTGGATGCCTACTTCACGGCCGTGACGCAGGACGTGGCGGGATCGGTCTCGTCCAGCTGGGGTACCAGCGAAACCGCGGTCATGAAGGGCATTCGCCAGGGGTTCGTGTCACCCGGGTATCCCCAGGCGTTCACCGAGGCTTACATGGAGGCGGCCGTCCAGGGCATTTCCATGTTTGCCGCGTCGGGTGACGCGGGCGCGTATGCGGCGTCGCGGGCCAACGGCGGGCCGACCAACCTTTCGGTGGGCATGCCGTCGGACAGCCCGTACGTGACGTCGGCCGGAGGCACCACGCTGCCCGGCACACAAACCTACACGACGAAAGCTGGTACCTTCACGGTGACGGTGCCCCAGCAGCGGACCTGGGGGCGTGACTACCTGTTCCCCTTCTGGCAGCAGTTTGGATTCCCGTCCGAGGCCGCGTGGGCGACGCTGCATGCGGTGGGCAGCGGCGGAGGATACAGCCAGCTGTATTCGACGCCCGCGTATCAACGGGGGGTGCCCGGGGTCAACGCCTTCAGTGCCGTGCCGTGGCTCACCCCCATCAACAACAACACCGCCTGGCAGTTCAATCCCAGCCCGAGCGTCGTGGTGGGGACGGCGTCGGGGCGCAACATTCCGGATCTGGCGATGAACGCCGACCCGCAGACGGGGTATGCGGTGTACAGCACCCTGTTTGATTCGGCCGCGCATCCGTCGGACTGGTTGCAGATCGGGGGGACCAGCTTTGTGGCCCCCCAGCTGGCTGGCCTCACCGCGCTCATCAACGGGGCGGTGGGGGCGCGCGTCGGCTTCTGGAACCCACAGATCTATCGGTTTGCCACGGGCGGGTCCTCGCCGTTTCATCCGCTGGACACCACCGGGACGAGCAACGACAACCTCTACTACACGGGGACGGCCGGCGCCGTCTACAACCCCGGCAGTGGTCTCGGGACGCCGAACATCGCGGCGCTTGCCCGTCAGTTCCAGATGTCGGGAGGCGGGTCCCCGGCAAGCTGACCGCCGTGCCTGTGGCGCACCGCCGCTGCCGGGGGCCGTGAGGCCGCCGGCGGCGGGTCAGTGGCGCACCACGTTGCGGCGGGGCTCTTCGTTGACGTGGAGGGTGAAGACGTCGGGGCGCGCGTAGTGGCCGGTGACGTCAAAGTCGAACCGGGCCTGTTCCAGTTCGGTCAGGTCCAGCGTCGCGACCAGGAGGCCGGCCGCATGGTACAGCGGGCCCCGCACATATTGGCCCAAGGGCCCGACGATGGCGCTCCCGCCCCGGCACAGTTCTTCGGGCGCCTCGGTCAGGTCGGCCGCACACGCCAGGTCGTCCGGGTACATGCTTTTGGTGACGTATTGGTTGGCGCCCAGCACGAAGCACCGTCCCTCGCATGCGATGTGTTGGAGCGTCGCCTGCCAGGTGTCGCGGTCGTCGGCCGTCGGGGCCACATACAGCGCCACGCCTTTGTCATACATGGCGGCGCGCGCGAGGGGCATGTAGTTTTCCCAGCAGATGAGCCCCCCGACAGGGCCGAACGGGGTGTCGACCACCGTCAGCGTGCTCCCGTCGCCCTCGCCCCAAATGAGGCGCTCGGAACCGGTGGGCTTCAACTTGCGATGCCGGCCCAGCAACTGGCCGTCCGGGCCAAAATACAGGGTGGTGCCGTACAGCGTCCCCTGGCCCCCATGGTCGGCCCGTTCGATGACGCCCACGACCACGTACGCGTGAGCCTGCGCCACGGCCGCCGCCAGGCGGTCGATGGCCGGCGAGGGCACCGCCACCGCCGATCGCCAATACCGTCCCCAGTCGAGGCGGCCCTCCCGCCGGCGACTGCCGACGACGGCGCCAAATCCCAAGCCCCGCGGGTAGCCCGACAGAAACGCTTCCGGAAACACGACCAGTTCGGCCCCCTGGCCCACCGCTTCGGCCAAGCGCTCAATCACCCGGTCGACACTGCGTGCCAAGTCCATCAGCACCGGAGCGTCCTGAACCACGGCCACCGTGACCGCATCGACTCGCCGCATGGTCACCCGTCCTTCTGGAGCGCCGCCCGATATTCTGGCCCGCTGGCCCTGTGGTGCTCCGCCTGCATGGTGCCGGTTCACGCGTTCGCTGTCCACCTGAGTGCGGGAAGGGCTCTGCGCCGAGCCGCCTTAGGCGCCGCGACGTCCGGGCCGAGAGGGTCATCAGTCGTGCAGCCACCAGGACCTTTGGTTCACCGGCAGGGGCCAAGGGTCGCCTCCACGTCGCACCCAGCGACCGTACCACGGGAAGGACCGGAGGGGTTCACTGGGACCAAGGAGGGCTCGCATGAACCCAGACGTGGAGGAGCGCACTCAGGAATTTCTCACACACCTCGATGACGGCTGCCTCGTGGAAGCGGACCACTGGATGCCCGAGGCGTATCGGGCCGAGCTGGTGCGTCTCATTCGGCTGCACGCCGTCAGTGAAATCATGGGAACGCTGCCGGAGAAAGAGTGGGTGCCGCGCGCGCCTACTTTGTACCGCAAGCTGGCGCTCATGGCCAAGGTCCAGGACGAAGCCGGCCACGGCCAGCTGCTCATCCGCGTGGCCGAAGACCTCATGGCGCCGCGAGGGCAAAACCGCGAACACATCATGGCGGACCTGTTTGCCGGCCGCCAGAAGTTTCACAATGTGTTTCATCTGCCCGTGCCCACGTGGGCCGACGCCGGCCTCATTGGCTGGCTGGTGGACGGCGCCGCGATTATCACGCAGGGCATGCTGCTGGGGGGCTCCTATGCGCCCTACACGCGTGCGCTCCGCCGCATTGTGGAAGAAGAGGCGTTTCATATTCAGCACGGTGAAAGCATCTGCATGGCCCTGGCCGAGGGCACGGCGGGACAGCGAGCCATGTTCCAGGATGCTTTGACCCGCTGGTGGCCGGCGTTGATGATGTTTTTCGGTCCGCCCGAGGATGGGGCGGCACGGTCGGCGGTCCCGGGAGCCGCCCACACGTCCCATCAGGCGGCCAACCTGCGTTTTCGGATCCGCACCAAGAGCAATGAGGAGCTGCGCCAGCGCTACCTCAGCAAGTACGTGCCCCGCATTCGCTCGCTGGGGTTTGTCATCCCGGATCCCACCCTGCAGCAGGACTCGGAGACGAAGGCGTGGACCTACCAGCAGCCGGACTGGGACGAGTGGCGCGCCATCATCGCGAACCATGGGCCGCGTTCCGCGGCGCGGCTGAACCTGCGGCGCACGTCGTACGCCGAAGGGCAGTGGGTGCGCGACGTGATGGCCGGCACCCGAAAGGCGGTGTGAGATATGACGACCGATGACTCGGGTTCCCTCGCCGACCGGACGCCGCCGCCAGACGCGGGCGAGCTTGCGGTGTACGAGGTGTTTGCACAAACCAGCGAGCGGGGGACGGTGGAGTGGCAGGCCAGCCTGCTTGCCGGGTCGCCGGCGATGGCGCTTATGCTGGCCCGGGAAAACTTTCTGCGCCGCCGCGAGATTTTCGACCTGTGGGTGGTGCCGCGGGACGCCATTGCCCGGGCGAAAGGGGCAGATGACTTCTTTCGCCTGCCCAAGACCTATCGCGAGGTGTCCGACTACCAGTATCTCGTCGGAAAATGGCGGCAGTACCATCAGCAGGCCATGACACCCGACACCATGGCCTAGGGCTAACGAAAGGAGATGGGAACGTGGACGCCGACCGGTACCACTTGGCACTCACAGAGCTTTTGATGCAGTTGGCGGACGACGACTTGGTGGTGGCGACGCGGGCAGGCGAGTGGCTGGGGCTGGCTCCCCATTTGGAAGAGGACGTGGCCTTTTCGTCGATTGCCCAGGATGAGATGGGGCACGCGGCCACTTATTTCACTCTGTTGGCGACCATCCACGGCGGCGATCGGGACGACCTGGCGCATCTGCGCCCGGCGCTGGCCCGGCGCAACAGCGTGATGCTGGAGCGGCCCAACGGACGCGGAACCTACCGAGACACGCCTCACTTCGACTGGGCGTACGCCTTGGCGCGTCACTTCTTTTACGACACCCTGGAAATGGCCCGGCTGGATCGCCTCGTGCAGTCGGCCCATCGCCCGCTGGCGGAGGCAGCGGCCAAGATTCGGCGGGAGGAGCGCTACCACAACCAGCATCATTCCATGTGGCTCCGAGACATCGCGCGCAGCGGACCCGACGTCGGGCGGCGCGTGGAGCTTGCGCTGGACCGGGCGGCCGCCGACGCCGTTGACCTGGCCAGTGCCGGGCCGATGGCGGCCGAGATGGAGACGTTCGGGCTGCTGCCCGATGCCTCGCATCTGACCGACGACTGGCGTGCCCGCGTAGCCCAGGCGCTGGACCCCTTGGGCTGGGCGCTGCCTCCCCTGCGGGGCACGTTGAACGGTCGCCACGGCGAACACACCCAGGACTTGACCCAGTTGCTGCAGGACCTCGGGGAGGTGTACCGGTCAAGCCCCGGGGCGTCGTGGTAGCCGCACCGGCGTCCCGCGGACCCCGAGTGCAACAGGTGATGGCGGCCCTAGACCACGTGATGGACCCCGAGATGCCTGGCGTGAGCATTGTGGCGCTGGGCATGGTGCATACCGTGGCGGTGGACCGCGAACGCGTGCGGATCACCCTGTTGCCCCCGTTTGTCGGGTGTCCGGCTTTGGACGTCATGCGGGCCCGCGCCGTGAGCGCGGTGAGTCAGGCCACGGGCCTCGAGCCGGATGAGATTGTGGTGGAGTACAGTGCTGCCGTGCCATGGACGTCCGACCGCGTGGCGCCGTCCTGCCATCGGGCCCTCCGGTCGCGGGGCATTGCGCCTCCGCCGCGCGTGACCGAGGAGGTGATGACGGAGATGCCCCCGGTGGCGTGCCCGTGGTGTGGGTCGGTCGACACGGAGGCGGAAGGGGTGTTTGGGCCCACGGCATGTCGGTCTATCTACTACTGCCGTGCGTGCCGGAACCCCTTTGAGGCGATGAAGCCGGTATAAGAGGACGGGGGGCCCGGAGTCGCGGCGCGACACCCTCGGACCCACCGCGCCACTAGGCCGGAGGCGCCGTCGCGGGGGTGGTGCGTTCCCTTGAGACGCGGGACCACACCCGGGCGCTGGCGAGCGGGACGAGGGTGCAACTGAGCCCCACGCCCAACCACTGGAAGGCCGCCCCCATTCCGTTGATCTGGCTCACGACGCCAAAGACGAGGGGCACCAGGAGCATGGCGGCAGACCAAAAGACGTTGACCACGGCAATGGCGGATGCCCGGTCGACATCGGCCACGGCACCTACCACCAGGGTCAGATACAGCACCGCGACCGGGGCCGACAGGAAACCCGTCGCGATCAGCGCGGCCGCGACGAGCCACGACGTATTTGTGGCCCCGGTCAGGAAAATTCCCGCCGCCATGCCCCCCACGCCCAGGAGGACACCCGTGCGTTGACCGGTCCAGCGCAGCAGGCGGCCCGCCATGAAGCTCCCGAGGATGGTGCCGACGTTGCGCAGGGCGGTGACCAGACTGGCCGTCGTCGGGGAGTGGGTGAGGTGCAGCACCCACAGCGGATAAAAGGATTGCACCAGCGCCTGCGGGACGGCGGCCAGCAAGGCAATGCCCCCGGCCACCCACACGGTCGAGTAGCGGAACAGCGAAGGCAGGCGGCGCAGGGCCGGCAGCACCTGCTCGTGACGGCGGTCGGCTGCGAGGGACACCAGGCCCACGGTCAGCACGAGCGCGGCCACTTGGATCCCCGTGATCAGGCCGAAGATCGCGCGATAGCCCACCAGCCCCACCAGGGGCCCGGTGATCACGATGCCAATGAGGCCGCCCAGGTTGGCACCTCCGGTAAAGTGTCCCAGCCGGGTGGCGATGTCGCCCGGCAGCCGCGTGATGTAAGACTGGGCGGAGGTCCAAAACAGCCCGCGCATGGCGCCGCTGAAAACCTGGGCGGCCACCAAGCCCATCACACTGGTGTACCCTACCCATGGCGCCAGGCCGGCCAACACCGCAAGGCCGAGGGACACGCGCAGGATGCGTACTTCCCCAAAAACGGCTGTAAACGGCCCACTGAGCACGCGCTGCAGGACGAGGAACACTCCTGGCAGCGCCGTCAGCAGGGCGATCGTGAAAATCGGGAAGTGCCGACTCGCGGCATACAGCGGAATGGCGAACGACAGCATAAGATACCCTATGTTAAATACCCATCCGACAGCGGTCACTTGCTTGGCCGATCGGGAGATGGACGGTGGCGGGACGAGCATGCGGCGCGGCTCCTTTCACGGATGCGGATAAGTCCCTGCCGGCGAGACACCCGCCCGCACGAACCCGCGGCACCCGGCTCGCGACAGCACGACCCAGCGAACAGGGGGCATCGCGCCCGGAATGCAGAGAGGCCCTTAGTATGACGCGGCATTCGGGCCTCTGAGGTCGACCCATCCAGCATACCGCGATCGGCCCACGGCGCATAGGTGGGCGCGCGACAGCCCCCGCGCCACCTCGCCCGACGGCCGTGGCGTGAGCACCGCTCCGGGCTGCCGGTGGGTGTCCATACTGTGGAGGGGCGGTTCAGCCGCTGCCAGGCAGGACCCGGACGGGGGTGGGGATCGGTGGACGAGGCGCCTCCGGGCGGGCGGGGGCTTTACTGCCGCTTTGAAACGGCGGACGGACCGGTGGTCAAGGGACAACTGGCGGCCCTCCTGCACCCGCCGCTGGTTAAAACGGCCGCCAAGACGGCACTGGTGGTGGGCGTCATCCTGGCTCTCATCAATCACGGCGCCGCGCTCCTGAGTGGACGTATCACGGCCGCGTTGCTCTTCCAAATGCTGCTGACCTTCGCGGTGCCGTATGGCGTCGCCACGTATAGTGCCGTATCCATGGCGCGACTGCCCAGCCCGGTCGACCGGCCGGAAGTCGGCGACCGCTAGCGCCGCCGGCCGCAGCGTCTGATAGGCGGGCTGCCGGCCCTCGAGCGGGCGCTCATGGCCGGGGTGCCCCATGTGAACTGGCTTACAGACCGCGAGGGCCCCATGGGGCAGCGTGAGGGCAGACGAGAGGCGTGGCCGCGACGGGGGAGGCGATTCCGATGGGTGCGGGCGAAGACGCGGCATCAAGAGTGGACCTGTATTCTCATGTCGGCTGCTGGGGTGGGGAGGCGGCCATCGCGTGATTGACGGAGGCGCGCATCCCCTTCCGGGTGCATGACATCGGTCAGGACCCGGCGGCGCGTGCGGCGTGGCGGTCGCTGGGGGCGCCGCCGTCCCCGGTCGTGGACGTGGACGGCCACATCCTCGTCGGATTTGACGCCAAGGCGGTTCAGGCCCTGCTGGCGGGCGGAGTGGCGTAATGCCAAGCAGTGAAGTCGAGCGCACGACGTCGGATCGTCGCGACAAACTTGGTTATCTGGGGCGCATCGATCTGCTGCGGGAACTCAGCGCGGAGGACCTCCAGGCCATCGACGCGCTGGTGCCGCTGATTTCCTATGGCGCGGGCACCGTGCTTTACGAGCCGGACCGGCGCCTGAACCGCCTGTTTTTCCTGAAGCGGGGGCAGGTGCGCCTGTATCAACTCTCCCCGGAGGAAAAGCAGCTGACGCTGGCCCTGCTCCGGGCGGGCAATATTTTCGGCGAGACCGACACCTTTGCCACGGGCGCGGGCACCTGCTATGCGGAGGCCCTCACGGACGCGCTGGTGTGCACGATGACCACGGCCGACCTGATGGCCTTCATGATGAAGCGGCCGCGGGTCGCGCTGCGCCTGATTCAGATTCTGTCCCGCGAGCTAAAGAGCGCCCAGGAGCTGGCGGCCACTTTAGCGCTCCAGGACGTCCGCACGCGCGTGTTGCATCTGCTCACCAAATTGGCGGCGGAATACGGCGAGTGCCGAGACGGGGAGTTCACGGGGCTGGACCTCAAATTGACCCACCAAGATCTGGCGCACATGGTCGGGGCCACACGCGAGTCCGTCAGTGCGGTGCTGGGCGATTTGGGGCGCAAGGATATCGTGCAAACCAGCCGCGGCCGGCTGGCCATTCGCTGCGAGGAGGCGGCCCGCCTCTTGGAAGGCAACCTGCCATAGGCAGACGCGGCGGAGAAGCGGATTGCGGGCACTGGCGAGAGGAGGATCCAGCGTGCTGAACCTGTTGCCCCCGTCGGTGTCCACCATGATTGATCCCTGGCTCACAGCGGTGAGCGGGATTGCCTATATCCTGTATGGCATCCGCTTCTGGCGCGGCCGCCCCTGGTGGCTCCGCCTCATGTACCTGCTGGGCGGGGCCGTGCTGGTCGTCGATGAGTTTGACATGCTGTGGTGGATCGAGGGGATTGGCCTGGCGCTGATCGTCTCCGCCATCCTTGGTGCGTCCGCTGAGACCCCGGCGGCCCAGCCGGGTCCGGCGCCGACGGGCCGGAACCCGTGACGGCCCGGGGCACGACGGCCGCGACTCCCATCGTGATTTGCCGCATTACCGGTCGTCAGGGACTGGTCTCGGTGCCGGACTGGGTGTGCCGGGAGTGTGACCTCACGGTGGCGGCGGTCACGGAGGCTTGTCGGCAGGCCGACGGGCCACCGGAGGCGGTCGTCGTGAAGCCCTGGCTGACGCACGTCGGCGAGGCGTGGCGCCTGGGTGCGCGCCATCCCCCTGCCGTCCTGGTTCGCGGGCAGCTGTACAGCCAAGAAGTCGTGCCCGACGTGGGGCCGTTGGCGGCCTACCTCCGGCGCGCCGTGAGCGAGGGGGGGCCGTAGGCGGGGCGTCTCCAGGTGTTCCGTTGGGGGTCGCTTCGGCTTTACGTGGTGGCTGGCAGGTGCGGGATGCGGGCAGCCTGGTCAGCCCGGGGCGACGATCTCCTGCAGCTCGGGGGAGATTTTTGGTGGACCCCGCAGGTCGGCTCAGCCTGGCCTCTTACAGCGAGGCCCCCGACGACCGCCCGCCGAGGACCCAGTTGCTGGCGGCCATCACCGGCGAGCGTTAGACGACCGGGGTGGTCGGGACAGGGCAGAAGCGACCGGAGCGGGGATGACGCGATAGGGCGACGAGACCGCCGCAGAAAAGCTGACGGTCTCGTCGACCCTGATGGCTTTGACGACGCTAACGTTTGGGTCGTGCGTGCGGCGTGAGACGCTGCCGCCCCCACGAGAAAGGCGGCCGCCACCGGACCGAACATCATGTGGCCCAGGGCAAACGCCCACGGCGCCTTGTGACTCGGCATCATGGGATCCACCAGCGGAAGCGCCATAAAGTGGCTGACCAGCCATAACACCAGGCCGTAGCCGGCGCCCCATCGCAAGCGCGCGCCGCTGGCCGCCATCTGAGGCACGACGCGAAACAGCACCGCCAGGCCGATGCCCAACATCGCGCCCATCATCATGTGGGTCATGAGACCCGCGAACACCCCCCCAGCCTGGAGATGCATCATCGCCGCTGGACCGTACCACACGATGGCAATGAGCTGGACCGGCGCCCAGAGGCCCATGCCGCTTGCCGCCCCGATGACGCCCCGACAATGGCTCGCCCCAACGGGAACGCGTTGGCCTGTGAACGAGACTTCAAGGGAATCCCCTCCTCGAGCCCCACAGTACCGGTGCCTTGGGCGAGCGTCTGCGAAGTGCTCACACAGTTGCTCATGCGGCTGAGCTGCACCCCGCCCCATGAAAAACAGGGCTCAAGGTCATCGATGGCGCAGGAGGAGCGGCGCTCCCGTGAGGAGGTCGGTATCTCTGTGGTCTTGCGAGGCCGCGACACAGTTTGAGCCGGAGCGCCGTGGGTACCGCGCCTGGTCGCGGGCTCCTGGGGCGAGCACGGGGAACAGAATCCTACCAAAGGGCGCTACGCGCCGCCTGCGGCCTTCACGTGAGTAGCGAGAAGGAAAGCAGGGACCCGGATGGAGGTCGTGTTTCCGCGGTGCGCCAGGCTCGATGTCCACCAGAAGACGATGGTCGCCTGTGGCCTCGTGCACCAGGGCCGGGACACCGGGCCGTGCGGCCGTTTGGGACCACCACCCCGGAGGTGCTGGCCTGGCAGACCTGGTTGACGGAGCACCACGTGACGCCTGTGGCGATGGAGTCCACCGGGAGCTCCGGGAAGCCCCTCTTCCACCTGCTGGAGAGCCGGTTCACCACCTGGCTCGTCAACCCGGCGCCCATCCAGGCGGTGCCGGGCCGCAAGACCGAGGTCAAGGACGCCGCGGGGATCGCGGATCTCTTGCCACACGGGCTCCTGCGGCCGAGTTTCATTCCCGACCGCGCCCCACGGGAGCTGATGCGCTACCGCAAGCGCCTCATCGAGGAACGAGCCCGCGCGCGCCACCGCATCCAAAAGGTGTTGGAGGCTGCCCACAGTAAGCTCGGGTCGGTCCTGAGCGACGTGCGGGGGGCGTCCGGGGCCCGGATCGTCGCGGTGCTCGCCGACGAGTCACGGACCCGGCGGCGCTGGCGGCGTTGGCGGATGAGCGCGTGCGCGCCTCGACCACCGAACTCGTGGCGGCCCTCACGGGGCGGATGGCGGCGCACCCACGCTTCCTCTGGCAGCAACAGCTGCAGCATCTGGACGCCCTGGACACCCAGCTGCAGGCGTTGGATGCGGAGCGGGCGACCCGGCTGGCCCCTTTGACGGCGCCCCGGGAGCTCCGGGAGAGCATCCCGGGGCTAAAGACCCGGGTGGCGGAAACCCTCCGGGCGGAGGTGGGCCCCACGGCGGCGGCTTTCCGGAGGCCCGCGGCGCGGGCGAAATGGATCGGCCTGTGGTGGACGCCGCGCACGCGGCGGGCGGATGGTGCGCACCAAGGGCAAGAAACGGGCCGCCGTCCTCGGGGCGCACACCCTCGCCGTGGACATCGGGTACATCCTCGCCCGCCACACTCCCTACGCGGATCTGGGGGTGGACTACTTTGACCGGCGCGACCAAGACCGGGTGCGGCGTCGGGCCGTGAAGCGGCTCGAAACCCTGGGGTACCAGGTCACCCTCATCGCGGCCTCGTAACCGTCCGGCGGCGGCTCGCAGGCGCCCGGAGGGCCCGGGCGTGCTTCGGCGTGGGGTGCGCGCCGCCTCCCCGCCTGTTTTTCGGAACAGAGACGGGCACCTCGGGTCCGGGCGGGCACCCTGGGGGCGCTGGAGCATATCGGCCTGACGGCGATGAGGTTTCGCACCTGGCCCTCGGGAGCCGTCCTGTGCGTTACACTGCTCGTGTACCTGGCGTATCACCGTTTGCGAGGAGGCGGACCCATGGCGGCCCGAGACATGCCGGAAGGCGAGTACCGTCAGCGACACGCCAACTTGTCAGCGGCCGTGGCGGCACGGGGGCTGGACGGGTTGCTGGCATTCAGCGCATACATGGAGCGGGAAGGGCATGTGCTTTACCTGACCGGCCACCGCATTGTCTTCCCTCCGTGGGCCTCTGACGATCGGCGCAATGGCGCGGGCTTTTCCAGCTGCCTCGTGGTGCCGGGACAGGGCATCCACCTGTTTGCGGCCTTTCAGACCGATCGGGCGACCGTGGCCGACACCGTGGCGGCCATCGTGGAGACCATGGACCTGAACACCGCCCTGATTGGCGCCCTTCGTCGGCAGTACGGTCCCGGCGGCCCCGCGCGGCTGGGCATCGCGGGCTCGGACGTGCTGAACGTGAAGGCGTACCGTGCTCTACACGACGCGTTTCCCGGCACCGAATGGGTGGTGGCCGACGACCTGCTGGTGTCGCTCCGCATGGTCAAATCTGACTACGAACAGCAGTGCCTCCGGGCAGCCGCGCGAACTGCCGACGCCGGGATCCGGGCAGCGTGGGAGGCGGGGGTGGCGGGGGTGTCGGAAAAGACCGTGGCGCGGGCGGTGGCGGCGGCGTGCCAGGACGCGGGAGCCGACCATGTGGCGCGCATTCGCCTGCGTACCGGCGCCGACGTGCTGGTGTCCGGCCGGTGGCCGCTGGCCACCGACCGGACGATCGCGCCGGGAGACCTCGTCTACATGGACCTGCTGGGATGGGTGGGCCACTACGCCTTTGACGTGGCGCGCACCTGGAGCGCCGGTCCCACGGATGACGTGCGCGAAAACCTGCTCACCCAGTCCGCGAACCTGCTGGAGCGCACCATTCACGCCATCCGTCCGGGAGCCACCGGCGATGAGGTGGCCCGCTCGGTCGGCGCGTCGTACCAGGGCACGCCCTGGTTCGAGCGGTACGAGCCCATGGGCCACGGGATCGGGATCGAGTGCGTGGAAAACCCCTGGATCATGCCGGGCAGTTCCATCCCGCTCGCGGCAGGGATGGTGCTGTCGCTGGAGCCCGAATTCGTGATCCCCGGCAAGGCCAAGGGACAGCAGGAAGACATGGTGCTCGTGACGCCCACGGGCGTCGAGCGGTTGACGGAGTCGCCCTGGCTGCCGGCATGATGGTCCCGCCCCCTCAGGACTTGGATGTGGGCTTGGGGTGGTGCATGGCGCGACTCACCCAATGCCACACGATCAGGATCAGGCCCAGCACGAGGGCCGCGTACATCAGACCCGCCACCACATGAAAAATCACGGCGCCCGCGAGCCATATGAGCACCAGCACGATCCCAATCGTCAACAGCATAACCGGCCTCCGTTCTCTGGCCTGCAGTCTGTCGCTTCAGGCTGCAGGCCTTAGGATGTGTACCGGCGCGACGGTTATGCGGGGTGGCCAAAGGGACCCACGTGATACGCGTAGCCGACCAACAGCAACAGCAGGGCGGCGCCACTGTTGGGATCGGTGCCCATGCCGCCCAAGAGGCCAAAATCTTGGCCCAGCCACCACGTCGCCACCACGACCACCACGGTGGTCCACCAGGCGAAAGGCGCCCAGCGACCCCGGGCGACCGCCCAAAGCAGCGCCACGCCGAAAAACGTGGCCACCAACACGCCGTTCCACACGACCGCGTGCTGCAGGGCCGAGACGGACCACAGTCGGATCGGTCCGGAAATCACGGCGGGCTGGGGCAACGCCGCCGTGGCCGCCAGATAGCGGCCCAGGGCGCCTGACCACCAGCCGGACGGCGGCCAGGCCTGCAGCACGGCCGCCAGTAGGAACGTGCCACCGATGCCGCGCCACCACACGGCGCGAATCTCTCGACCTGTCCACCACACGACCGGCGCCAGCAGCATGAGGCTCATCACGGAGTACAGCAGCGCGGAGCCAGGGCTCCCGAGCAGCCAGCTGCCGCGGACAAACAGGCTCCCGGCGCCTTCGCCCACGACAAACACCACGAGTCCCCACCCCAGTGACAGCCAGAGGCCGGCGCGGCGCCAGCGCGATTCGCCCCCCAGTACGATCAACAGCCCAATGGCCATCTGCAGCCAGGCCGCCACCAGATTGGCGATGACCGGAGAAAGCCCCCACAGGTGCATGCCAATGGAGAGGCTCTGCGCAATCACGGCCGGCTGGTGCTTTAAGAGGGGTGTCAGCATGCCCGACAGAAATTGGGTCACCATCAGCGGCTGAAACTGCAGCACTGCGTCCAAGAGCCACAGCGATCCCAGGCCTACGGTGAGCACGCGCCGGGAGGGAATCGGCAACGACGGGGGCCCGGGAAACCGGTGGTGCTCCCAGAGCCACACCAGATAGCGGCCGCCCACCAGCACCACCAGCGTGACAACTCCCAAATTGATGGCGTAAAACAGCAGGAGCGGCGTGAGGTGGGCGCCCGGAGGCGGGGGCGGCAGGTTCATTCGCACGGGCACCACTCCCTTCGACACCAGCATAGCGCGCCGGCGGGGGACGGGAAACGGCGGGGAGGCGTCAGATGACGGTCGAAGAGGTCCGACGGCTGGTCGACCAGACGTGGGCGGATTGGCCATTCACGCACCTCGAGCCGTTTTCCGACGCCGGCTGGGACTACCAGGTGTTTGTCGTGGATGACCAATGGCTGCTGCGCGTGCCGCGCACGACAGCGGCCCGGACGCACCTGGGCTGGGAGATGCGCATGCTGGACCGACTGGCGCCGTGCCTGCCCCTTCGCGTGCCGCGGTACGTCCGGCGCGCCCCGTGGGGCGGCGTGTACCGGAGGCTCCCCGGAGAGGGAGGACGTGCCCTCGGTGCGGACGCCGGTCGCCCTGTGGGCGCGTTCCTCGCCGCCCTGCACGCCACCAAGCCGGAGGCGGGACACCTCGAGCGCCGCAGGCGCGTCTGGCGGCGGCGGTTTGTACGGCTCGCCTCTCGGCTGGAGCGCTGGGTGTGGCCGCGGCTGGGGGTGGATGGGGCGGCCCGCGCCCGCGCGTGGTATGGAGCCGCCCAGGCCCGCTGGAGGGTCGGGGACCCGGCGGTGACGCTCATTCATGGCGACCTCGCACCGGAGCACCTGCTGGCGGTGGCTGGCGAGGTGGTGGCGGTCATTGATTTTGGCGATATGACTTGGGGAGACCCTATGCTGGACTTTGCCGGGCTGGGGGCAATGGGCCAGGCGGCCCGCGCGGCCTACCCCGGGCCGGTGGATGAGGCCGCCGTCGCGTTTTATGAGCGCCTGGCGCCGCTCTACGGCGTGCTGCGGGCCCTTGGCCGCGGAGAACCCGCGGGCGAGGTGGACGCCCGCCTG
Organism: Bacillota bacterium; assembly: GCA_021795575.1. Lineage (GTDB taxonomy): Bacteria > Bacillota > Sulfobacillia > Sulfobacillales > JAIMBI01 > JAJZWV01. Next base: position 29,216 of record JAJYPH010000019.1, read on the forward strand.
GCTGCTTGGTCCCAGCTCCTCTGGTGATGCGCCCGCCGTGCTACCATCGGGCGGGGGGACGACGTGGACGTAGGATTGGTGGGACTGCCCGGATCGGGCAAGACAACGGTATTCAACCTGCTGACGGGGCAGCAGGCGTCAGTGGCAGCATTTGGAGGGGGCCGGCCGGCGTCGCACCGGGCACAGGCCCGCGTGCCAGACGAGCGGCTCACCGCGCTGGCGGACTTGTACCACCCGAAGAAGGTCACGCCGGCGACCATTCAGATTGTCGATATCCCGGGGCAGGCTCCGGGTGATGGGGACGGCCCCAACCGGCTCTTGACCGACGTGCGGCAGGTGGACGCGCTGGTGCACATCATGCGCGGATTTCCGAGTTCGCTGGGCGAGGCACCCGATCCCGCCGCCGCGGCGGCGGACATCGAGCTGGAGCTGGCCCTGGCCGACTTGGACCTGCTGGAGCGCCGCCGCGAGCGCCTGACCAGCGGCAAGAAGGTGACGGCCGAAGCCAAGGCGGAGCTGCCCCTGGTGGAGCGCCTCATCGCGGTGCTCGAAGACGGGGGGCGCCTGGACCAGGTGGCGCTCACGCCCGAGGAAGCCGCGGGAATGCGGGGATACCAATTTCTTACGCTCAAGCCGATGCTGTGGGTGGTCAACCTGTCTGACAACGACTTGAAGAGCCACGGCTGGCCGGGCCGGGACGCTTTGTTGACGATGGCCTCCGGAAAGGGCGTGGGGCTGGTGGAGATGGCGGGCCAGTTCGAGTGGGAGCTGTCCGCGCTGGATCCCGAGGAGCAGGCGCTGTTTTTGGCCGAGGTGGGCCTCGAGGCATCCGGAATGGCCCGACTGGCGCAGGCTATCTACCGGCAGTTGGGCCTGGTGTCCTTTTTGACCGCCGGGGAGGACGAGGTGCGGGCGTGGCCGATTGCGGTGGGCACGACGGCCCGGGCCGCCGCCGGCAAAATTCACTCAGACATAGAACGGGGCTTCATACGGGCTGAGGTGGTATCGTTTGGCGCGCTGGTCACGCATCGGTCGCTGGCGGCTGCCCGGGAGCACGGTCAGGTGCGGATGGAGGGCCGGGACTACGTGATGGCGGATGGAGACGTGGTGAACTTTCGATTCAACGTGTAGAGGCGGTCGGGGAGGTGACGAGGGACGTGGTCCAGACGGAGGGGGCGCTATATGCGGACGAGCCCTGGGGCACCCGGGCGCGCGCCCTGATGCCGGGCGGGGTCTCGAGCCCGGTGCGGTCGTTTCGCGGCGTGGGGGGTGAGCCGTTTTTCGTGGAGCGGGGCGAGGGGCCGTATTTACTGGACGTGGGCGGCCGCCGGCTCATCGATTTGGTGATGAGCTATGGCCCCCTGATTTTGGGCCATGCCCCGGCCCCGGTGGTGGCGGCGGCCACGCGCGCCGTGGCCCACGGCCTCTCATTCGGCGCCCCGTCGCCGCTGGAGGTTCTGCTGGCGGAGCGCATCACCGGTGCCATGCCGGCCGTGGAAAAGCTGCGTTTTGTGAACTCGGGCACCGAGGCCACCATGTCGGCTCTGCGCGTGGCGCGGGCGGCCACCGGACGGCGGCTGGTGGTGAAGTTCAGCGGATGCTACCACGGGCATCACGACTCGCTCTTGATTCGGGCAGGGTCGGGCGCCGCCACGCTGGGCGTCCCCGACTCCGCCGGCGTGCCGGCAGAACTGGCGGCGCTGACGGTGTCGGTGCCCTACAACGACACCGTCGCCCTCACACGGCTGTTTCACGACCGGGGGTCGGACATTGCCGCGGTGATCGTGGAGCCGGTGGCGGGCAACATGGGAACCGTACTGCCGGTGCCGGGCTTTTTGGAGGCGCTCCGCGCCCTCACCGAGGAGGCCGGAGCGCTGTTGGTGTTTGACGAGGTGATGACCGGGTTCCGAGTGGGCTGGAGTGGGGTGCAGGGGTGGCGCGGCATCACCCCGGACCTCACGTGTCTCGCCAAGGTCATTGGCGCCGGCATGCCCGTGGGGGCGTACGGCGGCCGTCGCGACCTCATGAACCTGGTGGCACCCGAAGGCCCGGTGTATCAGGCCGGCACCCTGTCGGGCAACCCCGTGGCGATGTCGGCGGGCTTGGCGCAGCTGGACGCCATTGGCGGGCCGACATTTTACCACGATTTGTCGGAACGCACGGCGGCGCTGGCCAACGGACTGGAAGCACTGGCCGCCCGCCACCGCGTGGAGGCCGTGGCGCCGCACGTCGGTGGCATGATGACCCTGTTTTTTGCCGAGCGGGCGCCGCGTGACATGGCCGAGACGGAAGCGGCCGACCGCGAACGGTTTCGCCGCTTCTTTCACGGCATGCTGGCGGAGGGGGTGTTCTGGCCGCCGTCGCCGTTCGAGACGGCGTTCGTGTCCCAGGCGCACACGCCCGACGTGATCGATCGGGTGCTGGCGGCCGCGGGCCGCGTGCTGGCCGGCCTGTAAGTCAGGGAGCGGCCAGCCTGCGCGGCTCGGCAGGGTAGCGCAGCAGCCGGGTGTGGGGTGGGGTCGTGCCCTCGATGATGACCGGGGTGCCGAGGTGCGTGAAGTGCCAGAGCCAACCGGCATCCTCGGCCACGCCCGCCGGGTGGGGATTGCCGGTGCGGGTGGAGAGCTGGATGCACCCGTGGCTGTGGGGCACGCCGAACTGCCGGGCCCAGTAGGCGCCATGAATCGCGATACCCTGGTAGATGTACTGCGCATACGGGACGTGCGCCACGTGATAGGCATCCGGCTGCCCGGGGCGCCCGTAGCGCATGTCGCCGCTTTTTACGCGCCGCCAGACGTAAAAGTGGCCGGTGGGCGTGGGATACTCCGGCGTCACGCCGGTGGAGACGGGCAGGGTGGCCACCAGGTGGCTGCCCTCATACGCTTGCAGCACCTGCAGCGTGAGGTTGACCACCACGGTCCGATTGTCGTCGGTCTGGATGGTGTCGGTGGCGGCGGCCGCGACCGGTCGGCCCGCATAGAGCGACGCGGCCTGCACGTGCACCGCGATGCGCTGGGTGCCGGGCCACCGGCCAGTGGGGTGAATCTGATACGCATCGCGGCTGAGACGAATGAGGTGCCAGGGCACGGCGGGCGTGACCGTCACGGCGCGCTGGAGACGGCGGGGACTGGTGGGCCAGGGCAGCGTGATGGTGATGGGCTCATCCACGCCAAAAACGCCCGACGAGCGGGGCGCGAGGTGCACCACGGCCGGGCCTGGCGCCGGGGACCGCCCGGTGGCGGGGGGCATGCGCCACCAAAGGGCCCACGCGGCCAAAATAAAGAGCGCCAGCGAGAGGATCCCGTACCAGTACATCCGAGTGCGCATGAGTCTGCTATCCTCCAAGCAGTACAACCCGTCGAGACCCGGACACCACGGTCGCTGTGCACCAAGACGCCGTTGATTCGACAGGAGGCTTTCAGGCATGACGGAGCCCCAATCATTAGCGGACCCGATCCACTCGGCAAACCCCGTGGACAGCATTCCCATCACCGTGCTGTTTTTCTCGTTTGCCGCCGAACGCGTGGGGGCGCACCGGCTTGAGCGCACGGTGCCGCGCGCCACCACCGTGGCGCGGCTGTTTGCGGAGTACGCGGCCCAGCTGGGCGCTGGGGCGGACCGGTTTCTGTTTTCTGTGAACGAAGTGTGGGCGCCGGCCACGCGCGAACTCAGCCCCGGCGACGTGGTGGCCATCATCCCGCCGGTGGCGGGAGGTTAGCCGCGTGGGCGGGGCCGAAGCGGCAGCGTGGTACCACGTGGGACCGGAACCCATCGTGGTGGCCGACTTGCTGGAACGGCTGGCCGATCCCGCCGCGGGCGGTCAGGCACTGTTCCTGGGCGTGGTGCGCCACGAGTTTATGGGACGGCCCACCCTGGGCCTCGAGTACGAAGCCTACACGCCGATGGCGCTCGCGGAATTTGACCGCATTGGGTCCGAGCTGGTCCGGGAGTTTGGCCTCTGCCGGCTCGTGATCGTGCACCGGGTTGGGCGCCTCACGATTGGCGAGACCAGCGTGTTCGTGGGGGCCTCCGCCCCGCACCGGCCGGCCGCGTTCGCCGCCTGCCGGGCAGGCATTGACCGGGTGAAGGACCGGGCGCCCATTTTTAAGGCGGAGCTGTGGGATGACGGATCGCGCCGCTGGCATGGGGCGCCCGATGGGCCGCCGGTGTCACCGGACGGCTAGCGCTCTCTCGGGGAGGACGGGGCGAACATAGAAACGCGGGAGGGGGATGTCTCCTCCCGCGTTTTGAATCGGCTCAGGGGGCCCACTGGGAATACTGCAGGTACAGCGCCTCGATGTTGGCCACGTACTGTTGGACCGGGGCACCCCAGGACTGGGCAAACAGGCCCGCCAGGCTGCC
>JAJYPH010000164.1 GCA_021795575.1 Bacillota bacterium
GCGGCGCTCGCCGGGGTGCTGGAGCGGTGGGACATGCCCACCCGGGCCCCCGGCCTGGACGAGGCGGCCGTGCGGGGGTTTCTGGCCAAAGATAAGAAGGCCACCCACCGCGGGCTGCCGTGGGTGCTGCTGGCGGCCCCGGGCCAAGCGAGGCTCTCCCCGGTGCCGGCGGCCCTGGTGGATGAGGCGCTCGCGCGGGCGCTCAGGTCGGGTCGCTGAACGTCTGCGACTCGAGAAGGCGGCATCAGGCGGTAAGTTCGGTACACTAGCGGTGAGGGGTGCGTCGCTGCGACAGGGTGAGAAATAGAGGAGGCGGGCGCATGCCAGAAGAGTCCACCGCGAGCCGGTGGCGCACGACCCCCTTGACCGCCTGGCATGAGGCGGCGGGCGCCCGCATGGGCGAATTCGGCGGGTTTTGGATGCCCATTCTGTACGAGGGGATTTTGGAGGAGCATCGCCGGGTGCGCGCGGCGGTGGGCATGTTCGACGTGTCGCACATGGCCGAGTTTCTGGTGGAAGGGGACGGGGCGGACGCGCTGGTGGACCGGCTGGTGACCAACTGGCCCAGCCGGCTCGAGGACGGCCAGGCCCTGTACACGCCCATGTGCCGACAGGACGGCGGCACCCAGGATGACCTTTTGGTGTACAGGCGGGGGGCGAACCGCTACCTGCTGGTGACCAACGCAGGTAATCGCGACGAGGACCGTGGTTGGATCGAGTCAGTGGCCGCCCAAAGGCCCGATCGGCCCGCGGTGCGGGATGTGTCCGATGAGGTGGCGCTCATCGCGGTCCAGGGGCCCAGCGCGGTCGCCGCCGTCGAAAGCCTGGCCCACGGGCCGGTGGCCGATATCGGCTACTATCACTTCCGGGAGGGCGTGTCGGTCGCAGACGTTCCCGCGCTGGTGTCCCGCACGGGATACACCGGCGAGGACGGCTTTGAGCTGTACGTGGCGGCGACCGATGCGCCGGCGCTGTGGGCGGCGCTGGCTCGGCACGGCGTGAAGCCCGTGGGGCTGGGGGCCCGGGATACCCTGCGCCTTGAGGCGCGGCTCCCTTTGTACGGCCACGAGCTGGCGCGGGACGTCAGCCCGTTGGAAGCGGCGCTGGGCAGCTTCGTGAAGTGGGAGAAGCCCGGGGGGTTCATCGGTCGGGAGGCCTTGGCGGCCCAAAGAGCAGCCGGGCCGGCCCGCCGTTTGGTGGGGCTCGAGGCCGTGGGCGGAATCCCTCGGGCGGGCTATGCCGTCACGCGAGCCGGCGCGGCCGGGGAGGGCGTGGTGACGTCGGGCACGCACTCGCCTACGTTGGAGGTGCCCATCGCGATGGCGCTGGTGCCACGGGCGTGGGGGGTCAAGGTCGGGGACGCGGTGTCGGTGGCGGTTCGCGGCCGCCCCGTGCCTGCCAAGGTGGTCAAGCTGCCGTTTTACCGCCGACCGTCCTGACGCGATGGTGGGCGGCAGGGTGGCGTGGGAACTGAGAAGGGGGGCTAAGCGTGGCAAGTGGCAAGGTGCCTGAAGGCCGCTGGTATACGGCGGAGCATGAATGGATTGCCGGCGACGGGACCGTGGGCATCACGGATCACGCGCAGGACGCGCTGGGGGACGTGGTGTTTCTCGACCTGCCCGAAGTGGGGCGGCACGTGGAGCGCGGTACCGTGTTTGGCGTGGTGGAGTCGGTAAAGTCCGTGTCGGATCTGTTTTCCCCGGTGACGGGGACGGTCGCGGCCGTCAACGACCAGCTCAAAGACCGACCGGAACTGGTGAACCAGGATCCCTACGGAGAGGGATGGCTGGTGCGGCTGGACACCGAGGACCCCATCGCGTCGGGCCCCGTGCTTTTGGACGCCGCCGGGTATCGGGCGCTGCCCGATTGAGCGCAAGTCTCGGTCATTCGCGGGACGAGTCGCCGGCGAGTCTAGCTTACTGAAGGAGCGGCAGGATACGATGCGCTATATTCCCCATACGGCCGATGACCGTGCGGCCATGCTGGCCGCGATCGGTCTCTCGGACACCTTATCCCTGTTTGGCGATATTCCCGCCGCGGCCCGGCTGGGCCGGCCGCTCCGCGTGCCCGGCCCGCTCACCGAAATGGAACTGCAGGCCACGATGCGGCGCGATGCCGCCCAGAACCGGAGCGTCGAGGACTTGGTGTGCTTTCTGGGCGGCCAGTTTTACGACCGGTTCATCCCGGCAGCGGTGGGCGCGCTCGCGGGCCGGGGCGAATTTGCCACGTCGTACACGCCATACCAGCCGGAACTGTCTCAGGGCACGCTGGCGGCGATTTACGAGTTCCAGTCCATGATGGCGGGGCTGACGGGTCTCGCGGCCGCGCAGGCGTCTATGTACGACGGGGCCTCCGCGGTCGCGGAGGCCGCCCTGCTGGCCATGGATACGACGCAGCGGCTCACGGTGGTGATGGACCGGGGGGTGTTTCCCGAGAGCCGCCAGGTGGCGGCCACCTACGTGACGGCCCGCGGGGGCCGGGTGGTGGTGCCGGCTCCGGACCAGTCGTTGGAGGAGCTGCTGGCGTCCCTGGCGGAGCCGCCGGCCGCGGTGGTGGTGCAGCAGCCCGATGTGCTGGGCCGCGTGCGGGACTTGCGGCCGTTGGCGGCGTGGGCCCACGAACGCGGGGCACTGGCGATGGCCGCCGCGGACCCGGTGGCGCTGGCCCTCATCGAACCCCCGGGCCGCATGGGCTTTGATGTGGTCGTGGGCGAGGGCCAGCCGTTGGGCAACGGGCTCCAATACGGCGGCCCGACGTTTGGCTTCTTTTGCGTGCAGGACGCCCTGGTGCGCCGGCTGCCCGGCCGGGTGGTGGGCGCCACCCAGGATGGTGCGCACAAGCGGGGCTACGTCCTGACCCTGCAGGCGCGCGAGCAGCACATTCGGCGGGAGCGGGCCACCTCGAATATTTGCTCCAACCATTCGTTGAACGCGCTGCAGGCCACGATTTACCTGGCGCTGCTGGGGCCCGAGGGCCTCAGGGAGGTGGCGCGGCTGTCCACAGCCAAGGCGCACTACGTCGTGGATCGGCTGACCGCGCTGCCGGGGTTTGCGCGCATGGCGCCCGACGCGCCCTATCTGTTTGAGGTGGCGCTCACGGTGCCGGGGTCCGTGGCGGACTTAAACCGCCACCTCCTGGACCGGGGCATTTTGGGGGGATGGGACATGGGGCGTTGGGATCGCGCCTGGGCCGGCGGCTGGCAATTGGCCGTCACCGAACAGCGGACGCGGGCCGAATTAGACCAATTGGTGGAGGCGGTGGCGTCATGGCGGTAGGCGCGGACTGGCAGCAGGCGGACCGGACGCCGCTGATTTACGACCGATCCCATCCGGGGCGCCGCGGGGTGCGGCTGCCGGCGCCCGACGTGCCGGCGCTGGACGAGGCGGCCCTGTTGGGGCCGGCGCTGGCGCGCACGGCACCGCTGGGGCTGCCCGAAGTCGCCGAAAACGACGTGGTGCGGCACTATACGGCGCTGTCCCAGATGAACTATGGCGTGGACACCGGCTTTTATCCGCTGGGGTCCTGCACGATGAAGTACAACCCCAAAGTCAACGAGTGGGTGGCAGCGCTGCCCGGCTTCCAGCGCGTCCACCCGCTCCAGCCGGAGGACACCGTCCCGGGGCTGCTGGAGTTTTTGGCCAGCATGGAGTCGATTCTCGGCGAGATTTCCGGGATGGATGCGGTGACCCTGCAGCCCGCCGCGGGGGCCCAGGGCGAGTTCACGGGGGTGCTCCTGATGCGGGCGCTCATTCGCGCGCGGGGCGAGGAGCGCCACACGCTCATCATCCCGGACTCGGCGCATGGCACGAACCCCGCTACCGCGGCCATGGCGGGCTATCGGGTGGCGGTGGTGCCGTCGAACGTGCGCGGCGGCGTGGACCTCGCCGCGCTCCGGGGTTTGGTGAACGGTGACACGGCGGGACTGATGCTGACGAACCCGAACACGCTGGGGCTGTTTGAGGATGAGATTCTGGAGATCGCTGACGTGGTCCACAGTGCCGGGGGCCTGCTGTATTACGACGGCGCCAATGCCAACGCCATCCTGGGTGAGGTGCGGCCGGGAGATATGGGCTTTGACGTGGTGCACCTGAATCTGCACAAAACGTTCAGCACGCCGCATGGGGGCGGTGGCCCCGGGTCGGGCCCCGTAGGTGTGAAGGCGGTGCTCGAGCCTTTCCTGCCCGGGCCGCGCTTGCACCGCGCCCCGTCCGGCGCACTTTCGTGGGACGACGACCGCCCTCAGTCCATCGGGAAGGTGCGGTCCTACTATGGCAACGTGGGGATCGTGCTCCGCGCCCTCGCCTATATTTTGAGCCATGGCCCTGACGGGCTCCGCGAGGTGGCGCACACGGCGGTGTTAAACGCCAACTATCTGCGCGCGCGATTGGCGGAGCGGTATCCCACGCGCTACGACCGGTCGGTGATGCACGAGTTTGTCCTCACGCTGGCCGGGCAGAAGGAGCGCGGGGCGTCGGCCCTGGATGTGGCCAAGCGATTGATTGACTACGGCGTATACCCGCCGACCGTGTACTTTCCCCTGGTGGTCAAAGAGGCGCTGATGGTCGAGCCCACCGAGACCGAATCCAAAGAGACGCTCGACCGGTTTGCCGACGCGCTGGCCGCCATCGATCAGGAGATCGATGCCACCCCCGACGCCCTCAAGACCGCGCCACACCACACGCCCGTGGGGCGGTTGGACGAGGCCGAGGCCGCGCGCCGTCCCAACATCCGGTGGTCGGCGGGCGGCGGACGGCCGGAGCCCACCGGTCCCTGAGCCGGAGCCCACAGAAAGGGAGGAGCACGCGATGCTGGCGGAAGTGGATCCGGAAGTGCATGCCGCGATTGCCGGGGAGCTGGCACGGCAGCAGTCCCACCTGGAATTGATTGCATCCGAAAACTGGACATCGCCGGCGGTGCGCGAGGCGATGGGCTCGGTCATGACGGACAAGTACGCCGAAGGGTATCCGGGCCGCCGCTACTACGGCGGCTGCGAATGGGTGGACGTCGTGGAGCGCTTGGCCCAGGAGCGGGTGAAGGGCTTGTATCAGGCAGACTTCGCCAATGTGCAGCCGCACGCGGGGGCTCCTGCCAACACCGCGGTGTACATGGCCGCCCTGCAGCCCGGCGACACCCTGATGGGGATGGCGCTGGCGCAGGGAGGCCATCTGACGCACGGCAGCCCCGTCAACTTCTCCGGGAAGTTCTACCGCGTGGTGGACTACGGCGTGGACCGCGAGACCGAACGGATTGACATGGAAGCGGTGCGCCAGCGCGCGCTGGCGGAGCGGCCGCAGATTATCGTGGCGGGGGCCACTGCCTACCCGCGGGTCATTGACTTCGCGGCATTTCGGCGGGTGGCCGACGAGGTGGGGGCCCTCCTGATGGTGGACATGGCCCACATCGCCGGGCTGGTGGCAGCCGGCGAGCACCCCAGCCCCATGCCCTATGCGGACTTTGTGACGTCGACGACCCACAAGACGCTTAGGGGCCCCCGCGGCGGGTTTATTCTCACGCGCCGCCCGGACTGGGCCAAGGCCGTGGACAAGGCGGTGTTTCCGGGGCTGCAGGGCGGACCACTCATGAACCTTATCGCCGCCAAAGCCGTCGCGTTTCACGAGGCGGCGACGCCCGCATTTCGGAGCTATCAACACCAGGTGGTGCAAAATGCGCGCCGGTTGGCCAACAGCCTGGTGGCGGAGGGGCTCCGCGTGGTGTCGGGCGGGACCGACAATCATCTCATGCTGGTGGACGTGCGGCCGCTGTCGCTGACGGGCAAAGAGGCGCAGGCGCGTCTGGCGAAGGCGCACATCACCGTCAACAAAAACACGATTCCCTACGACCCGGCGAAGCCCGCCATTGGGTCGGGCATCCGCATCGGGACCCCTGCGGTGACGACCCGCGGTTTCGGGCTGCCCGAAATGGACCAGCTGGGGCGGCTCATCGGGCGGGCGCTCCGCGCTGCCGACGATGCGGCGGCGGCGCCGGTGCGCCACGACGTGGAGCGATTGGCCCGCCACTTCCCGCTCCCGGGGGTGGACGGGTGACGCGCGTCGCCGTCGTCCATGGGCCCAATCTGGGGCGGCTGGGGGAGCGCGAGCCGGCCGTGTACGGCGCGGTGACGCTGGACGAACTCAACCACGCCCTTATATCCTGGGGCAAGGGACACGACGTCGCGGTCGAGGCGCATCAGTCGAACGCGGAAGGATCGCTCATCGACTTTCTTGAGGGGGGCGTGGGCCGTCTGGACGGGGCCGTCCTGAATCCCGGGGCTTTGGCCCACTACGGCTTGGCCCTGCGGGACTGCATTGCGGCGCTGCCCTATCCGGTCGTGGAGGTGCATCTGACGAACGTGTTTCAACGCGAGCGCTTTCGCCACCGTCTCGTATTGGCACCGGTGGTGGCCGGTCAAATCACGGGCATGGGGCCTTTGGGCTACCGACTGGCTCTGGAGGCGCTCCTAGAGCGCCTCTCGGGCGGCTGGCCCAGGCTCTCGGGACAGAATGTGCAAGGAGAAGGAGGCGGACGCCCGTGATATCCAGCAACGATTTTCGCAACGGGGTGACCATCGAGTACGACGGCCAGGTGTGGCAGGTGTTGGAATTTCAACACGTCAAGCCGGGAAAAGGTTCGGCGTTTGTGCGCACGAAGATGAAGAACCTGCTGACGGGCAGCACCATCGAGCGCACATTCAACGCAGGCGAGCGGGTGGCCGCCGCCAAGGTGGAGCGCCGCGAGATGCAGTATCTGTATGAGAGCAGCGGGGAATACACGTTCATGGACACCGAGTCGTTCGAACAGATCGGCCTGTCGGCGGACCAGGTCGGCGACGGCGTGAAGTACCTGAAAGAAAATATGACCTGCTACATCGTGCTGTACCGGGAGGCGCCGATTTCCGTCGAGCTGCCCAACTCGGTCGAACTGGCGGTGACGGAAACGGATCCTGGGCTCCGCGGCGATACCGCCAGTGGCGGCAACAAGCCGGCCACCACCGAGACGGGGGCCGTCGTGAAAGTGCCGCTGTTTATCGAGACGGGCGACCGCATCTTGGTAGACACTCGCACCGGCCAGTACTTGGGCCGCGCCTAAGCCGTATGAAAGCGCCTCCCCGGGCGCACCTTAACGTTGCGGAGGAGGGAGCGTATGGCGGAACTCAGGCGCAAGGTGGCCTACGTGGCGGGATTGGCGGAACGATATGACCTGGCGGAGTCCGGCCGAGAGGGCAAGGTGCTGGCAGAAGTCATCCAGGTCCTGCGGTCGGTGGCGCTGGACGTCGACGAGCTGCGCCAGGGCCAGCGCGAGGTGGAAGACTATGTCGAGGAGATCGACAATGACCTGTTGTGCCTGGAAGAGTCCCTTTACGATGAAGAGGACGAAGAGGACGACGTCTTGGGCGATGACACGCCGTCCCAGCACCTGGGCGATCTCGACGACGATGAAGCGTATGTGGAGTTGGAGTGCCCCCAGTGCGACCAGCCCAGCTATTATGCGGAACACCTGTTTTCTCAAGACGGCGTTGAGCTCACGTGCCCTCACTGTGGCTATGTAGTGTTCGACAGCGCGGCGGACCGCCTCGTGACCGACGAAGAGGACACCACGGACGAAGACGCGGACGACGCCGAGGCGGACCACTTGGTTGACCGTGCCCTCTATGGACACACTGGCGCGCACGCCCGTCGGGAGGACTAGAGCCGCCGCCATAGCGTGCGTGCCGCTTGTCCCAGCTGGAGCGGGGGGGGGGGTGCCGCAGGCGCCGCCCTACGCCCACGCCCGGCGCAGTGCCGCCTTGTCAATCTTGCCCGCGCTCGTCACCGGCAGCGCCTCCACGAAGGCGAACGCGTCGGGCACCCAGAAGCGGGCCAGTTGACCGCGTCGCACAAAAGCCATCAGATGCTCGTGGAGCACCGATTCGCTCACTTCGGCCCGCGCTTGAATCACCGCCAGAGGCCGACTGCCCCATCGTTCATCGGGGCGCGCAATGACGGCAACCGCCGCCACCAGCGGGTGCTCAGAAAGCAGTGCCTCGATAACCCCCGTGGCAATCCACTCGCCGCCGCTCTTCAGTGCGTCTCCCTCGCGGTCCACGACGT
>JAJYPH010000020.1 GCA_021795575.1 Bacillota bacterium
TCGTCTCTTCCGCGCCCGCAGCCAAGATCCTGCCGGCTCCGCTGATCTTCCACAAACAGGGAACGCGCCCCCACGCACGCGCCCCCGACGGGTCAGTCGGTCAGTACGGTTGAAAGGGGGGCACCCAGATGTACGTGTGGCCCGCGGAGGTCCAATACAGGAAGTCCGTGGTCGCATGAATCACGCTGCCCACCGGCGCTTGCACCCCGTGCCAGACGAGGCGCCCCGCGGCGTCGGGCCATCCGACGCGCACCAGGTTGGGGTGCAGGCGGGACGCGACAGCCACCCACCGCGTGCCGGCCAAGAAGGTCTGTCGGACGGACACCGTGAACGACGTCGGGGTGCGGCCATTGGCAGGGGTCAGCCGGACGGTCATAGGACCAGGGAGCGCGAGACCCGTGTTGATACCCGCCCACCCGCCCGGTCGTACATAGGTGGGACCCCACTCCGGGAACGGGACGACCCCCCAAACCTCCTGCCGCTGAACCGGGGCCGGCGTCCACGTGCGCCGAGCCCAGTTGTATGTGCCGTACACAGACGAGTGGGTCGCATACGACTGGATAAACAGCGACTGCGCCCAGGCCCCCGCCGTCACGAACGCTTGCGACAGGGGCAATGTCGCCGGAGGAGACCCATACGACCGCACCGCGTTGGTCTGTCCCCCTTCGATCCATCCGGCATCGACGGTGAGCACAGGAAGGGAGTTCGACACGACACCCATGCGCTCGGTGGCCAGGTTCCACCACACGGAGGCGGGGCCTCCCCCGTTGGCCTGCCAATTTTCGTACGCCATCACCTCGTTCGTGACCCCGGGATATGGGGGCCACAGGCTCACGATTTGCTGAGGAGCGCTAGGCCCGCCGGGCGGCAGGATCATCGGTAGCGGCGCGCCGTTGGGGGGGAGCAGCCACCACCCCGTTCGCGTCTGCCACAGCACGCCGTCGGCCAGCACGCCCAGTGCAGTCCCAGGCCCTGGCGGGGGCGCATACACGCGGCTGCCATCGGGGCCGCGCGGCGGCCGCTGGCCGGCCACCGGACTCCACGCCCCGCTTTCGATGCCCGTGTTGAGGCCGGCCGCCCACGCCAGGACCGTGCTTTGGCCGGCCTCCGTGACGCGCACCGCCCCGGCCAAGCCCGTGAACCCATACACTCGATACCCCGGTTCCACCGCCCCGTGCACCGCCGTGCCCCCGCTGGCCAGATTCACGACCGTCACCGGCGCTCCCGTAGGGTCGCTGACAATCAGTCCCACCCCGGCCTGGTTGCGCGCCCACGCGACGTGCAGCGACCCCACCTGGTAGGCACGCGTGGGGTGGCCGGGACTGGTGGTGGCAATGTCATAGCGGGTGAAGGCGTCCGTGAGCCGCTCGGCAGGCACCGGCGTCGCCGACGCGCTGCCAAACGCGTGACGCGCCACCGGCACGCCACGGGCCACGATGATGTGGAACATCGTGGTCGACGGCTGCTCCGCGAACGGCAGGCGCGGGATGGCCGCGCGCTGGGCGGCCGCGGCGGCCTCGGTGTGCCATACCCACCCACCCAGCATGAGCGCCACGGCGGCGGCCATCAGCACGTGCCGCGGCCGAATGATCCGGGTCCGCTCCAGCGGCGCCTGCGGGTCCCAGTCGCCCCAGCGAAAACGGACCCCCACCGGCAGCGGGGGCGGTCCATGCTCCGACAGCCAGGCGCGCCACGCCCCCTCGTCCTCTGCCGGCACGCCCTCCCCCATCACGTGCGCGAGGCGCGCGAGGGCGGCCATCAGGGAGGAGGTGGACCGGTTTTCGGCCGCCGCCAGGTCCCGAAACGACCAGCGGCCGTACAGAGCAAGCCAACACGCACGACGGTCGCGCAGGGAGAGTCTTCGGGTCCCCGACTCCCACGGGGCCGCCGGCACCCGCCCGTTGGGCGTCAGCCGATCCGCGAGCTGAAACAGGTCGGCCAGGGCCGGGGTTTCCGACCCCGCCTGATGCGCGGCGCGCAAGAACACCTGGCGCGTGAGGAACTGCGCCCGCTCCACGTCGCCTGTCCGCGCCCAGATGCTGTGCAGGACGGGATCCGCCCACTCCGTCATGAGGGGGTGCAGCCAGGCGGGCTCGGCGATGCGCCGCGTCACGGGCCCGCCAGGGGCATGAACGGCGGCATCCACACGTAGGTGTGGCCCTTCAGTTCCCACCACAGAAAACCGTTGCCCACTTGGGGCATCGTGCCAGGCGCCACGGTGTGCCATGTGAGCTGCCCCGCCCCGTTTGGCCAGCCCACGCGGGCATCATGCTGGCTTGGGCTCTGCACCACCAGCCAGCGCCGCTCCACGGTCAGCGTCTCGGTGGTGCTGAGCTGAACCGTCGTGCGATAGCCGCCGTTGGCCGCGGTGAGGCTCACGGTGGCCGGCCCTTGGACCTGGTCGCTGAACATGCCCTGGCTGGGAGCCGTGAGATTGTCCACATAGGTGGGCCCCCAGTCCGGAAACGCGACGGCCGCCACTTCGCCGGTCTCTACCACCCGCGCTGGCACAAACGTGCCGTGCCGCCAGCCATACGTGCCCACGGCCGTCGTCTGGTTGTTGGCCTGCAGAATCGGGCCAAACACCCAATGCTCCCATGCCGTGAGGGTGGTGATGCCGCGCTTCATCGTAAGCATCGACGGCGGAGACCCATACGTGATCAGCTGGGGAAAGGGGCCAAGGGATATCCAGCCGGCGCGGGGCGCGAGGACCAACGGCAGTGGTGACGCCAGCGCCGCGGTGTTTCCCCACCGATCCTGCGCCAGATTCCACCACCGATCGGTCGAGGTCCCGGAGCCCACGGTGCTGGCTAGCACCTCGTTGGCGGACCCCGGATACGCGGTGGCGGGGTTCATGGTCTCAAAGGAGCCGCTCTGGTTCGGCAGCACGTGCACCAGCGGGATGGCTGGGCCGCGCGTGGGCAGGAGCCACCACCGGTTTTGATGCATCCACAAGAGGCCGCTCTGCAGCACCCCCTGCACCCGGCCGCCTGCGCTCGGCGGCGCCTGATACACCCAGGATCCGTCGGCCCCGCGAGGCACGGGTTGCCCCGCCGCGACGCTCCACGTCCCGCTGTCCACGTGAGTCCATGAAGTAGGGCCGCGTGGGACCACCCAGGAAAAGACCGTAGCGTGACCCGCTGCCTGGACCCGGACCGCTCCCGCCTGACCCGGGAAGGGATACAGCACATAGCCGCGAGGCTCCACGCGGCCCGCGACGCGCTGGCCGTGGCTGGCAAGGTTGTACACCACGGGCGCGGGGCCGTGGGAGATACGCAGAACCATCACCAAGCCGTGGGGACCCCGCACCCACCCCACCTGCAGGCCCCCGATGCCAAAGGCGGTCGACGGGTGGGCCGCGCTCTCTGTGGAGATGCGGTAGCCAGTAAGCCCCGGCGCCAGCGCCTGGGCCGCGAGGTGGGCTAGGGTGGTAGACCCGAACGGATCCGCCGCCACGGCGGGCTCGCCATCCGCCGCCACGGCGGGCTCGCCATCCACCACCAGGTTCAGGACCGTCGCGCGGGGTGCGACGGCAAACGGCAGCGGGGGCACCGCCGCCAGCGCGTCATTCCGCAGCACCACGGCCCCTACGACCACCACCGCCAGCACGGCGGCGGCCATCAGCGCGTGGCGCGGCCGAAACCGGCTTGGAAGCCGAGGGGGTCGGGCGCCGGGACTCCAAGCCGACCAGTCAAACGTGAGTCCCACGGGAGGCGGGGGCGGCCCCACCTCGGCCAGCCACTGGCGCCATTCGCCCTCAGAATGCGGCCGGGCGCCCGTGGAACCCAACCCCCACCACACCCGTTCCAGCGCCAAGCCCACCGTGTCGAGTGGCAGCGACGCGCTGGCGGCCAGCACATCGAAGGACCAGTGGCCGTAAGCCGCGAGCCAGCACCATCGGCGGTCTTCGGGAGCAAGGCGCATCACGGCCGCCTGCCAGGTCCCCTCGGCCACGGGCGAGTTGGTGCGATGCCGTGCCATGCGAACCTCCGCCAGTTCGAACAGTTCGCCCGCGTGCGGCGCTTCGTCGCGAGCGGGATGCATCAGTTGCAAGAAAATTTCGCGGGTCACCTGCTGCGCCAGAGGCGCGTCACCCAAGTGATCGTGCACAAAGTGCAGCACCGGATCCGCCCAATCCAACATGAGGGCATGGAGCCAGGCCGGCTCCCGCTCTGCCCCGTCCCTCTTCGCCATTGTCGATGGTCCGCCACCTTTGCATCACCGCGCACGACCGCGTCACCCCGGTCTGGTCTTTATAACGCTGGACGAGGGCGCTGGGGTTCGTCGCCGGTTGCGTGTGGTCGCGATGGACCGCGCCCTACCCGCGACGGAGTACAGTGGGTGTCTGGGCCCAGGCGGTGGCGCGCCGGGAGCGGGCCGTGCCTGCCGTTCGGCCCGCCCAGCCAGATCCGCAGCACTCCGCTGCTCCCTGGCCACTTGGATAAATGCCGGCACGGCCTCGTCGCGCACGGCGATCAAGTGGAACCCGTCACCCGCCAACCACATGCCCAGTGCCAACCACCCTGTTCGCGATTTCGTCGACAAACGGCTGGCCGTGCGTCGAGACCGACGCGTTGGTTCGCACGACCGGGACCACAGCGGCCGGACACCAGGGCGTAACGCGGCCGACCGTGCGTCGATCCGATCGGGTCGGGGTCGTGACCAATGACGTTGGGCAGGCCCGTCACGCGCGAAGATGGCCGGTGGCGGCGACTTCCGTGCCACGCTTGGCTCCCGTCCTCCCACCGATCCCGCCCCCGAGGGCGGCCGTCCCTTGACGGCACGGGGCCCCAACGGTACCATGCGAGCATGTGCATAAAGAACCTGTCCTCGATGGTCTCGTGCGGGCGTCTTCGCCGCCACCCGACCTCACACCCCTAACTTCATAGGGTCGGGCGCTGCCTCTCACGGCAGTGCGTCGGGGATTGGTCTCTTCTTGGTGTTCCTTCGGTGTAGCACAGGAACCTTGGAGGGCGTGTCTCGCCCTCCTTTGTTGTGCTCGCCGGTCCCTCGCTGAGTAAACCCAACGGCTTGTTGGCGGAACCTCGCCGGGCGGCCGTGGTCCCGTGCCGTGAGGCGGCTGCGCTCTTTTCCCGCGGATGCGCGAGAAAGGATGTGTTGCTGTATGCAACGACGGTCGCTGGGATCCAACGCAGGACGACTCCAATCACGCCCTTGGCCCGGACAGCATTTTCTTCGCAACCGGACCGTCACAGCGTGGATGGTTCGGCGTGGCCGCGTCGGCGCCTCGGATTTGGTATGGGACATCGGTGCGGGGGATGGCGCGCTCTCGGTGCCTCTCGCGCAGGTTGCGAGCCAGGTGGTGGCCGTCGAGGGCGACCGCACCCTCGCGGAACGCCTGCGCGCCCGTGTAGCGATGCTGGACAACGTCAGCGTGGTGGAACAGGATTTCCTGACGCTACGCCTTCCGATCCGAGACTTCCTGGTCGTGGCCAATTTGCCGTTTGCCATCACCACGCCGGTGTTTCGCCGACTGCTGGACCCCCGGGCATTCATGGTCCGCGCGGTACTGCTGGTCGAGCGTGGAGCGGCGCGCCGGTTCACCGAGTGCCCCTCCGCGAATCCCGAGCTTATCGCCTGGCACACGTGGTTCGACATCCGGTGGGAGCGGAATGTCGCGCGAACCTCATTTGTTCCTCCCCCTGGGGTGGATGCGGCCGCGCTCGTCATAGAACGGCGACGGCTGCCGGAACTCCGTCCACACTGGGTCGAGTCCTACCGGGCCTTTCTTGACCACGTACTCCAAGACCCTCCGCAACCGATGCGCCACGCGCTTCGAGGAGTGTTCACTCCAGAACAGATGATGCGGGCGCTTCGCGCCTTGGCGGTACCGCGCGACGCCCCCGCCGGGACACTCACCCCCCGCCTGTGGACCCTTCTGTATCTAATCATGCGGCAGCACGCTGACCCTTCGAAATGGCCACGAGCGCACATCCGTCGTGGCCGTGGGCGCACGCGGCCCTCCCGCGTGCGCTAGACGCAGAAAACTGCCGGGCCTTGCCTCGCGCCGCCGCCTACGGCGAAGCGAGGACCGCCTCCACGAGCCGACGAACCCCCGCCGCACCCGACACGGGGTACACGGCAGCCGCGCTGGCGGCGAGGACGGGACCGTGCTCGTCCATGAGGCGCATGAGCTCCGCAGCGCCTCGGCAAACCGCCGCCGGTCCATGGTCGTCACCGTGCTGGCCAGCCGGTCCCGCACGGCGGGCGGCACATCGTCGGCCACCCGGGCCCAGCCCCAGTCGGCCCGGTCCGGGCGGTGTAGCCGTCTCCACGCCCGCCGCAGCTGTGCCCGGCGACTCTCGAGGAACCAAAAGGCCGCCCACCGACCCTCTCGGGCAATGTACTTCGCAGCGGCGCCCCCATCCAAAACATCCGCAGGGTGTCCTCAGGTGGGGGCCGCTGGACGGCCGGTAACGAATCCGGCGCGCTAGGGGCGGACACGCGGGGCCCCACCCGGCGCCAAAGCGGCCAAAACGCGCTGGGGCCCGCTTCCGGCGCATCCTGGTCGGTCAGCGTCAGATCCAAATAGACGCCGGTGTCATACCACACCGCGTAGCTCAGCCCGGACCCACCCCAGTGGTGGTCCAAGTCCAGCACCAGGGGAGTCCCGATGGTCGTCAGCGCCACCCGGGCGCCCCACAGGGCCCCGCGAGAGCCGGAGTCCACCTGTACGGCCAGGTCTACATCCGAGTGGCGGTCGGGGGTCCCGGCGGCCAAGGACCCTTTAAGCCGCAGGTTTCGCACCGCCGGGTGCTCCGTGGATCGCTGGGCCACCGCCATCAGCACGGCGCGCTGGCGGTGCACCTCGCCCGAGAAGTCTGGCCCCTGCATGGCCACCCGCTTATCACGGGCGCCTCGGCCTGCAACGCGCGGCGCCCCGGTGGGCTACGGGCCGTTGCTGCGACGAGAGAGGAGATCAACAGAGGCGAGACGCGCGAACGTGCCATGAAGACCCCGCCCAAGCCGGGACAGCTGACCCGATGACCCCTTATGTAGCGCACCACGGGACGGTGGCCGCGGGTGCCCCACCAGGCAGCTCCGAGCCCGCTTGGGTGGATGTCCCCGCTCTGTACGCGGCCCTTCTCCGCCAGGCGCTCGCGCCACTGGCCTGGGACGCGGCGCTGGTGGACGCCATTACGGGCCATGGGCGCACACGCGGCTCGCCCGACAGGGCGAGGCGTGGATTTGGTGCCTCTATCTGCCGCGGTCCGCCGACCCTCGGGAGGGAGCCGCGATGGGCGCCATGCTGGTCGTACTGGCGCCGCACGTGCTGGTGACCGCCCACGAGGGCCCCCACCCCCTGCTGAACGAGCCCGCCCACGACCTGGCGGACGATCCGAGCGTCTTGTCGTCGGCGTCTCGGCTGCTGGCCGAAATCTGCCTCAGAGCCGTCGACGGCTTTTTGGGGTGGGTCGGCACGACGGACGCCCTTTTTGACCAGCTGGAGGACAGTGTGCTGTCGGGTCACGACCGCGCCCGCGACGTGTTCCGGGTGCGACGCCAGGTGCATGCCTTTCGCCTCCATATGGCCCGCCGCACCACTTCCCAGCTGGCCCGCCGACGCCAGCCCGACGCCGGGGACGATTCGGGCAACGGCGGGTGTACGGACGTGTACGACAGCCTCTACCACACCATCGACACCGTGGATACGTTGCGCGACAACCTGACCGGGCTGGTGGATCTCCAGCCACGATCTTGTCGACCGTGTTTTTGCCCGTCACGTTTATCACGGGGTTTTTCGGGATGAACCTCCGCAGCATGCCGGAGCTCGGCGTTTCCTTCGGCCAGGAGTGGGCCCTCGGGCTCATGGCCACCATCGTCGTGGTGATCCTGCGGGTGTTTCGCCGCCGGGGCTGGCTATAGGCAGCGGGCGCACCCTTTATAGTGCGCCCGCTTGCGGGCTCTCGAGGCCGCGCCGGCTCAGCGCGGCGGCAGCGGCGGCACCGCCCGGCTGGGCTTCGGGTCGTTGGGGACTGCCACGGCCGAGTGCTGCTCCAACAGCGCCAGCGCCTCCGCCAGGCTCGTCTCCAATTGGGGATCCCGCCCCGCCGCGTAGTCTTCGGGCGTGTAATCCACCTCAATCGTGGGATCGGTGCCGTAGTTTTCCACGCCCCAGCCCACGTCCGTGAACCAGAACGGGAACTCGGGCTGGGTCACCATGGTGTTGTCCACCAGCCGGTACTGCGGGTTGATGCCAATCACCCCGCCCCAGGTGCGGCGGCCCACCAAGGGCCCGAGCCCCATCAGCTTGAAGCTGTGGCTGAAGATGTCCCCGTCGGAGCCGGCCCAGTCGTTGGTGAGCGCCACCACCGGCCCGCGCGGGGCATCATGGGGATAGGTGCCGGCGGCCCGCCAGCGGGGAATCGTAAATCCGATGGGCCGGCGGTTGAGCTTTTCCAGCAGGAGCTGGGACACGTGCCCGCCCCCGTTGAACCGCACGTCCACGATGAGGGCATCGTGCGTGACTTCTTCCGGGAACAGCCGATAAAACTCAGAGAAGCCCCACGCCATCATGTTGGGGATGTGGAGATACCCCACCCGGCCGCCACCTTCGCGGTGCACCCAGGCGCGGTTGGCGTCCACCCACTCCCGATACCGCGCCAGCTGCTCGGAGGCCAGCGTTTTCACCACCACGGTGCGCGGCGCCGCCGGTGCCCGTCGCACCGTGAGCGCCACCTCCTGCTCTCGCCGGCGCATCAGGAGATGCTCCGGGGTCAGCATCCGGCTGGCCGCCCTCCCGTCGACCGCCGTCAGGACGTCGCCCTCGGCCACGTTCACCCCGGGGGCGTTTAAGGGGGAGTCGTGGCCGGCGACGGATGGGTCGCCTTGCACGATGTGCGTGATGCGCCACCCGGCCTCCTGTTCGTCCCACGCAAAGTCCGCCCCCAGAAAGCCGTGGGCAAACGATGGCGTGGGCCGGTAGTCGCCGCCACTTTCGTAGGCGTGCGAGGTGCCGAGCTCCCCGTGCATTTCCCACAGCACGTCCGACAGATCGCCGCGAGTGGCCAGCCGCGGCAGCAGCGCCGCATAGCGGCGGTGCATCCCGTCCCAGTCCACGTCCGACATGGTGTGGTTCCAAAAGCGATGCAGCATCATCCGCCAAGACTCCGACAGCATCTGGGCCCACTCGGCGGGCGGGTTCACCAGCACCGGCACGCGCGACCAGTCCAGATAGCCCGACTTGCGGCCGGGCGCCTCGGTCACGACGTCGGGCACCTTCTCCTGGGGCTTGACCCACCGGAGTTTTCGTCCCGCCTGATACACCAGGTGCTCCCGGTTCGGCGCGAGCGCGAAGCGGGTCACCCCCTTGACCAGCGTCTCCGCCTCGCGCGTGGTGAGGTCATACACCGTCAGCGTCCCGTCGGCCGGTGGGTCACCCCCCATGGGCGCTGACCGCTGCCCGCGAATCGGGAAGGTGGTCCACAGCACTTTCTGCCCCAAGCTGGCTATTTGACCGAACGGAGCCTCATCCACCGGGAACGGCACCACGCGCCGGTCCATCCCCTCGAAATCGATGACGATGGGCTTGGGCTCTTGGTCGGCTTTCTTGGCCGCCGCGTCGCCATCGGGCTTCTTGGCCGCCTTCGCGGGCGGGCCCACAAACGGCGACGGGGTGTCGCACTGCAACGTGACCAGATACGGTCGGACCGCCCGCGGAAAGCCCATATCAAACGTCACCTGGTCATACACGGGGTCCAGCGCCCGCGCGCCCAGGAAGTACAGGTAGCGCCCCTCGGCATCCCAGGCCGGGTGGTCGTCGTGCACCACCGGCCGCGTGACCGCGTGCACCTGGCCATCTTTCGTGTCGAGCACCCGGATGCCGGTGGTGGATTCGGAGCTGGGCATGGCATACGCCAGGTGCCGGCTGTCCGGCGACCATGCGAGATGCGCGGGCTGCCCATAGGGGCTTTGGTCGACGCGCTCCGCGTGCTTCGCCCCGATGTCCACCAGCCAAAGCTCCTGGCGCTGGTTGGCCAGCGCCAGGTGTCGGCCGTCCGGACTGACTTCCAGCCCCACGATGAGCCCCAGGTTCTCGTCCCACAGCACCTCCGGGGATTGGCCGCCCTCGGGATGGATCAGCAGCACGCGGTCGTCCCCCGCGGGGTCGCCCACCAGCACCACCCGGTCGTTGCCCACCCAGCGGGCCAGGCGGTACCGCACCCCGGAGCCCGGCGACAACTGCCGCACCGGCCCCTCAAACGGGCCCAACTGAAAAAGCTGCCCGCGCGTGGTGACCAGCAACTGCTCCGCCTCGGGATGCGGCGCGAACTCGGTGAGGAAGTGGGCCGGCTCGACGTAACGCCGCTCCCGGTCGCGCCGCTGGCTCGCGAGCGCGACCGTCACCTGCGCAGGCTGGGCGTCCCCCGGTGTGAAGGACCAGAGCTCTCCGCCCGCGTGGTACACGATGCGGCGCCCGTCAGTGCTGGCGTTGCGGGCGTAGTACTCGGTGTGGTCGGTGTGCCGCCGGAGATCCGACCCATCGGGGCGAATCGAGTACAGGTTGCCCATGCCCTGGTAGTCGGACAGGAAGTAGATGCGATCGCCCACCCACATCGGGCTGGTGAGGTTTCCGTGATCGGGTGCCTGAAACAGGTGAAAGTGCCCTCGGCCATCGGGATCGATCCAAAGCTCTCCCGCGGTGCCGCCCCGATACCGCTTCCACGTGGCCAGGTCCTGCGTCTTCCGCCCCAGCACCACGCCGCCCTGGGGCCCGTATGTTATCGCGCGCGCCGTCCCCCACGGCAGCGGGTCCACCTGCCCGCCGTCCAGATCGACGGTGTACAGGAGCGGGGCCTGGGGAAACGGCAGCTTGGCGTTGACCGCTGCGACCGGGCGGCCCAGCGGCGTGAAGCCCGCCACCGCCACCACCCCGCCCGTGAACGTCACCCGATGCACCGATCCCCCACCGGCCGGCATCCAGTACAGGTCCGCCTCCCCTTCTTCCCGGCCTACAAAGACCAGGCGCGTGCCGTCCGGCGTGAAGCGCGGACCGGCAAACGGCCCCACCCCTGCCGACAGGCGGCGCGCCGTGCCCCCGGCGGCCGACACGGTCCACAAGTCGTCCTCGGCCACGAACGCCACCTGGTCCCCGTGAATGGCTGGATAGCGCACATAAGCCAGGTCTTCGCGAAGCTCGTCCATGACGTGTCCCTCCTATCTCTCAAGCACCCGAGGACGTTCGCGGCCCGCCGCCGGATTCCTGCCGAGAAGGGACCCCGCCAGGACTTGTGCCCTTCTCGTCATGAACCGCGATGCCCGCATGCGGCGCATCCTCTGGGCGTTTCCGCCCATGTCATGTTGTCTCCATGGATCCATGGGGATATCATGCGTCACGGAGGTGCGGAATGGCCGATCAACACCGAGTACGCCTCATCATAGACGTGCCACCCGAACTTCGCCGCCGGGTCAAGGTCGCCGCGGCGAACCAAGATACCTCGGTCCGCAGATATGTGGCAGCCATCTTGGACCAGGCTGTGCCCGGGTCAGAGTCCCCGGTCACGTTGCAAGACGTGCAGCGACTTAGGGAAGTGCGGGCGAGAATCATGCGGGGGCGAAGGTTTGAGGAGATGACTCGACGGAGATCTTGCGCCAGGAACGTGAGCGACGGAGCAGCGGGGCGCCCTGCTGAACGAGCCGCCCGTGCGGCTCAGGCGCCCGCGACCTCGGCGGACAACGCCTGCACCCATTGCCGCAAGACGCGCGCGTGGTCGGGCAGGCGCGTCAAAATCTCCACCGCAAGTTCTTCCTGGTAGGTGTGACTCGTCAAGTTGCGGTCATCCACCATCACGAGCGCCGTGTCGGTGGCCTCGTCACCCAGCAGACCCGCGCTGTGGCAGGCCCGCACGATTGCCTTAGGCGACGACGCAGCCACTCCCTCGCGCGCCAACAAGAAGAGGCGAGCGGCCTTCCATGTGGCCTCGAAGGTATATTCGAAGCGCTGAACCGAGGCATCTCGTTCGATATCGGTACGCGGCGGCAGAGCCAAAATCGCTTCCAGGGACCGCAGCGCGCGGTCCGCTGTTGCGACGGCCATGTCTACTCGGTCCACAGGACACCCTCCCGCCCCACGGCCTCGCGGAGGGCGGCGCTGGCCCGACTCAGATCCACCACGTCGACCTCATAAGGCACGGACGACTCTTCCAGCGCTTCACGCACCCGAGCCAGCAAGGTCAGGGGCAGCGGATGCGCCGATTCGATGGCCACGTCGATGTCTGAGTACACCTGAGCAGTCTGGCGTGCGAACGAGCCGAACAGGTAGACGCGGCACGGCACGCCGCGAAGATTCTGAAACACAATGCGACGCACGGACGCCAGCGCTGCGGATTCTCTGCCCTCCATGCCTGGCCTCCTCCCCATGTCGCCGTCCATTTTACACCATCTGTGTGCTCGTGCCCGGCCTTCATCGGACTCATTTATCGACCTGGATCCCGGGGTGCCATCGCAGGCTCGTCAGCGTCGGCGCGCCGCCCGTGATGGCCTGTCAGGGCCCGTCCTGATGGGGTCGCTTCATGGCCGTCACGACTTCGTACACAAACCCCCGTCGCACCATCCCACCAAATTCTGAATCAATCAACGTCCGCATGTCGGCCAGAAAGCCTGGGCGGTCCGGTTCCGGCAGCGTAAGGACCAGGGAGTCCGTCCTCAACAGGCCGACGTACTCGGCGGTGGTGAAGCGCTGCGGGCATGGGATGCGGTGCCGCGTCACTGCCGTGAACGCAGGACAGGCGTCGATGTCCGGGTATGTGTCCCCGAGCTCGTGGGGATGCGGGGCGCGCCAATCGGGATCGGTGCTGAGCCCCCACTGAAGGTAACACCGCTGCGATGCTTCGAAGAATCCGCCATCGCTCGTCATAACCTGGTGGGGGTATATGGCCACCAACACTCCGGTCGGCCCGAGTGCCCGAGCCGCTTTGGTTGTACGAACGGCTTCATCGACCCAATGAAAGGCGGTGGCCGCGACAACCACATCAAACGGTCGAGCCGGCTGCGGCCAGTCTTCGAACGAGGAGACGAACATCTCAAAATCGGGAAATCCCGCGAGGTTCTGCTGGGCCAGCGCCGCCAGTTCCGGCCCCAACTCCACTCCGGTCACCGCGGCCCCCCTCTGGAGCAGATGCCAAGTCAGCTGCCCCGTTCCGGGTCCAATTTCCAGAACGCGGCTTCCTGGCCCAATGCCCGCCACGCCCAGGACCGCATCCACCACTCCGGGTGGATATCCGCGACGGTAGCGGTTGTACAGCGCAGCGACGCTGTTGAAAGACTCTCGATGACGCTGCGGGCGGCCACCCTCGCACTGAACCATAGTCCTCGTCCCCCGGTGTGACATCCGCAACGCCATGGTCGCGGGCGGTCCTCATCTCTGAGACGTATAATACGTCATACGGTGATGCAAAAGACTGGGGCCGAGTCATGGAGACGCCCGAGCTGTTTCTGTTTGGACATCCCGCTGGACCCGACGACGTGGTGGACCGCGAGCCGTTCCTACTCACCTTGACTGGTGGCTCAGAGACGGACACAGCGTGGTGCTGGCCGGCCCGCGGCGCATTGGAAAGTCGACGGTGGCGGAAGAGGCTCTTCGGCGGCTCGGCCGCGAGGGCGTGTACAGCGCACGCGTGGATCTTTTCTACACTGCGTCCTTAGAGGAGCTGTCCACGCGCCTCCTCATGGCGATTCGCCAAAAACCACACCGGGGCGATTCCCCGTGCCCTCTCGGCCAGCAGGCCGCTTGAGAGTGGCTGGCCTCCGTGAGCATCCCTGCTGGCGTACACGCCTGGGATTGGGGATTGGGCGTGGGGCCGCCCGAGGCGTCGCCGCTCGCTCTCTCGCTAAAGCGGCTGCGGGCCATTTTACAGGAAATGCCGCACGTGGCGCACATCTTCTGCGGAAGCCGTGCCTCCTTGATTCGTGCAATGTTTAGCGGCCACCACGAGCCGTTGCATCGGTTGGCCACCCCCCTCGCGCTGCCCGACATCGACCAGGCGGCATGGGACGCCTACCTCGTGCGCCGCCTCGGAGAGGCCGGCTCTGCCATCCGTCCCGCCGTTCTGGACCTCCTCCATCGGACGACGGGCGGACAGCCCTATGGCGTCATGGCGGTTGTGTACCACGCCTGCGTCCGGGCGGAGGAGCGCAAGCTCGCGACATCACCGCCGACCACTTGCTGTTGGCCTACGAAGAGACGCGGGACCACTTGGACAGCTACTGCGCGGCCTGTGGGGCGAAGTGCGGGGCGTGGCCCACGCCCCCTGGTCCTGGCCCGCGTGATGAGTGGCGAGCCTCCCTACGGAGCGGGGCTGCCCCGTGCGGGGGTGGCGCGCAGTCTGCAGAAGCTGGTGAACCTCGGCGTCCTGGATCGGACCGGGCGCGGGCGATATCGGCGGGTTGAGCCGCTGTTCGGGGCATGGCTGGAGCGGCGCCAACAACAGGTGTGATCCCTTGGGCCCTCGAGCGCCCGCGCGGGCCCGCCACTTATGATGCGTCTCCAGGAGCGACGATCCGGGGGCCCTCCCACGAGGCAGCCTACGGCTTGCGGTCGCGTGCCTGCCACGGCCCGCCTGTACCCCGCGGTCGTGCGTTGCACCCGCCAGGTCGTCAAGGGCGCCGCACAGCACCCCCGGGGCCGCTCGGCACGCATTCGGTGTCCGTGCACAGCCGCGGTCACGGCCGGAGTCGTGCAGCACAACCAGGTCTTCCGCCGAGCCCATGCGTCTAACGAGAGCGCGTGCCGCAACAGGTTGCGTAGCGCGTGCACCCGACACCGCTGCCACGGAGCCCCTGGGAACGCGGGGTGAATCGTCGCCGCCAAGCCATGGTGCGCGTCGCCGATGACCCAGTGGCACCTCCGCCCGCCGCGCGTCGCCAGGTCCCGCCACAAGCCGGTCCAGCACGGCAAGGTGGCAAAGTCGTTTCCTCCCGCAGCGTGTGCCTCTGTCCGGGGACTCGTGTGGGCCCGCACTCCCTCCCCGGCGCTCCCATCACTCCGCAGCCGGTCGTCTATCGAAGCACCCGGTGGCCTCGGTGTTAGCCGCGCTTCCTCTCAAAGGAATTGGACCGGCGCGGGAGTGCCCCACACCGGTCCAATCGAGCCTCCTCCGGATCAGAAGGATCTCCTGCAAGCCCAAGAGGACCCCGCTACGGGAGTGGGGTGAGGATCGTCCACTCCACCGGACCTCCCCCGGCGGCTGCTCGTCGCCGCCAATGTTCATTCTCCTGGCACACTGTATGGCCAAGCGCCGTCTGGTGGCAGCCATGCGGTCACGATCCGATTTGGATGGGCTGTATCGCCACGGCCCCCGCCAGTCCGGCATTCCCTCCGGTGGCCGGAGCATCCGTGCAGTCACCGAAGCCTCCAGTGCCACCGGACCCTACTGGAATTCCAAGGGAGACGTCGCCCCCCATGCCGGCAGCGCACGCCCCCTGCCCTGCTGGTTCCCCCGATGTCTCCAAGGTAGCGGTCAGCAGTAGGACGGGTAGTAAACGATACCTTCATTATCGCTACCGCCGGCACCCCCTGCGGATCCGGGTCCACCTCCAGCCCCGCCCAAGGCCCGTATCATCGGGCGACTCCCCAATGCACCCCAGACGGAAGAGCCCTGCCCGCCGCTGCCGACCCCTCCGGGCGCCCCTCCCGCCCCTCCAGGTCCGACCAGCACATTGATAGCCTCCCCCGGACTCACTGCCGTGACCACCTTGCCAAACTCCCCGCTGGCGCCGCCGCCTCCGGCCTGAGCGCTCGTGCCGCCGGCTCCACCGCCTCCGCCGCCCCACGCCTCAATCTCAACCGCATTCACTCCGGTGGGCACCGTGTAGGTGTAGGTGTAGGTGCCTGGTGTCGTGTAGACGACCGACCCCGTGAATCCCGGAACGCCCTGGGGTCCTTGGGGTCCCTGGGGGCCCTGGGGGCCCTGGGGTCCTTGGGGTCCTTGGGGTCCTTGGGGTCCCCGTGAGCCGGGACGCCCGGTGAGCCCGGGTTGGCCTTGACTGCCCCGCGGACCAATGAGTGACACACCCGGTCCTCAGCCGGCTTGGGTCAGAGGGCCGTACAACTGCTCGGTCGCGGTGTCCAGATACATGTCGCCACGATTTCCCATGCCCACGGTCGGCGCTGTGGACCCCGTGAGCAGTTGCGTCGGCGGCTGGGCGTCCACGACCGCTCCGGAGCCGACGGCATTCGACCACGCCTGCTTCGCCAGCTCAGCGGCTGGCAGCACGTACGCCATGACGCGGTAGACCCCAGGCACGGTCGTATTGAGGACGAAGCTGTCCTTGTTGGAGTAGTTCTGCGCGTCCGTCCAGGCCCCGTTGGGACTTTCGACCCAAAACTGGTACTCGGGTGATGGAACGTTGTTCGCCGTGGCCGTAATCACCACGGCTTCTCCAGGGATCACCGAGGTGTCCGCCGGCCGTACCGCCAGCGTGGGGAGCCCCGCCGCTGCCCCGCTGGCGCTGACGGCGACCAGTCCGAGAGCGGCCATGAAGCCCAATGCCCACATGGGTTTGATCATAAAGTGCTTCCTCCTGACGATGGGTCGGTCTGCTTGCCCTCTGACGGTGTGCCGCTCGGAGTGGATCCGTGGTGGGAGCCTGCAGCGGCTCCCCAGATACCCTGCGGCCAGGTGGCCGACGGACCAGCCGGCCGGATCCCGCGACGTGCAGAAGTCCCGGCCCGCACGGGCATGGCACGCGGCTTGCCGTCACATGGGATGGCCGCGTCTGTAGGCACCACTATCCCGATCGCAACATTCTCCCTGCCAGGAAGAAATTCCTGCTCCCTCAACTGCACTTCACTGGTTGGCGAGCACGACCCTTCCGGGCAGCGCGAGGCCAACTCCGATGCCAATCCCCATGGGGGATCGGGTATCATGGGACTGGACGGCGGATGGCGAGCCGACCCTATCCCGTCGGCCCATTTT
The DNA here is from genome assembly GCA_021795575.1 of Bacillota bacterium. Taxonomy (GTDB): domain Bacteria; phylum Bacillota; class Sulfobacillia; order Sulfobacillales; family JAIMBI01; genus JAJZWV01. Next base: position 16,938 of record JAJYPH010000020.1, read on the forward strand.
GGCCGAAGACCGAGCCACCAGACCGTCAGCGCAAGCCGTGCCTGTCGGGTGGCGGAGCGAGGGGACAGCCGCCATGAGACGTCTCCCCATGGGAGTGCGCGTGCTGGCGGTCACGGCACTGGTGATGCTGGCGGTCGCGACCACGCTCCACCTCGCGGCAACGCACCCGGACGCCACACATGCACCGGCTGTGGTTACGGTGCATGTAGCGACCTCCCCGTCATGCCGCCTCCCCCAGATGCCCCGCTGGCTCCAGGCTCCCGCCACCACCCAGGTGGAAGTTCTCTCCCCCTACGGGGTCGGCCAAACCATCACTTACCGGAGCTCATCGGGGGCGGGGCTCACGGTGTGGCAGCAGCACAACTGGACGCTTGGCCTATGGACGTCCATCGGGCCTTCGGCCCTAAGTGCGGAGAGCGTCTTTGCCCCCCTGCGACTGCCCGGGCGCGGCCGCCTGCTGTGGCCACAAGGAGAGCCCCTCCGCATGGCCTGGTGCACGCGACGGGGAAACTACACCGTGTCAGTGGCAGGCCTTCCGCCCGCGGCGCCGCTGGCAGCCGCCGTGATCCAGGCGTGGTCCGATGCGCCGGCGCGGGTGTACCGCTGCCGTACCACTACCCAGGTCGTCGTCTGTACACCCGCCCGGTAGCTCGCCACGGTCCGACGGCCCCCTCTCAGCCGCAGCGTCAGGGTGCCCTCGCATCCGCGCCAACGCAGATGCTCGGCGTTGGCCCAGGTCACGCTATAATTGAGGGGTTAGACAGTAGGGTCCAGAGAGGAAGCGTCATGGCCGAAGCTGGTCGGGTCTTACCCATCGATATCGAAGCCGAGATGCGCCGGTCCTACATCGACTACGCGATGAGCGTGATCGTGAGCCGTGCGCTGCCCGATGTTCGCGACGGCCTAAAGCCCGTGCACCGCCGCATTCTCTATGCGATGCACGAGCTCTCAAACGGTCCCACCCAGCCGCACAAGAAGTCGGCCCGGGTGGTGGGCGAGGTGCTGGGCAAGTACCACCCCCACAGCGACCCCGCTGTGTACGACGCGATGGTGCGGATGGCGCAGGATTTTTCTTGCCGGTACATCCTGGTGGATGGCCACGGCAACTTCGGGTCCTTAGACGGCGACCCGCCCGCCGCCATGCGCTACACCGAGGTGCGCATGTCGCGGCTGGCCACGGAAATGCTGGCGGACATCGGCAAGGACACCGTGCCGTTTCAACCCAACTTTGACGATGAATTTCAGGAACCGGTGGTGTTGCCGGCGCGCGTCCCCAACCTGTTGGTCAACGGCACCTCAGGCATCGCGGTGGGCATGGCGACCAACATTCCGCCCCACAACCTCACGGAGGTCGTGAACGCCACCATCCACCTGATTGACCACCCGGAGGCGCCTATCGACGACCTGCTCAGAATTGTCCCCGGGCCGGACTTTCCCACCGGCGGCCTGATTCTAGGCCGCGAAGGCATTCGCCAGGCTTATACGACGGGCCGCGGCATCATCACCATGCGCGGGGTGGCGGCCACCGAAGAGGGCCATAACGGCCGCATGCGCGTCGTCATTACGGAGATTCCGTTCCAGCTCAACAAGGCACGCCTATTGGAGCGCATCGCGGGGCTGGTGCAGGAGCGCAAGATCGAAGGCATCTCGGATCTGCGCGACGAGTCAGACCGGCACGGCGTGCGGGTGGTGCTGGAGTTGAAGCGCGACGCCAAACCTTTGGTCATCCTGAACCAGCTGTACAAGTACACCCCGCTGCAGCAGACCTTTGGCATTATCATGCTGGCGGTCGTCAACGGGCGGCCGGTGGTCCTGACCCTGGCGGAGATGCTGCAGGAGTTCATCGCCCACCGCGAGGTGGTCATCACCCGGCGCACGCAGTTTGACCTGGAAAAGGCCGAGGCCCGGGCTCACATCCTAGAGGGGCTTCGGATTGCGCTTGAGCACCTGGACGAGGTCATTGCCCTGATTCGCGCCTCCGAGAGCCCCGAGGCGGCCCGCACCGGCTTGGAAGAGCGGTTCGGGCTTTCTGAGCGCCAGGCGCAGGCGATTTTGGACATGCGCCTCCAGCGCCTGACCGCGCTGGAGCGCGACAAGATCGAGGCCGAGTACCAGGAGGTGGCGGCCGAGATCGCCCGTCTGAAAGGCATTCTGGCCGACCCAGCGCTGGTGCGCGGCATTGTAAAGGACGAGCTCATTCAGGTGCGCGACCAATATGGGGACGAGCGGCGCACCCAGATTGTCGCCGCGGTGAAAAGCTTTGCCGACGAGGACCTGATTCCCGAGCAGGCGATGGTGGTGACCATGACCCATCGGGGATACATCAAGCGGCAACCGGTGGCCACCTACAAGGCCCAGCACCGCGGAGGCCGGGGCATCAGCGGGGGATCGGTGCGCGAGGACGATTTCTTGGCGCACCTGTTCACCGCCTCTACCCACGACTATCTGTGCTTCTTCACCAACAAGGGCCGGGCCTACCGGGTGAAGGTGCACGAGATTCCTGAGGCGTCGCGCCAGGCCAAAGGCACCGCCGTGGTGAACCTGCTGCCGCTGGAGGCGACCGAGCGCATCGCGGCCGTGCAGGTGCTCCCCAAAGACGCCACCGAAGGCTTTTGGGTGTTTGCCACCAAGCGCGGCACGATCAAGCGGACGCCGCTGGAGGCGTACCGGTCCTGGCGTGGGGCCGGACTCATCGCCATCAGTCTGGATGACGGCGATGAGCTGATTGCCGTGGACACCGGGGCCGGGGGCGGCGACATCCTCCTGGGCACCGCCAAGGGCGTCGTGATTCGCTTTGTGGCCGATGACGTCCGCCCGATGGGCCGGCAGGCCCGCGGCGTGCGGGGGATCCGGCTCAAGACCGGGGACCGCGTGGTGAGTCTGGCGCTGGTCCGAGACTCGGGCCAGCTGCTGCTCGTGTCCGCCAACGGCCAGGGCAAGCGCACGCCGATTTCCCGCTTTCGGGTTACCGGGCGGGGCGGGCAAGGTATCATAGGCATGCAGCGCACCGCGAAGACGGGTGACCTGGTGAGCCTCATCCCCGTGCAGGGCACCGAGGAAATCATGCTCATCTCCGCCGAGGGCACGATGATTCGCACCCCGGTGGCCAGCATTTCCCTCCAGGGACGCACGTCGCAGGGGGTGTCGGTCATGCGGCTGGGCGGTGCGCAGAGTGTGGCGGCGGTGGCACTCATTCGGAGCGAACCCGACGACATCGACGTCGAGGAGACATAAGAGCGGCTGAGACGCGTCGTGATGCACAGCGGCCGCGATCACAGCCGAGAGACAGCCAGCGATTGCGAGGAGGACGAAGGTGGCACAACAGATGAACCAGCGTGAACAGGGAACCGCCGGCGTCAAAACCGGCTTGGCGGAGATGCTGAAGGGCGGCGTCATCATGGACGTCACCACCCCGGAACAGGCCCTCATCGCGGAGCAGGCGGGGGCCGTGGCCGTCATGGCGCTGGAGCGCGTACCGGCCGACATCCGCGCGGCCGGCGGCGTGGCCCGCATGGCCGACCCCGCCATCGTGAGGGCGATCAACGCGGCAGTCGAGATTCCAGTCATGGCCAAGGCGCGCATCGGGCACTTCGTCGAAGCGCAGGTGCTGGAGGCGCTGGAGGTGGACTACATCGATGAGAGCGAGGTGCTGACCCCGGCCGACGAGCAGTACCACATCGACAAGTGGAACTTCAATGTGCCGTTCGTCTGTGGCGCCCGCAACCTGGGCGAGGCGCTCCGGCGCATTGCCGAAGGCGCGGCCATGATTCGCACCAAAGGGGAGCCGGGCACCGGCAACGTGGTCGAGGCGGTGCGGCACCTCCGGACGGTGCTGGGCGAGATTCGGCGCGTCACGGCCGCGCCCGCCGAGGAGCTGGGCACGCTAGCCAAGGAGTTTGGCGCCCCGCTGGAGCTGGTGCGCCGCGTCAAGGAGATGGGGCGCCTGCCGGTCGTGCATTTCGTCGCGGGCGGCATTGCCACTCCCGCCGACGCGGCCCTGATGATGCAACTGGGTGCCGACGGCATTTTTGTCGGGTCGGGCATTTTCAAGTCGCAGAACCCGGCGGCCATGGCGCGGGCCATTGTGCGGGCCACCCTGCACTACAACGACCCCGCCGTCATTGCCGAGGTGTCCGAGAGCGTAGGCCAGGCCATGGCGGGCTTGGAAATGTCCACCCTCGCGCCGAGCGACCGGATGCAGGAGCGCGGCTGGTAGGTGCGCATTGGCGTGTTGGCCATCCAGGGGGACGTGCGGGAACACCGCCGTCACCTGGAGCGGCTGGGCGTTGACGCCACCGAGGTGCGGCGACCGGCCGAGCTTTTCGGGCTCGCCGGTCTCATCATGCCGGGCGGGGAAAGCAGCACCATCGGCATGCTGATGACCGAGAGCGGTCTCTTGGACGCGCTGCACGCCAAGATGGCGGAGGGATTCCCGGTATACGGCACCTGCGCCGGCATGATCCTCGTGGCCAACCGCGTACAAGGCGCTCGCGGCGCCTCGCCCACGTGGCTCGGCGGCTTGGACGTCACGGTGGCCCGCAATGCCTATGGGCGGCAGGTTCAGTCCTTTGAAGCCGACATTCCCGTGAGGGCGTTGGGTCCCGAACCCGTGCACGTGGTGTTCATTCGGGCCCCGCGCATTGTGGCGGCTGGCCCCGCCGTGCACGTGCTGGGGCAGCTGGACGACGAGCCGGTGCTGGTGGAGCAGGGGCCCTTCTTGGCTTCGAGCTTTCACCCCGAGCTCACAGACGATCTGCGCATCCACCGCTACTTTGCCGCCAAGGCGCTGCGATTTCAGGAGGCCGGTGCCGCCAAGTCCGTCCCTTAGGCTGGGGTCCGACCCATCCACGCAGTGGCCTGCTGTCAAAGCATCCAAAGGTCGGCCTCCTCCTTTAGCTCCTGGCCCCGGCCGGGCCGGGTGCCATCGACGGATTCGGCGGCGGCCTGGCAGGTGGCTGCTCACTCGGCGGGACAGATTCGGGTTGACACGACGCCGCCCCCCTTCTAATCTAGTTTGCAAACTAGTCTTAGGAGGCATGAACGTGCGCAGGGTGGGAACGTTTGAAGCGAAGACCCACTTTACCGAGATGCTGCGGGCTGCTGAAGCGGGCGAGACGATCACCATTACGAAGCGCGGAGCCGACGTGGCGATTCTGGGGCCCATTCCTCGACAGCGGCTGGATCGCAATGAAGCGTTGAAGCGCCTGGCCCAGCTGCGTGAGCGGCTGCCTCGCGCCGACATCTCGGAAATTCGCGAGTGGATTAATGAGGGCCGCCGATGAGCCGCTGCGTGATGGACGCCTCATCGGCGCTGGCTTGGTGTTTTCCCGACGAGCAGGGCGCCTCGCCGCCTCCGGCGTTCGCCGTCGTGGTCCCGGCCCTTTGGGCCCTGGAGGTAGCCAATGGCCTCCTGGCGGCCGAGCGCCGAGGGCGGATCACGTCAGCGACGGCGACCGCACTGATCCCGGCGCTGGCAGATGGACTGGCGGTGGAGATCGATACTGAGGCGGACGTTTTCCGCAGCGTCCTCCCGCTGGCTCGGGAATACGGTCTGTCGGTCTACGACGCCACGTACCTGGAGCTGGCGTTGAGGCGGTTCCTCCCATTGCTCACCGTGGACCAGCGCCTGCAGCAGGCGGCATCCGCTGCGGGCGTCGACGTCCATCCGACGTTGCGGCCATAAGCAACCTCCGGCTTGCCGCAGGCGGCGGCCGGCGCCTGGTGAGCCGCCTGCTTCAACCGGATCGCTCGGGCTGCGGGAGCGGGCGCTGACCGACGAGTCGGCGTTCGCGGTCTACCCCGGTTCAGCCCGCCCCGCGTTTTCCGTCGGCTGATGCTCGGGCAGCCACACCGTAAAGGCGGTCCCGCGGCCCGGTGCGGTGTCCAGCTGGATCGTGCCATGGTGGCGCTCGATAATGCCGTAGCTGATGGACAGACCGAGCCCCGTCCCCTCCCCCACCGGCTTGGTGGTGAAAAACGGCTCGAAGATGTGACGCTGGACCTCAGGCGGGATGCCGGGTCCGGTGTCCCGCACGGTCACGGCCACGCCACCCTCGCCGCGCCACCACCGTGACCGTCCCGGGGCCTTTAATCGCCTGGCCCGCGTTGACCAAGAGGTTCATGAACAGCTGGTTCAGCTGACCGGGATAGTACTCGACCGCGGGGACGTCCTCGTACTGCCGCTCGACCGTGATACGGCTTTGATACTGCTGACGCAGCAGCATGAGTGTGGCATCCAACCCGTCGCGCACATCGGCCGCTTTGACTTCATCCTCGTCCAGCCGGGAGAAGTACCGGAGGCCCTTCACGATCTGGGCGGTGCGGTCCGCTCCTTCTGCGATGCCCGCCAGCAGATCGCCCACTTCCTGCTGCAGGTAGTCGCCATCCAGCGTGTCCCGAAGCTCCCGGGCCGCGGCGAACGCCGGGTGGGCCGCGGGCCCAGCGGCCAGCGCGGTTTCGTAGGCCGCCATGAGCCGCCGCAGATCGTCCAGGTCCCGCCGCAGCGACGGGACGCTCGACACCACAAAGTTCACCGGGTTGTTGATCTCGTGGGCCACTCCGGCGGTGAGCTGACCCAGCGAAGCCATCTTCTCCGCTTCAACCATTTGGCGCTGGGTGTTTTGCAGCGTGTCCAGCGCCGCCTCCAACTCCCGGGTGCGCTCGGCCACACGCTGCTCCAGCGACGCGTAGGCGCGGGCGTTTTCAATGGAGATGGCCGCCTGCCCGGCCAGCAGGTTCACGAGCGCCAGCCGCTCTGGGGGAAAGGCGCGTGCCGTGAGGCGATTTTCCAGGTACAGCACGGCTACGACGCGGCCCTGCTGGGCCACGGGCACGCACAACAGGGAGCTCACGCCGGCACTGCGTAGATACCGGTCCCGCCCAAAGCGGCCGCCGTCCGCGACCTCGTCCATCGTGACGGATTCGCCGGTGCGAATCACATACTGCACCACGGCGCGCGACACGAGGGCGCTGTCGATCAACGCATGAGGAAGGGCGGCATCGGCGGGCGGCGGCATCACGGCCTCGACGCGCCAGCCGTCGGCCTCGTTCAGCACCAGCGCGCCCCGGTCGGCCCCGGCACTCTCCAGCGCCAGCGACACCAACAGCCGCACTAAGCGGTCCAACTGCATTTCCTGCGCCAGCGCGCTGGCACTTTGCACCACGCTGTCCAGATCCAACGGACGCTCATCGCCCGTCGGCGACGACCGGCCGGCATCGAGGGCAGCCAGGTCCGGCCGTTCCGCGGCGATCGCATCCACCTTGGCGCGGTGGCCCCACCGTTGGTAGGCACGGTACGCCACGAGCCAATATCCCAGCGTCCGCTCCCCGAACCCTGACTCAGTGTAGAACCGCGCGATGGTTTCAGCGATGAATGCCTCTTCGTACACAACCTCCGCGTGGCGCGCCGCCGCTAAGGCCTGGTCGTACCGATCCGCCGCGCGCGTCACCCGTCCCTGCTGCCGCGCCACTTCGGCCTGGAGCAGGAGCGCCTTCGCGCGGTAGTTGGCCGGGGATTGTTCGGCCCACAGTTCCAGCGCGCGCCGTACCTTGCTCACCCGTGCCTGTCGACCACGGGCCAACTCCGGGTCGTCGGTCGTGAGCCGAATGAGTGACCAGGCGTCCCAGAACCACAGTTCCGGGAACAGCCAGTTGCTATGGTCCGTGTCCCGATCCTGAAACCGCCCAACGGCCCGCCGCACGCGTTCGGCGTCACCCTCCAGCCCCGCGTCCCAAGCCATGAGCCACGCCGACAGCAGGTGGTCGTCACGGTCCACAATGCTGACGGCCGCGTCCCCTCTGGTGGGTGGTTCTTCCGTCGACGTCCCGGTCCCCCGCCACTGGGCGAGCGTCCGCTGCAGCAATCCAAACGCACGGGCCGGCATGCCTACGCCATGCGACCGGGCCAGCGCCGCCTTCTCCCCGAGGTGCTGCTCCACCTCGGCCAGCGGGAACCCGGCCGCCAGTTGGGCCGCCACCCACGCGGGGGCGTGGATCAGACCGAAGGCCGGAACGGCGTCGTGCCAGCACAGGTCGTAGTGTCGTGCGAACCACTCTTGCACCACGCGGAGCGGCTGGCGAAAGTGCACCAGGTGGCCGGCCATCTCCATTGTGAGGTTCAGGCGTGCCCGCGCGTTGGGCAGACGGTCCGAGAGCGCGAGGGCCAGGTCGGCCAGGCCCAGCATGTCGGCCAGAGCGGCGCGTTGGCTGAGATCGAGGATGCGGATGGGCGCGAACAGCGCCAGGAGGGCTCGCGCATCCCACCCGCGGTCCAGCGCCAAATCCAGCTGGAGCAGCCGCACATAGTTCGCCCAGTTGGAGTCCGGCACGTTGGCCAGGATCGTGAAAATCTCGTGGAGCCTGGTGATGGTCGGATCATCGGGTGCGATCCACTCCTGCCACGCGGCCGAGGACTTTTCCTTCAGCCGGCGGCGGACTCGGCGGTACAGCGCATCTACATCGGTCGGCGTGACCGAGGTGGGCAGCGCGATGCCTGCCCCCGCCAGCACCTCCACCCCCACCTGCTGCACCTCAGCCGGCTGGTCCAGCACCGTGTAGAGATTCGTCAATGGGCCCAGGACGGCCGCCCGGTCCAAAAATCCCTGGGCGTGCGGCTTGACCGCGGCCGCCTCGGCGATGCAGGTCTCGACCTGATGGTCGGCCAACAGCGCCTGGATGTGTGAGGCATGCAGATCCAGCGCCAGCCGGTAGCAGGATGACCACGCGTCGGGGGGAAGGTACCCGATGCCCGCCGCCAGCACCTGGCACGCCTCGTGAAACGCGCCCATCAGAGAGGACCACTCCGCGGCCTTCAGACAAAAGCCGGCCACCGCCAGGCGCTCCGCGGGATCGGTGAGCCCCGTGCCGGCCGCCCGATAGTGCTGCACCACCCGCGGCCAGTCCGACGGTACGGCATCGGGCGCCGAAAGCGCCCGTGCCGCGGCCAGATCCAGCGTTCGACGGCGCGGCGCGGACAGCCGACGGTACAAGGCACGCTGCAAATCGGGATGGGTAAAGGCATACTCGCGCCGGTCTCCGGCGGCGCCTTCCACCGTGTACAGGAGACCGGCGCTCACCAAGGAAGCCATATGGTCCTCCAGCGCCGCCGGTCCCCAGGCGAGCGCGCGCCCCAGCACCGTCCCCTCCCAGCGCACCCCCAGCACGGCCGCCATCGCCAGGCTCTTCCGCGTGCGGGGCGGCAGGCTCGACACGCGGGCGATGAGCAGATCCACCACGCTCGCGTCGGCCTCCAGCTGCTGCGCCGCGTCGGCATCCCACGTCCACTGGCGCCGGACCGCGTCGTAGCCAATGCCCCCCCGGCGCGCCAGTGTGTCCAGCAGCTGCCGCACCAGCGCGGGGTTCCCCTGTGAGCGGTCCAGGAGCAGCTGGGCGAGGTCGCCCACGGCCGTCCGGGGGCGATGAAAACTGTCGGCCACCAGGGCGGCCACCTGGTCTCGGGCGAGGCCGGCCAGCGGCACCTCTCGATACGAGGGACTGGCACTCCAAGTGGTGCGGTAGAGCAACAGCCGGCTGGCCGGGCGGCTGGCCGCTGCGACCAAGCAGGTCGGCGCATCCGCGGCGGCCATGAGGTCGCCGAGGAACCCCAGGCTCTGGTCGTCGGCGGCATCCAAGTTATCCAGCGTGAGCAGCACCGGTTTCCCAGCACCCTCCGCCAGCGCGGCCAGGACCTGGTGGAGGGTGCGCGCCCAATCAGTTGCTGCCTCGGTGTGGGCCGCACCGCGGGGTCCGGGATCTTCCCCTCCAATAAAGGTCCGTCCATGGGGAAGACGCGTCAACAACTCCTCGTGCACTCCCACGTAGCTCCTGACCCGTTGGCGCCACGCGGCGAGCTCTTCATCCGACCGCTCCAGGAGATTCGTGAGCGCTTGGTCGACGGCTTCCATGAGGCCGGCATAGGGCACGCTCGAGCGGTCGGCGCCCCAGTCTCCCGACAGGACGAAGCCGGCCTCGTCGGCCAGCTGGACCCGCACCTCCCTCAAGCTCGCCGTGCGGCCGGTGCCGCTCTCCCCTACCAGCAGAACGCACTCCGTTCCCCCATCCCGCACCAGCGCCCAAGCGTCCAGCACGTCGTGGGTCGCCGCCTCGGTGCCATACAGCCCGGGTGACTGCGTAAACGCGATGGGATGGTCTTCGCTCCCAAGTGGCGCGGTCACGCCCTCGCCCTCACGGCACCGCGTCAAATCGGCCACCACGCCGTGGGCCGACTGATACCGGGCGGAGGGCTCCTTCTCCAACAGCGCGAGGATGATCTGAGACACGCGGGCCGGCACATCCCCGATGTCCGAGGGCGGCACCGGCCGCCGCGCCAGGTGGGCATGCACCAGCTCCAGGACGCTGTCCCCCGCAAACGGCGGTCTTCCCGTCATCAGATGGTAGAGGGTCGCCCCGAGCGCATACAGATCCGCCCGGGAGTCGCTCGGGCGGTTCATCCGCCCGGTCAGCTCCGGGGCGAGGTAAGCGGCCGCGGTGGCGGTCCCTACGGCCGTGCCCTGCACGACAATTTCCTGCGGGGTGCGGCGGGCCGCCTGGAAGTCAATCAGCCACGCGGCACCGCCGTCGGGGGCCGCCAGCACATGCTCAGGCCGCACCGCGCGATGCATCACGCCTCGGGCGTGAATGCTCTCCACGGCCCGTGCCAGGTGAATCGCCATCTCCAGCCGCTTGGCCGGTGTGAGGTCAGCCCCGCGCCACCAGACTGCCAACGGCAGGCTGCCCAGGTCGTCAAACACCAACCAGGGGACCCGCAGAACCTCCTCGAGGCCCAAAAACGGCACCACGTGGGGCGCCCCGTCGATCAGCTGCAGCACCGCCGCCTCCCGGCGGTAGCGCTCCCGCACTAGGGGCGGCGGCTCGTCGGCCGCGGGCCGCTTGAGGATCCGCGCGTGGCCCTCGGGGTCAGTGGCTTGGTACACGCGCGTGTGGGCACTTTCGTGCACCACCTTCCCCAGACGATAGGGCCAATCCACCAGGATGCTCCTCTCGCGTCGGGTGCCTGACCCTCTCACTCGGGCGCTGGGCTCAGCCGATGGTGTCCAGATTGCGCACTAAGTGGGCGTTCTCCTCAATGAAGTTGCGTCGCGGCTCCACCTTCTCGCCCATCAACGTGGTGAAAATCACGTCGGCGTCAATCGCGTCGTCCAGGTTGACCTGCAGGAACGTCCGGCGCTCGGGGTCCATCGTGGTTTCCCACAGCTGCTCGGCGTCCATTTCCCCCAAGCCCTTGTAGCGTTGGATGTCCACGTGGTCGCGCCCGTACTCCTGCATGAACGCGTCCAGCGCGGCATCGTCGTAGCAGTACCGCTGGACCTTGCCCTTCTTGGCCCGGTAAAGCGGTGGCTGGGCAATGTATACGTACCCTCCCTCGATCAGGGGGGTCATGTATCGGTAAAAAAACGTCAGCAGCAGTGTCCGGATGTGGGCCCCGTCCACGTCGGCGTCGGTCATGATCACCACCCGGTGGTAACGGGCCTTCGCCAGGTCACACTCGCCGCTGACCCCCGTCCCGATGGCGGTGATCATGGCACGGATCTCCTCGTTGGCAAACACTTTGTCGAGACGTGCCCGCTCGACGTTCAAAATTTTTCCACGCAGCGGCAAAATGGCCTGAAACATGCGGTTGCGACCCTGCTTGGCCGATCCCCCGGCGGAGTCCCCCTCCACCAGGTAGAGTTCGGACTCCGCCGGGTCTCGGCTGGTGCAGTCCGTGAGCTTGCCCGGGAGCGCCGCGGTTTCCAAGGCCGATTTGCGCCGCGTCAGCTCTCGCGCCTTGCGCGCCGCCTCGCGGGCGCGCGCGGCGTTCACCGCCTTTTCCAGCACGCGCTTGGCCACCGCAGGGTTTTCTTCCAGGAACGTCGCGAGCCCATCCGCCACCACCGCCTCGGTGATGCCGCGCACCTCGGAGTTGCCCAGTTTGGTTTTCGTCTGTCCCTCAAACTGCGGGTCGTGCAGCGTGACCGCAATGATGGCCGTGAGTCCCTCGCGCACATCTTCGCCCGACAGGTTGCTGTCCGCGTCTTTTAAGACGCCACTCTTGCGGGCGTAGTCGTTGCACACCCGGGTGAGGGCCGACTTGAATCCCGCTTCGTGACTGCCGCCTTCGTGCGTGCGAATGGTGTTGGCAAACGTAAAGAGCGTCTCCGTGTAGCTGTCGTTGTACTGCAGCGCCACGTCCACCATGACCTCATCGCGCGTCGCGCGAAGATGAATGGGCTTTTCGTGAATCACTTCTCGGTTGAGGTTCAGGTACTCGACGAACGACTGCACGCCGCCCTGATACAAAAAGCGCACGGTGGCCCCGGTGGATTCGTCGGCCAGCGACAGCTCCAGGCCGGCGTTTAAAAACGCCATTTCCCGCAGCCGGTTCGCGATGGTGTCGAAGTCAAAGACGACGGTCTCCGTAAAAATCGTCGCGTCCGGGTAAAAGCGCACCGAAAACCCCGTGTCGCGGGCCGGACCCACGGTTTCCACCGGACCCTGAGGGATGCCCTCCCGATACGCTTGACGGTAGCGGCGTCCGTCGCGCCGCGACTCCGCCGTGAGCTCACGGGAGAGCGCATTCACCACCGAAAGGCCCACGCCGTGCAGCCCCCCGGACACCTTGTAGCCGCTGCCGCCAAACTTGCCCCCCGCATGCAGCATGGTCAGCGCCACTTCCAGCGTGGAAATGCCCGCCGTGGGGTGAAGGCCCACCGGGATGCCCCGACCGTTGTCCTCCACCAATACGGATCCGTCCGCGTTCAGGGTCACGGCCACGCGGTCGCACTGGCCGGCCATGGCTTCGTCCACGGCATTATCGACAATTTCCTGCACCAGGTGGTGCAGCCCCCGCGGTCCCGTGGTGCCGATGTACATCCCCGGCCGCTTGCGCACGGCCGTGAGTCCCTCCAAGACTTGAATCTGGCCTTCGTCATAGACCGGGGCCTGTTGATCTGCCACGTTGTCCCCCCGCAAAAAATAACCCACGGCTTAGCGCGAGCAAGATATTGATGACGCCCCAGGCGCGCCTTTGTTAAATTATATCATGCGAGCGACGACGCCGGATCCGTGCCCCACTGGCGGCTCATGCGGTGCCAGCGGTCGTACAGGGTGAGACTCGCCACGGTGCTTTCCGTGATGCCCTCGTCGGTCACCAACAGCGACCGCCGCCAATAGGGGTCCACCGGATTGACCGCACCTTCACTACGAAGGCGCAGGTACATCTGGCGCGTTTCGCGCGACTCAGTCAGCACGCCGGCATCCAAAATGGCCACGAGGTCGCTTAGGGCCACCAACCGGTCCCCTCCCACATGCAGAAACACGACGCTCGACTCCCCGGCTAGCAATTTTTTTATAGCTTGCGCTATCAGTGTGGTTCGTCCGGCGGTGGTTCATGCAGCCGCTTCGACAGAGCCGCGAGACGCGCGGCCGCCTCCTGGCGGGCCACGCCTGGGTGAGCGGGCGCCCCGGGGCGCACCACCGTGCGAATGCGCAGCACCTCGCCCCCCGTGATTTGTCGGTTGACGGCGCTCAGCAGCTCTTCCTCCAGATAGCGCAGTTCCTGCGTCCACACGGGACTCGGCACGGCAATCGTGAGCACCCCGTCCAGCCACCCGATGGGGCGGGTGACCCGCGCGATCTGCGGTCCCACGGCCTCGGGCCACACCCGCTCTACCTCCAGCAACAGCTCCGCGCGGTGCCAGCGGTAGCGGTCGGCCAAGTCGGTTAAAATGTCGTGCAAGGTTTTCATGGGATGGGGTCCAGGGCGCTGATGCGTCCGTCGGCCACGCGATACCGCCAGGCGGCGAGCGGCCACACCCCGCGTGCATCCCTACCGTCCACGGTCGATACGTCTGTCACATCCGTCACAATGCTTTGCTGCCCCACGGCGGTGACCACCTCCAACAGCGCGTGGCGGCGCGCCGAGTCGAGCTCCGACAGCACGTCGTCCAGGACTAGGAGCGGCCGCACGCCGAGTTCTCGTTCCAACAGGCGCCGGGAGGCCAGGTGCAGCGCCAACACCAGAGTCCGCTGCTGTCCCTGGGACAAGAGCCGGCCGTCAACCCCGGTCACCAGGAGCCGAACGTCGTCGCGATGCGGGCCCACGCTGGTGGCGCCGCGGCGCCGATCCTGGGCACGGGTGCGATCCAACAGGGACTCGAGTCCCCCGCGGTCCAGGACCACGTCGCTGCCGCCAGGCACGAGCGCCAGCTGGGGCGCTTCGCTCGGGGCCAGGGTCTGGTAGACGGCCACCACCAGCGGACCCAGTTCGTGGACGAGCCACGCGCGCTGCTGCCAACAGTAGGCCCCCGATTCTGCCAACAGGGGCTCGAAGCCCTGCAGCACGGCATCCGCCTGATCCTCTTTGATGGCGCGGTTGCGCTGAGCGACGGCCCGCTGGTAGCGCGACCACTCGCGGCGATATCGCGCAAACAACTGATTCAGCATGCGGTCGAAAAACTCGCGCCGTCCGTCCGGGGATCCCTTGACCACGGCCAGGTCGTCTGGGGAAAACGTGACCACCGGCATCTCGGGACCCGCCACCTTGCGTCGCGGGGGATGGAGCCAGACCGAGCGGGTGGCGCTCTGTTCCTCGCCGCCCTCCCCCGTCAGCGTGGCGGCCAAGTGGTATCCGTCCGTGCCGAAGCGCGTGAGCTCGCGTTCGCTCTTGGCCCGCAGCGCCTGGCGTGACACCGCCAGGCTGGCCGCCTCCAGCACATTCGTCTTGCCCTGGCCGTTTCGACCCACCAGCACCGTGAGCGCCGGTGACCACGCGATTTCGGCCGCCTCGATATTGCGAAAGTTGCGCAGGACCAGCCGAGACAGCTGCACTTACACCATCTGCCTCAGGGGCAGCACGATGTGAAAGTAGTTCGTGCCGTCCACTTCCGAGAGGCGGGCGGGCATCTCGGGACCCGACAGGTCGAGCGCCATCACCTCGGTCTCCAGCGACTTGATGCCGTCGAGCAGCATGTTGGGGCTGAACGACAGCTCCATGGCCTGGCCTTCCCCGTCCACCTCCAGCATCTCGTACGCCTGCCCCACGTCCACCGCCTCGGACTGGATTTCGAGCGTGCCCCCGTTGTAAGTGCAGCGAATCGATCCCGCGCGATCCCGGTGCGCAATCAGGTTGACCCGCTCCACCGCGCCCCGCATCTGGTCCGTGTTGACGCGGATGCGGGTCAGGTACTGTTCCGGCAGCACCCGCTGGTAGTCGGGAAAGCGGCCTTCCAGGAGCAGGGTGACGAGCGTGCCACCCGCGGTCACAATTTCCAGCTGATTGCCTGCTCGCTTGACGTGGGCCGCCTCCGACCCGGAGAGGCGGGCCGCCTCGGCCAGGGCGCGCTGCGACAGCACAAAGTCCAGCACCGGGCCCCGATAGTCTGGCAGCGCCACCCACGCGTGCGAGAGCCGAGTGCCGTCGGTTCCGACCATGACGAGCTTGCCATCGGCCACATGCACGCTGGTCCCCTTTAAGATGGGGCGGCTTTCGTCGTGCGCCGTCGCAAATACGGTTTGCCGCGCGAGCCGGCCCAGCGCGCCGGGCGGCAGGTCAAACAAGGCCGGTTCTTCCTCCTGCCGCGGGAACTGCGGCATTTCCTGCACCGCGAATCCCTGCAGCGTCGTGCGATTTCGGCCGTAAGCCACGGTGGCGCGGTGGGCCGCGCTGTCTGCCTCCACCCGCACCTCCGCGGTGGGAACCCGCAGTACCAGGTCGGTGAGGGGACCCGCGGGCAGGATGAGGCCACCGGGTTCGACCCCACTGGCCAGCACCTCCACGGTGATTTCCGATGTCAGGTCGGTGGCGGCGAGGCGGACGGTGCCATGTCCATCCGTGCCGTCGGCGGCGCGCACCTCGATGCGAACGCCGGCCAACGCCGGCAGCGTGTTCTGGGGGCTCACGATCCGAGTCACCTGCTGGAGGGCCCGGGCCAACTGGGCTTGGTCCGCTACAAAACGCACGCTGTCACTCCTCTGGGTTTTTGAGCCTTCGGTCGGCTCGTTTGTCGTCTCTGATCACTTGATAGACATCTAAACCTCGTCGTAGTCGTAAAGCCTGTGGATACCGGGACAAGTGCCTCGTCCGCGTGCTACTCGGGGCTTGGGGCCCGGGACAACCGGTGGATGGTCATCCCCCGCGTCCGCCCCGATCGTGGACAAGCGCGCGGGATTGCTCCCGATTGGGGACAACCG